>NZ_CALNWX010000018.1:0-88714 GCF_940807095.1 Chryseobacterium sp. Marseille-Q3244 | reverse complement strand
TATTTATTCTTTCAAAAAAGAATAAATATGAATGGCTGGTATAAATTATTATATGAATGTATTTTCACTGTTTACCCATTTTTCAGTTGATGATAACTACTGTAATGATTGAAAGAAAATTTCGGATATTTTTTTTACTGCTATGCATTTCCGTAAATTTGACCTGTAAAAATAAAATAAATCTTAAATAAGATAAGAATGGAAAAGTATAATTACGGGGTCATCGGTCTCGGAGTAATGGGAAGAAACCTGCTTTATAATATTGCTGATAACGGTTTTTCAACAGCAGGATTCGATTTGGATGAGGAAAAAGTAAGAGAACTTCATCAAGGAGCAACTCCGGGAACTTCAGTTAAAGGAACAGCTTCTTTGGAAGAGTTTGTATCAGTTTTGGATAGTCCGAGAAAAATTATTTTAATGGTTCCCGCTGGAAAGCCTGTAGATGCTGTCCTGGAAAGCATTACACCCCTTCTCAGCCCAAAAGATATTGTAATTGATGCGGGAAATTCTTATTTCAAAGATACCGAAAGACGCATTGCTGATCTCGCTTCTAAAAACCTTCATTTTATGGGAATGGGCGTCTCAGGAGGAGAGCAAGGCGCAAGAAGAGGACCAAGTATTATGCCTGGTGGAGATTTGGAAGCTTTCAACCTGTTAAAACCTATGTTGGAATTAATTGCAGCAAAAGTTAATGGTGAACCTTGTACCGCTTACATGGGCAAAGGTTCTGCAGGAAACTACGTAAAGATGGTTCATAACGGTATCGAATATGCCATCATGCAGTTGATCAGCGAAGCTTACGATTTGTTGAGAAAAGGAGCCAATCTAAACAACAATCAGCTTTATGAGGTTTTCAAAACATGGAATGAAGGTGAAATGAATTCTTTCCTTATTGAAATCACAAGAGATATTTTCCAGCAAAAAGATGATTTAACAGATGGTTTTCTTGTTGACCAGATTCTGGATAAAGCCGGAGCAAAAGGAACAGGGAAATGGACTTCTGAGCAGGCTATGGAAATTGGTGTTTCTATTCCGACTATTGATATCGCGGTAACTTCAAGAATTTTATCCGCTTATAAAGATGAGCGAGTGAAAGCTTCTCAATTATATCCTAAAGGAGAAATAACAACTCCGGAAAATACAGATGTGTTCATCAAAGAAGTGGGTGAAGCCTTGTATTTGGCTACTTTAATCAGCTATGCTCAAGGGTTAGCATTATTGGTAAAAGCTTCTGAAGAATATCAGTTTGAAATTCCGTTAAAAGATGTTGTTAAAATATGGAGAGGTGGATGTATTATCCGTTCTGTTTTATTAGAAAAATTCTATTCGGCTTATTCTAAAGATCAGAATTTATCTAATATCCTATTGGATCAAGGGATTTCAGAAATCGTAAAAGATAAAATTTCTTCATTAAGAAAAGTCGCTTCCTTTGCTGCATCAAACGGAATTCCAAGCATAGGAATTCAGACAGCTTTAGGATATTTCGAAGCCTATACAACAGAATCTTTACCGATCAATCTGCTTCAGGCTCAGCGTGATTATTTTGGGGCGCACACTTACCAAAGAATTGACAGAGAAGGAGTTTTTCACACTTCATGGCAAAACGTAAATAACTAAATTCGGAAAATGAGCGACAACACAATCCTGCATCCAACAACCATTGTTATTTTTGGTGCAACAGGAGATTTGGCAAAAAGAAAGCTTTTTCCTGC
Source organism: Chryseobacterium sp. Marseille-Q3244 (assembly GCF_940807095.1). NCBI lineage: Bacteria > Pseudomonadati > Bacteroidota > Flavobacteriia > Flavobacteriales > Weeksellaceae > Chryseobacterium > Chryseobacterium sp. Marseille-Q3244. The sequence continues at coordinate 87,002 of NZ_CALNWX010000018.1, read as the reverse complement.
ATTTTATAATTTATATATCGATGGCAGAATGCCCAAAGGCTTTAATATTTTAGCCTTAGGAAGAGCCGAAAATACGGATGAAAAATTCAGAGCTTATATTAAAGAAAATCTGGAGAGTTTTTCCAGAAAAACTGTAACCAAGGAAGATTGGGCTGGTTTTCAGGCACACATCAGCTATTTTCAGCATCAGTTGGATGAAGAAGATTCTTACCAAAAACTGTATCACAAATTAGAAAATTTCGACAAAGTATACGGAACGAGAGGGAACAGGCTATTTTACCTTTCCATCGCTCCAAATTTCGTATCGGTTATTTCAAATCATATTAAGAATACCTCTATCGCTTCAGATCCTGCAAAAGATCGAATTATTATAGAAAAACCTTTTGGTCACAATAAAGAGTCTGCTATAGAATTGAATAATCTTCTTTCCCAAACCTTTCAGGAAGAACAGATTTACCGTATCGATCATTATTTAGGGAAAGAAACCGTTCAGAATATTTTAGCCTTCAGATTCGGAAACTCAATTTTCGAGCCTTTATGGAATCACAGGCATATAGAATCGGTTCAGATTACTGTTGCAGAAGAAGTAGGGGTAGAGACAAGAGCCAGTTTTTATGAGCAGACGGGTGCTTTACGTGATATGATTCAGAATCATCTTTTACAAATTCTATGTATGGTTGCTATGGAGCCACCTGTTTCATTGGAGTCTGGTGAAATCAGGGATCGTAAAGTGGATGTTTTAAAATCAATTCGCAGAATTTCTTCAGATAAAGTAGATCATTATGCAGTTCGGGGTCAGTATGGAAGAGGAAAAGTAAATGGAGTCAAGGTAAACGGCTATCGTCAGGAAGAAGGAATTGCCGCTGATTCCAATACAGAAACATTTGCTGCCATTAAGTTTTATCTGGATAACGAAAGATGGGAAAACGTTCCTTTCTACGTTCGTACCGGAAAAAAAATGAAAGAAAAGCATTCTTATATTACCATTCAGTTTAAACCACTTCCCCATTCTACATTTTCAGAAAGCACATCACTTTTATCAGCTAATCGACTGATTATTAATATCCAGCCGCAAATGGATATCAGATTGCAGTTTATGTCAAAGAAACCGGGACTTTCATTAGAATTGAAACCGGTAGAAATGATTTTTGATAATTTTGCCTGCCAGACTGATACTCCTGAAGCCTATGAAACTCTTTTATTAGAAGCACTTGTAGGTGATCTTACATTATTTATGCGTTCTGATCAGGTAGAAGAAGCCTGGGATGTTGTAAAAACAATTCAGGAAACCTGGGAAACAACCAAGGATGCTTCTTTCCCAAATTACGATGCAGGAAGCTGGGGACCTGATGACAGCAATGCTTTGGTTGAAAGACAAGGGCATCAGTGGGTTTAACTATTTAATTAAGAAATAAAAATGGATATTACAATATTTAATACGCTCGATACTTTATATAAAAAAGCAGCAGATACTTTCGTTGAGCTTTCCGAACAATCTATTCAAAAAAACGGAAAATTTGTAGTAGCGATAAGCGGTGGTTCTTCTCCGAAAGCCATTTTCAGCTTATTGGCGACTTCAGAATATGCAGATAAAATAGATTGGAACAAAGTTTATTTTTTCTGGGTAGATGAAAGATGGGTTGCTCTTGATGATGAAAAGAGTAATTTTAAAATGACTCTGGAAACACTTTTAAATAAAGTTCCTGTCAATAAAGATCAGATTTTCCCTATGTATAAGGACGGAATTGATCCTGAAGATTATGCTAAAGAATATGAAGCACAAATCAGAAATGTATTAGGTGAAGAAGGTGTTTTCGATTTTATCCTTTTAGGAATGGGTGACGATGGTCATACCGCTTCCTTATTTCCAGGAGAAGCAGTACTGGATGAAAAAGAAAAATGGGTTGCAGCTTATTATTTGAAACCTCAGGAAATGTTCAGGATTACTCTGACAGAACCTATTATCAATAAAGCCGACAACATTTTGATCGTTACATTCGGTACCTCTAAAAAGCATGCTCTGAACGAAGTTTTAAATGGAGAATACAATCCGAAACTATACCCGCTTCAGTTAATTAAAAAGAAAGACGGGATTCAGATTTTTACCGACGAAGAGGCAGGAGCCTAATATTGTATTTTTTTCATTAAACGGATTAAGGCAATACTGTCTTCGTTAAAAAAATAAGATATCGCCACTTTAAACAAGTGGCGATATTTTGTGTATAAACCGATCATTAGAAAAAATTCATACCCTTTCAAAGCAGTTTCCCATCATTCTTTCAAAATAATATACAAAAGAGCTTAAACGATTTACAATACTGAAAAGCATCGGTATAAATATTAATATAAACTTTTGTATTTTTATACAACAAAATACATTTTCTGCCTGTATGGCAGGGAAAACCAAACACTATTATTCGTGAAAAAATTAAACCCCAGTTATTTCGAGTTCTTCTTTTACAGGTATGGAACAATTATTATTCTTGTTCATGTCGTAACAATAGTATGTTATTTTTTAAGTACACAAGAAGAAGATCCCATTACCTTAATTTTTCCTACCATTCTCTGTTTCACTTTTTTCCCACTTGTCTGTTTATCAGAATATCGGATGCTCGAAAAAAATCTTCCTCCAGCGAATGTCTTTCTTACTGATAACAGCTTTATCATCAATGAACATCATTATTCTGCTGAGCAAATAGAAGAAATCACCTATATGCCTGTAAGAAATACTTTGAATAAATTTCCAAATTATTTTTTTGAAATTAAAATCAATGATGGTCGTATTTTTTATTTTCTGGATAAAAGTATGAACTGGAAATTTGAATCGCCTACCCTAAAATTACTGAATAAACACCCTCTTTTCTCTTTAAAAACAACAGAAAAAGAAGAATCTTCAGATGGCTTCACTGTGTTTAAAAAGCAAAAACAATAGTAAAGCTCAACATCCAACAAATATTATTATAAGACTCCATATTACAAACCTAAATTTTCTCAATCATGAAGTTAGAATTATATCAAATAGATGCATTTACAGAAGAAATTTTCCATGGAAATCCTGCGTGTGTTGTCCCATTGAAAAATTGGCTGCCTGATGAAGTTCTTTTAAAAATAGCCCGTGAAAATGCTGTAGCAGAAACCGCTTTCTTCATTGATAATGGCGACACCATTCACCTAAGATGGTTTACTCCCGAAATAGAAATGGATTTATGTGGGCATGCTACCCTTGCCACTGCTCATTGCTTAGCTTCCATTTTAAGTTATCCAAACAACAGAATCGTTTTTGAAACTAAAAGTGGTGAATTAACAGTAGATGTAAAAGATGGATTCTATTATATGGATTTCCCGTCAAGAATACCTGAACCCTCTACTCTTCCGGATACTATAGTAAAGTCTCTCAATATACAACCTACAGAAGTTTTCAAATCAAGAGACTATGTTTTGGTATATGAATCTGAGGAAGATATCAAAAAAATTATCGTTGAAAGATCTATTCTGGATCTTATTAATCTCGATCCGGGAGGCGTTGTTGTGACTGCTGCGGGTACAGACAGTGATTTTGTTTCAAGATATTTTACGCCACAGTCGTCTATTCTTGAAGATCCTGTTACCGGTTCTGCACACTGTTCACTGATCCCATTTTGGTCATCAAGGTTAGGAAAAGATCAACTTTTCGCCCGTCAACTTTCAGAAAGAGGAGGCCAGCTCTATTGCGAAAACAAAGGCGAAAGAGTGATTGTGGCAGGTAAAGCCAGAACCTATTCTATGGGAAATCTGTGGATAGAATAATGCTATTTTAATAGAGATAAAGCCCTCACCAGCAAAAAAGCACTAATGAATTTAAATTGGTGCTTTTATTTTTATAAATCATTTTTAATATCTTTAAAGAAAGGTGTAATGTTTCCATTAATGAGATCACAAAGGAAAAGCTAATCATAAAATTAAGTGAAATATGAGAATTGCGATATTCGGGGCTCACAACGTTGGCAAAACCACTTTAGCGGAAGAGCTTCTGGAACATCTTTCAGGTTATACCCTTGAGACAGAGCCTTATTACCAAATGGAATTATGTGGTTATGAATTCTCAGAAATTCCTGATACCGAAGACTTCGTTGAACAATTTAATTATTCAGTAAAACTGATTCTGCAAAGTGGAGACAATGTGATATTTGACAGATGTGTTATTGATCTCTTAGCCTATCTTCATGTTCTTGATCCTCGTAGAAATATTCAATCTCTCTTTGAAAAGGCTCAGGCAATAATTGATGAAATTGACCTTTTTGTATTGGTTCCCATTGAAGAACCGGATGTGATCCCTGTACACCAGATTGAGCTTCCAAAACTCAGAAACCAGGTCAATGATTTACTCTATGATTGGATTAATGATTTTAGAATAAAAGTAATTAGAGTCAATGGTCCATTATCTGATCGCAGAGATCAGGTACTCAATGGAATTTTATCCACTCCTGACACATAGCTGTCAATGATACTGCTAATTTTGTTGTATTCAATCAACAACTTCATTCTATGTGAAATTTCTCTGTCATACAGGATTATAGGCCATAGATAACTGAATCAATCAAAAACAAAAGCAAAATAAAAATACAATGGAAACAGGGTTAGAAAAAAAGAGTATCGCTATCAACACCAAACAGGAATGGCGTGACTGGCTTATGCAAAACCATCGTTCAAGCCAAAGGATATGGATTATTTGCAACAATAAAAAATCCGGACTTCCCACAGTTAGCTGGAGCGAATTAGTGGATGAAGCCATTTGTTTTGGCTGGATCGACAGTACTAGAAAGACTGTAGATTCCAATTCATTTATGCAATTGTACACCCAACGCAAAACCAAAAGTAACTGGTCCAAAATCAATAAAGAAAAGGTTCAGAGGCTTATAGATACAGGTATAATGCAGCCAGCCGGGCTTGAAAGTATTAAAGTGGCTAAAGAAAACGGCTCGTGGACTATTCTGGACAGTGTTGAAGAGCTTATCATCCCCAATGATCTGGAAAACGCCTTTACAGCACATGCCGGTTCAAAAGATTATTTTTTAGCGATGAGTAAAACCTTAAAAAAAATGATATTGCACTGGGTTACATTTGCCAAAAGGCCGGAAACCCGTCAAAAACGTATTAAGGAACTGGTAGAACAGGCAGCAAAACAACAAAGACCTGCGCAGTTCAGATAATCCGGTATGCTTTAGTGAAATTGGAGAAAGTCAAACCTCGATCCAATGAAGTCATTTTGTAAGATATCGTTTTCAAATAATCTTTTAAAAAATCATATTCGAAGAAATATTACCAATCTGCTGTATTTCTTTTAAAATAAGAGGATCAATATCCATTTTTGAAGTCTTTAAATGATTAAATTAGCACTGAATTAAAATGCGCTAAGATTTCTATGAAAAATATATTCGGTGTATTGCTTCTTTCTATGGTACAGCCCATAGTGGCCCAAACCAAATTGGAAAAAGCAATTACAAATCTTGAGAATAATTACGAACAGGAAAAAGTATATGTCCTTACAGATAAATCACAATATGCAGCTGGGGATAAAATCTGGTTTAAGAGCTTTGTATTTGATGGGTATAACCGCTCTGCACTCTCTACGACCCTCTTTGTAGAACTTTACAGTTCTGATAAAAAATTAATAGCCTGGAAGACCGTATTGCTTACCAATGGAGAAGGCAGCGGAGATTTTCAACTGAAAGAAGATCTTCCTGAGCAGGTTTATTTTGTGAGAGCTTATACGCCTTACATGACCAACTTTAACGAAGACTTTCAGATTGTGAAAACCATTCCGGTTTACAATCCAAACTCCCCAGAATCACTGATCATTTCTAAAAGTTCTGATTGGTCTGCAAAAGCTTTTCCGGAAGGCGGAACCTTCGTTAATGGTACTCCTACAAAATTTGCTGTAAGATTATCAAGCGGTACTTCTTTACCAGAAAACTGGACCGGAAAAGTAATCGATGCACAAAATCCCAATGTTCCTCTAACTACTTTTAAGTCTTTTGATAAAAATGTAGCCTCTTTTACCATAACGCCTGCTTCAGGAAAAAAATACCAGGCGATCATTCAGGATAATACAGGAAAAAGCAAAACAATAGACCTGCCACAAGTAGCAGATAGTGGTCTCCATTTAGAAGTTAACAGTGCTAAAGATGGAATTAAATACACGTTAAAAGGGGTTAACTTAAAACAACAGCTCCAAAATTATAAAATTGTAGGAACCATTAATAACCATCTTGCTTACAGGGCCAATATTAAACAGTTAACCAATGAAGCTTCCAGTCTTATTCCTATCAAAATAAGCAATGGAGCGAATGGAGTTTTACAGTTAGCCATCTTTGATGACCAAGACAATCTGGTAGCACAAAGACTTTGCTTTATAAGGCCCAATGATCTAAAACTTGAGAAAGCTGAAATTATAGGTCAGAGTATAAAACAAACGCCAAGATCTTTCAACAGCATTGACCTTTCCCCGGAGTCCTATTTTAAACATTATACGGTTTTGGTAAGTGAAAATGATGGCAGCAATAAGCCCGAAGAAGAAAACTTGCTGAGCAGCCTCTGGCTAACGGGAGATTTTACTACAAAAATAGACAGCCCGGCCCAATATTTTTCTAAAACGGCCAATAGTGAAGCATTGGATGCGCTGCTTATTTCTGAAAACTGGAAAAGGTTTGACTGGAATTCTTTACTTAGCGGATCTGTACCCACTATAAAGACCAAATCTCCAAAATTTCTTTCTTACAGGGTGAAACCTGTTAAAAATAACGCTTTGATAATCAATTCCAGTGTGGTTTTATTATTGAAAGCCGGCAAAAGTGAACCTGTTATCAGCCCGTTTCAGACCGATCAAAGCGGATATGTTTATTTAAATAATCTGAGCAATGATGAGCCTGTGAATGTTTCGTTATTTGCCAATTCAGGAAATGAGAAAGAATCCAATGCTGAGAATTTATTCGTAACAGTAGAGCCATTGGTAAACCCTACAGAATTTACGGGCAACTTTCCTCCAACACAATATAAACTAGTAAAAAATACCGGAAATAAAACCCTTCCTCCCACCATTTCCAGAGCTATTATTACTCAAAAAAACACTAAAAAAATAGAGGGTGTCGAGGTACAGGAAATTAAAGAAGTAGAATTAACAGGAAAGAAGAAAGATCCGAAAGAAGAATTAGACAAACAACTGTCCACCGGAATGTTCAGTTCTCAGAACTCTACCATATTCGATTTTGTGAATGAAGATCAGCATGCTGAAGGATTTACCAATATATTCGACTGGCTACAGGGAAGAGCTGCTGGTTTAACATTTCAAAGAAATAATTCAGGGATAAATATACCTTATATACGTGGCCAGCAAGCTAAACTATACTTAGATGAAATCCTTACAGATCCTACGATGATTGCTACTCTGCCTGTCAACAATATTGCAATGGTAAAAATTATTAAGGGTGGTGGATTAGTAGGTGATGCAGTAGCCATTTATACCATGAGAGGAGATTTAAAATCTAAGGTCAAAAAGAATGATGCTCCAAAGAACAATTCATCTGTTATCAAAGGATATGATAAACCATCGGAGTTCCTTGTTGAAATGCTGGATGAGGATGCAAAGATTGAAAATGACACGAGAGAAACCCTTTACTGGAATCCTAATTTATTCGATAGCGATTATGTTCCGCCAAGAATTAAATTCTTCAATAATGACAGTGCCAAACAGTATAAAGTTTTGATCATAAGTTTTGATGATGATGATAATCTTCTTTATCAGAACGAGATCTTTAAATAATATTATTTCTCCAGATTAAAAGCCTTTCAGTTTTCCTGAGAGGCTTTTTTAGTTTTGAAATCGGAACCTGAAAGACATGCAATACCATAAAACTTTGAAAATAATTTAAAATTATCATACAAACAGACTCAGATATTAGCAGATGTAATATATTTGAGACTTCAATTTTTATATCAGCAACTAATAAACCTATTAATCATGAAAACCTCAATGGCATTCTTAGTTTTTCTTGTTTCAAATTACTTTTTTTCACAAACGATTCATTCTGAAAAATTAGATAATTATTTCAATTATATTGAGAATAATAATTTAGGAGTGGGACGTTTGTCAGTTTTTAAAAATGGGAAAGAAGTATATGCTAAAAGTTTTGGACAAAAAAATATATCTGAATTAATTGATGATAAAAATACCCGATATCAGGTGGGTTCTGTGACCAAAATGATGACCGCTGTTTTAATTTTTAAATTAATTGAAGGAAAAAAATTAGATTTAAATGATAAACTTTCAGCGTTTTATCCGGAAGTTCCAAATTCAGAGCTCATAACCCTTAAAAATTTATTAGAACATACCAGCGGATTGGGAAGTTATGTGGTAAAAGACGGAGAGGTTTGGGTAACGGAAAAGACCACTGACCGGGAAATCATGGAACTCATTGTCAAACAAGGGAAAAGCTTTGAACCTGGCGAAAAAACAGCATATTCAAACTCCGCTTATTACCTCCTGACTAAAATTCTTGAAAAAAAGCATAATAAGCCGTTTCACCAAATACTCTATTCAGAAATTATACTGCCTCTGAGGCTCAAAAATCTGGCTTCTTACAAACCCGATCAAAAAAATGTATTTCTGCCTTATCGATATGAAAACAATTCATGGACGATTCTGAAAAAGGAAATAAATTTACTCAATGTAATTGGCGTAGGCGATGTCTCAGCGACCCCTTATGATCTGAATATTTTCATCAATAGTTTATTCCATAATAAGATCCTAAAGAAAGAATCCATGGAGCTGATGCAGCCTAAACCAGGAAAAGAAGATTGGGGAAGAGGGATGGCAGTCTGGAATTTTAACGATCTTATATTTTATGGACATGGTGGAGATACATTAGGATCACATGCCATTCTTATTTATAATAAAGAAGATGACCTCTCCATCGCTTATGTTACGAATGGAGAGCGAATTAAAAAAGAAAACTTCATGCAAAATGTTGTTGATCTGCTTTATAACAAAGAAATTAAGCTCCCGGAAATACAAGATAAACCATAACAGGTGGTACGCAAAACAATAAACGGAAATCGAAACACTACAATTTTTTAACAGGTTTCTTCAAAAGAAAATACTAAATATTCCGTTTAATTCTTAAATTTAACCAATGCAAAAGAATCTTTATCTCATCATCATATTATTTTCTCTTACCAGTTGCTATACTTACCAGGTTAAAAAGCAAGTGACTACAGCACCAGACAATAAACAAGCATTTAAAAAGAATGCTATTCGTACGACTCCTGATGCTCCTCAAATGCAAAGTGCAGCTGCTGAATTCCAAAGCCCTACCACACAACAAGCGCCTGTCCCAATCAATATTCAGGAGAAACTTACCCCCAATAAAAATGTTAAAATTGACGTTGATGGCAAGAGCTATAAAGTAATCGTTGACCGATGGGAAAGCGACAGCCTGGTAGCCCATCCGGTTAATAGTCCTAAAAAAATTCTGAAATTCCATAAGAACCAGATCAATGGTGATAAGATAGCGGAAAAACGTTTTTCAAAACCCATAGCTGATATTATTACAGTTCTGGCTTATGCCGGAATTGCTGTTGGAATATATTTTCTTGTCCGCTAATTTTTTTCACAAATCCTTTCGTATAAACTAAACCTTCTGACAACAGTATAATATTAATGAGTTTTGATGAAGATAGTCATCTTCTTTACCAGAATGAAATTTTTAAATAATAGATTTTCTAATTAAAAGGCCTTTCAATTCTCCTGAAAGGCTTTTTAGAAATACATTCAGCACTATCGATGCTTTAAGATTCTGTCTTATAACTCTGGACATGCCATTTGATTGTCATCAGGAATACACATATTCCCTCCAAATGGTAAAATACAGTCATTGGTTCCAGGAGGGCATTTTGAATCACCATTATTACCTTCACCACCCTTTACTTGCTTCATTTCTTTTCTTGAAACTTTTTTTAAATTTTTCATGTTTTTCGTTATTAACTTGTTAAGTATCAAATATAATAATAATTCCCAACAATAAGATTTATATTAAAATAAAAGCATCTCAACTTTCCTGAAAGGATTTTTTTAAGAATAAGAAAACTATAATATTATTGACGAAACTATATGGTTATTTATTATCAGAAGAAAAATCCCCACTACCGCACGAATCTTTCGTGTGGTTTTAATATAATATTACAAATCAAACATTCTAAAAACAACAATATCATCTAAAAGTCCTTTTTCATCAGAATAATCTATTGCACTGCTGTATCTATAATCTTCTGCACGGAAAACCAAACCTGCTTTTACAGGATTTTGATGTACATAATTAATCTTCTGATTAATCACTCTATTGCTCCACAACTCAATGGGTTTATTATCATGTCTCCAAAATTGGTATTGGTTTACATTTAAAGCCTTTGAACCTTCTTTGAGAAAGAAATTTAATAAAAACTCCTTTCTGCTTTCTGTAGGATTTTCTTTGATAGCGGTAACAAGTGCTTTGCTTGTAAATCTTTTTAAATCTCCTATCAGAGCTTCTGGTTTTTGCCCATTTATACTTCTGAACACTAAATGCACATGATTTGACATGATGCACCATGCATGTATTTCCATTCCTTTATTCTTTTGGCAAAATCTTAAACTTTCTACAAAAATTTCTTTGTATTCATTTCTAATAAAGACATCCAGCCAACCTACAACAGCAAAACTTATGAAATATAATCCTTCAGGATTATGGAATTTGTAATTACGACTCATCAATTATGTTTTTATAAAGATAAAAACTTTATGAGAATGGGATTGAGATAAAAAACCATAAACCACACGAAAGGATTCGTGCGGTAACTAAGAGTAAAAATCAAAAAACCATTATAATATAAAAGACTGCCTCAAAAGACAGTCTCTTATTATTAATGGGATTTTATTTGTTTATGGCCAAACTGTTCCTTTTTGGCTAGGGCTTGTCCATGGTTTTCCGGAGCAGCTTGTTCCCGGATGGGCAGCAAGACATTTACTGACCCAAGCACTGCCCACATCGTGAGATTTCACTTTGCTTCCTGAACAATAGGTAGTTCCGGTGTTATCTTTATAGAGCTGATAATTGGGATAGGCACCTTTCTCAAGCATTTCCCTTTCACTATTTACCTGTGCAGGATAATCGACGATAGCACCAAGAACCCAGGCTATGGAATCTCTATTGTTACCAGCGATCAGACTTTGAGGAGGGGTTAAAGTGATCTTGATAGTTGATTTTGAACTGTCTACCTGAATAGACGAAGAATACGTAGACTCTGTAACACTGGCCAAAGGAATTCCTAAGAAGGAAAGTGTTGCAGAAGAAGATTGTTCAAAGGTTTTTTGAATACTTTTATAATCTTCACCGGTTACCGTAATCTCAACACTAGGGTAATTAGAAATTGCAACCCCGTTCAGCAAACCGAAAGGTCCGTCAGGTCCGAATTTTGTAGCAGGATTCGGAGAAAATTTATATCCGGAAATATGTTTTTCTTTCTCTTTGTCTGCACTGTTTACTTCCGCTTTACGGATAGGATCAAACCATGCCCAGTACATATTGCTTGCAATATTAAAATCTGTAGGACCAAAATTGACAAGCGTAACTCCGGTAAAAGACATCGATATTTTGATCGAGTTTTTGCTGATGGCGATATCTTCACTGAAATAATTAGCATTGCCTCCAATTCCTAAGGTAAAGAAGTCGAAGATAGGAATAGAAAAACCAGTCTTCCCTTGTACGGAAACCTGGAACCGGCTTTCGGATTCACGTTTAACTTCCATGTCTATCTGAGCCGCCTGAGAGGTATTTTTAAGTCCGTTTAAAATATCGCTAAGGGGTGTTGTCACCTGGAAGGCAGGTAAAACACTGTCGTCATTCAACTGCAGACCTCCGTTATCTTTTTTAGGCTGTTGTACATTCTTTAACACTCTGGATAAATAACCATTATTCATCGTCACATTGTTCTGTAAAGATATTGTGGCTCCCAGAGCATTCAGATAATTCGCTAAAACAGGAAGAATAGGTTGGCCACTTGCCGGAGTCTTATTCAGTAAAGCATCCAGGTTATCACTTTTCTGAATTTGGGATAAGGTAGTTGCCGGATTAGCCCATTCTGTAGCGATTTTATTCATAATGATATCAATAGGCTGCATTGTTTCTGTTGCAGGAGGAAGCGAACCATAAGCTCCTACCCATGCATTAAGTAAAGCCATCTGCTGATCTGTAGCATTTTTATGAGCATCATTTAATATCACTGTATCTTCTTCAGATAAAGAATAATTGACTTTTGAGAAAACATCAATAAAATAATTGGTAAATACCTGATCAAGCTGAACCGGCTCAGTATTGGCTTTAAGATTTGATGAGATCCAGTCGTACGTTTTTTTATTAAACTTAAGATTTGACGGATCCTGCCAGTAATAAGGGAAATTTCCTTTGCCGTTAATGGTTATAGAGGATAGCTCTGTGCTTAAAACACTTGATAGTATATCATTAGCCTTGTCTTTTAATTCTGTAATGAGTTCTGATGCTTCTACAAAAGGAGCAACATTTTCTGGATTTTTCATGATTAATAATTTTTGGTTTTTTTCCTACTCTTTTATCGGCTTTTCGGAGACTGCCATTTTTTGTTCAGGGTTTCGAAACATCTTTTGAACATGTCAAAGTAACGGCGAAAAATGAAGTGATGTTAGCGTATAAATCTCTAATTTTCATGTCAGGTATTTATACCGTAGTCAATAGGCGTTTATACTACCATATTTTAGTAAGTATTTATACCTGTATCAATTACAACGCCCATTTTTAGAAATTCTATTTCAGGAAAACCATAAAAAATAAAAGCATCATGTTGTAATGATGCTTTTATTTTCAATCTATGCTAGATATTTTCCCTTATTCATACTTAGAAAAATCTACCGCAAAAATACAACGGTTGACCTGGTTGCCATTCTGCGCTCCGGCATTGGGTTCATATTCCGTAAGGCTCCATAGATAGTTGTATTGAGATTCATAATAAAGAGACTCTGCTCCGTAGGGCCATCTATAACGTACCGTATCATCTGCTCCGTCGGTATATCTTGCCAGTCTGGCATTGGAACCGTAGGAATTGCTTGGAGATCCGGTACAGGAAAGCCATGTTTTGTTTCCTTTTCGGAATACGCCCTGGATACCATGGGCATGGTTATCTGTAAAAAGACTGTTTTTAGGAGCGACACTCACAATCCCTGAGTTTTGGATGGTTCCATTGGCATCAACAGGAAAACCAAAGACTTTAGGAACAATAGAAGCATCCGCACTGCCTGCATAATATTGTCCTGTCCAAAGCTGAGTTCCTTCATCATTCACCTGTATGGTGGAGAAAGGACTGGCATTATTAATCTTCTGATACCCGGTCTGAGGTAATATATACCGATAGTTGAAAGCGAATAAATTTCCGTTGGCATCTTTACCACATTTCTCATTGGTCGTATCTCCGGTACTTACTTCAATAATTTTATTCAGATCAAATATCCGAACCCCCAGATTGGTACTGCTGAGATATATTTTCCCTTTGAAATAGGCTATGCCACCAGCATGTACTTTCAATGGGGCGTAAGAGCCGTATTGGGTATAGGTAGTGGTATTGGTTGGGATATCAGGCTGTACCAGAAGGATATGCCGGTAGGTGAGATAGGTGCTTGAACTTGGGCTGATGTCGATCAGCGTAATGCGGGACCCTTTATATTCGGCGTCATCTTTTGCATACCAGCTCACCAACAGATAGCGAACACCATCTTTGGTAAATCCGGCAATTCCCTGTGGTCTCCAAATAGAAGTAGTTTCATCATCAGTGTTCCAGCGGATTCCCCTTACCCTGTTTTCTTCCGGGATATTGAATCCATAGACTTCGGTGTATGCATTTCCACCAATAGCCTGACGATTTTTATTAACCTGGGCCGGATTTAAAAAGCTAAAGCCTGAATTGATATAAGTACTGGTATCTACATAAGGATTAACACTCACCTCTGCATCTACTCTGCTGGTACTGGCTTTCGATGGAAGCTCCTCCTCCATTGCTGCTGAAGTTAATTGATTATTCTGACATCCGATGCCTGTTACAGCAAGCATAAACATCCATCCAAAGAATTGTTTTTGAATCATAATTATAGGTAATAAAGGGTAATACGTATTTATAATTTGTAAATCGCTCACGAAACTACCGGAATCTGTTTTCATGGAAATTACCTCTGCATTAAATGTGTATTACATTTATGTTTTCTACATTTCCGGTAAACACTACGTGCAATCATAGCTTTCTATGATGATGGAAGTCTATGGCTCGTATCTCAATGTGGCTCTTAAGCTCAATCATACATTTCATTTCAAACAACCCAATAAAAAACACATGAAAATATCGAAAAGAACAAAATCTTAATCTATTTATTAATATTGAACCGGGTTATGTATATTTGAGTATTAGTGAAAACTTCAGAACACTGTAATCCTACCTTATGAAAACAACCCTTAGTTACCTGTTTATTGTACTATATACTTTTGTAAGCTGCCAGGAGAAATCAGTCATTAATGATCTGCAATTTTCTAACTATTCAGGACATCCCAAAAAGGTCACAGAGTTCATCACGTTTTCAACTCAGAATACGAATAAAAGTATTTCTTATTTTGACAAAGAAGGTTTTCTGACAAAGATAGAATACTATAATGCAACCCAGAGTGAATCTCCCAATGAAAGATTCATAGATCAAATTATTACCTATAATTCAAAAGATAAGACCAAACGTTATTTCGAAACCGTTAATTCTAAAAATAAAAAGGTAGAAAGCAATGGCTATTTTGAAAAAATATCCGATTCTGTGTATCGGAGAATTTCAAATACTGTTGATCATAAGATGTCGCTTAATAAGTTGCTTTATTTTGACAAGAATAACCGCCTTATAAAAACGGGAGAAACGGGAATCTTTTATGGTACTCCAATTAATAACATCATTTTTTATACGTATATCAATGGTGCAGAGCATGAAATGCTTATTGAAGATGTAACCAATCATAAAAAATCTAAGCTTACTTCTAAAAATGTAAAGCTGGACGCGAAATCTAATCCTGTTTATATAGAGCTAACAGATGGATATGGAACAGTTCAACAAAAAATAGAAAGAGAATTTGAATATTATTAATCTGAATAAAATGCTGTGTAAACAAGTATTATATTTGAATACCCACTAACTAATCACTCAAAATGAAAGATCGTAACTATAAAATAGAACTCAGACCTACAACAGTCGATGATCTAGGCACTCTTTTTCAATTTCAGCTTGATGCTGAAGCCAATCACCTGGCAGCATTTACTTCAAAAGATGCTGCCAATAAGGATGCATATTTGGTTAAATACACCCGATTACTGAATGATCCGACTGTCAATAACCAGACCATTATAGTAGGTACTGTTATCGCAGGAAGTATTGCAAAGTTTATTATGGAAGGCAATACAGAAATCACTTATTGGATTGATAAGGAGTTCTGGGGGAAAGGTGTTGCCACAAAAGCGTTAAAAGAGTTTCTTACCCTTGAACCGACCAGACCTATTTTTGGACGGGTTGCCTTTGACAATTTTGGTTCGCAGAAGGTACTGGAAAATTGTGGCTTTCTGAGAATCGGTACAGATAAAGGTTTTGCCAATGCAAGACAGATGGAGATTGAAGAGTTTATTTACAGGCTTGATGCTTAATTCAAAAAGCTCAAAACATGAACCTTATAATTCTATAGCTGGAAACCACTTTCAGCCTGCATCTTCTCTTTTCCTCTTTGTTTTATAAAATTCTCCTGAACTCTATTGGCTGGATATTTCAGGGGTAATCTTTTTTGCTTATTTTTACATAAAATAAATAAAAATAACATATGAAAAGAATCGTATTAGCAGGGCTAATAACTATGGGAGGGCTTCTAACGGTAAAAGCACAATGTAAAACAGAATCTGCCATCAACGAAAACTTTGATACATGGAAAGATATTGATAAATGCTGGACTGCCCAGCCGGGAGGAAAGGCAATGCTGTATGCGAGTGACAAAAAAATTATATTTTACTCAATGAACAGTCCTGGAGAAAATATGTTTTTAGTAACTCCGAAAATTAAAGCAGGAAACTATACTCTTAGCCTTGATATTTCAGATAACGGAGGGGAAACTACATTGGAGATTTTCTCAGTGAACAATACTTCCGATGCAAAATCATATGTTTCAATAGCTAAACCTTCCAAAATCACAGGAGATAAAAAAACCTACACTATTTCTATTAAAAAAGATACCCATTTAGGACTGAAGGTTTTACTGAACGGCATTCATCAGGCAGTTTATATGGATAACTTTTCATTGAAACAAAAATAAAATAGTTAATCTGCTGTAGATTAATTAAGGCTGAAGAAATAAGAATTCCGTAAAACGAAATCGTCTTCATCAAGTAAGCCTATACAGATAAATCTTTTAAAAGATATGTAAAGATAATCATATCAAGTTAGTTCATTTATTCTCCAAAGTTTCCTGGCTTTGGAGATTTTATTTTAATCAAATGAAAGAAATGAGGCTAAGAGCATCCTAAAATTTCATATTCCAATGTAATACTATCTTTCTCTCAGGTGTTTTACTAATAGCCTAAGCAATACAATAAAAGCTTTTGACAATTAATCAGCCTTTGCCTGCAAAAAATGAAAACAAAATGAAAAACAAATTGCTATTCTTATGGACAACTGTCTTCTTTATCAACAATTTTTCCGGACAAGAATTGAAAGAATTATTTTCAACACTTTATGAGAAAAAAATTTTCAATGGAAGTGCTGTAGCCTCCAAATCCGGAGAAGCTGTTTTTTCTAATCAGTACGGATTTTCCAATATGGAACAGAAAGAAAAGATGGATGAGATGTCTCAATTTCCTATTGCTTCAATCACAAAAACGTTTACCTCAACAGCTGTTTTACAGCTTCAACAGAAAGGAAAACTTAAGATGGAAGACCCTGTTCAAAAATATCTGCCGGATTTTCCCTATTCTAATGTCAGCATCAGACATCTGCTCAATAATACATCAGGACTAGCACAAGAGTATCATTTATTTGATACGGTTATCGAAGAAAACCCGGAAAAATTAATTTCTAATCAAGATATTATTCCAACATTCCTTCGCTTCAAAACTCCCCTTTCATTTCTACCGGGAAGCAAATGGGAATACAACAATATTAACTTTTGTATAGCAGCAATGATTATAGAGAAGGTTTCCGGAATGAGCTATACCCGGTATCTGGATGAAAATATTTTTAAACCTGCCAAAATGAAAAATTCATTGGTACCCGTTAACAGGAAAATTAAAAGTCAAAATCAGGTAGAACGATACACTTATCCTAATTTATATTCAACCCGTCTTGTGAATGTCAATACCCTAAAAGATCCTTTTCTAATACAGGAAAAAAGCAATTTTTACGGAAACGGAGGGATTGTAAGTACCGCATCAGATCTTAAAAAATATGAAAATGCACTGTTTACTCATCAAATAATAGGAAAGAAAGAACTGCAGGAAGCTTTAACTCCAACTACACTGAATGACGGAAAAAAAGTAACGTTTATGATAGACGGAAAAGAAGTCAGCTATGGCTTAGGATGGGCAATGTATACGGATGAAACTGATGGAAAAATAGTTTTTCATGACGGATCGATCAATGGACTCACCAGTATCTTACTTCATAACATCACTAAAAACCAAACCGTCATCCTTCTTTCCAATACAGGCAACGCTCCTGTTTTTGCTATATCGAAAGCCGTTTTAAATATAATGAATCACAAGCCTTCTGCCATTCCTATGCAAAATCTTTCAAGAATCTATGGAAGTTTACTTGACAATGAAAACAAAGAAAAAGCAGATCAGCTGATTCAGGAATATTTGAAAAATCCACACAGTTATGAAGCATCTGAAAGTGATTTTAACAGATTGGGATACCAGTTTCTCAGACTTCAACACTGTGATCATGCCTTGAAGACCTTTCATTCAGCCACTTTATTATTTCCGATGAGTTGGAATGTGTATGACAGTTATGGAGAAGCATTGCTACAATGTGGTAAAAAGGAAGATGGTGTTACAATGTATCAGAAATCCATTGAATTAAACCCTGAAAATACCAATGCCAAAGAAATGCTTCTGAAAATCGGAAACTTATCAATCAAAAAATAAAACCCTCTACACCTCAATCAAAAATGAAGAAAGATAGCATTTAATTCTTCTGCTGTATTTTTTCTGCTTCTTCCATATTGTATATGATTCTATTATCCTGGCTTAGTAAAGAGCCAAAAATATCCACATATTTATTAAATGCATTTTTGTCATAATGAACCATAACCGGAAACAACTGACTGGCCTGATAGTACCTTTTATATTGTAAGGCACTTTGTATGGCCTGTTCTATTTCTTTTAAAAGGAAGCTGCAGTTTTTCTTTAACAGAAAATCCTTTAGATTGGACTCAAAGAACTTATCTCCATAGCTATTTAAAAACTGCCTGATGTAAGGATATAATTCCTGGTCGCTTTTTCCATTGAATGTTGCAATATACAATGCATTGGTAATTACATCGTATACATTGTCTTCATTATAAAGTCTATGGGGTTCAAAATTTTCTTTTTCATCCCATTTTTCATGGATGAACCGGTCAAGCATTTCAAACCCTTCCGGTATGGACCATGCGAGTAAAATAAGCATGGCCTGATATACAATATACTGATTGTCATCGTGAAGAAGCAATTTCAATTTTTCTATCCTGTCAACATCCTTTTTTTCAAGAAGCTGTACTTCACTTAAGTCATATCCTTCGTATCCTTCCTCGTTGTAATAATAAAGGAGTTCATGGAGTTTGTTATTCATTTCTATGAATCATTTGATTACATTTTATGGTGCATTCTGGATAAGTTTCAGAATATATACATCCTCACCATCTTTTCGTTCTCCTGTAAATTCGAAACCTACCGAAGTATAAAGAGATACTGCACGGATGTTGTCGGGGTCAAGCCCAATGTGAATCTGCTCTATATTTCCCCTTCTTTTTATCTGTTCTATAAAAGTGTGGAATGCTTTTTTTCCGTACCCCTTACCTTGATATTGATGATCGATCATATATCTCAGCACCCAAAAGTTTCCATTATCCTTACAATAAGGCCCAGACATGATAAAACCGATCAGTATTTTATCACTGTATATAGCCTGTGGATTCAATAGCGGATAATATTTGGATTCAGCAATAGATACTGAATTGCTGCATAAAAATTCCTCATCAAATGTAGGGATTCCACTTTTATTGGTGGTCAGCAGGCAGACATCATAAAAATTGTCTGCAGTTATTTCTTGTAAGGTTATTTCCATATTGATCGTTCTTATCTTTATATCCTCAACATTTAAGTCAACTCTTTGGCAAATGTAAAAACAGCAGGCAGTCCTCCGGTATGCCAGAATAAGACATTAGAATGTGCCGGTATTTTTTTATTTTTCAAAAAATCCAGCATACCGTAGAACGCTCTTCCTGTATAAACGGGGTCTAAAAGAATGCCTTCATTTTTGGCCAGTTCATCAATAGCATATCTTTCATTAGCTGTTAAGACACCATATCCTGCACTGTCATAATCTCTATTGAGCATAATTTCTGAAGGTTCAATCTTTTTGTTAATGTTAAGCTTTGGTGTTAATTCCTGAACAATTCCAAAAACAACTTCTTCCAGGGAAACGCCATTGGTTTCGTCTTTATCTATACTAATGGGGATGAGTTCTGCTTTCAGATCATACAGCGCTTTACCGGCAGTTAACCCGGCCTGCATTCCCCCCGAACTTGAGGCAAAAAATATATAATCTATGGTGATATCTTTTTCAGCAAGCTGCTGTTTCAACTCTTTCACAGCGTTTACAAATCCTAATGCTCCCGTAGAATTTGAACCACCATAGGGAATGATAAAACATTTATTTCCCTGATGTTCCAGTTTTTCTTTTAAGAGTTGTATGTCTTCTCCTTTCCTGTTTTCACCTGTAAAATGTATGGATGCTCCAAGTAATGAAGACAACAGCAGATTTCCATCATAGGTATCAGGTTTCTCACCCCCCAGAAGCAGATGACATTGCAGGCACATTTTAGCACATGCCGCCGCTGTCTGCCTGCAATGATTAGATTGTTGTGCTCCCGCAGTAATTACAGTATCACAGCCTTCGTCCAATGCCTGTTGGATTAAAAACTCTAATTTCCTGGTTTTATTTCCCCCTGATGCCAATCCGGTATTGTCGTCTCTTTTTATGTAGATATTGTAATCAGAATATATCTTTGACAAGTTTTCCAGCTTTTGTAATGGCGTTGGAAAAAAGCCCAAGTCTATCTTTTTGGTGTTCATATCTTTATTTTTTGGTGTTTTTATTTTTAGTTAAGCATAACAGAAAAAGTATCTGAAAAAGTATTTCCTCAATTAAAGATTCTTTTTTATAAGCGCTGGTCATTAATTTAGTTTAAAAAAGAAATACACTACTGCCACCCATTCTTTTTTTATACCCTTAGCATAGCCAATAGTACTACGGCTACTGTTTTCCACTGTTCCATCATCTTTAATATAACCAATCGTTGAACGACTGCTGTTTTCAACAGTACCGTCTTGTTTAACATAACCTACTGTAGAACGGCTGCTGTTTTCTATAGTCCCATCACTTTTAATGTAACCGATTGTTGAGCGGCTTTTATTTTCAATTGTTCCGTCAGACTTGATATATCCTACCGTGGATCGGCTACTATTTTCAATGGTGCCATCTGATTTTATATAGCCTGCTGTACTACGATTTGCAGATTCTATAGTTTGTGCAATTGTCATGGAAACGCTGAACAGAAAAAAGCTAATAAATAGTGTTTTTTTCATGGTTTTAAAGTTTTAATTGGTTCTTATTTTTGGGTTCACTTAAGATATTCAAAAATATTGATTAGTAAAAAAAATATAGCGCCACTTATTTTTAAGTGACGCTATATTGAATGACTTCAAAAAGAAATCTTAATGATTACATTAAAATTTAATGTTTATCGTTTGATAACTTTTACTGTTTTTACAAAACCATTGGCTGCATTTACTTTCACCAGATAAAGCCCTGATACAAATCCGGAAACATCAATTGTTCCTTTAGTATCATCAATTGCTTTCGCAAGTATCAGCTGTCCTGCTGCATTGTAAATGGTTACCGAATGAATCTTTTGATCAAAAGAGATCGTCAGAATATCACTTACCGGATTTGGATACACTTTTAGCTGATCTGTCTTTGGTGTATTCTCTACAACAGCTAATACATCTTTAGGACAAGCAATAGGTGTAAAAATTGGCTTTGAAATATTGGTACCATCCCCTATTTCTCCGTCATCATTACGACCGGTTCCTGATAAGAATCCATTGGTATTGATTACAAGTGTGGTATAGTCTCCTGCGGCAACAATTTTTCTGTCAGTAGCTGTTCCTATTTGAGTTGGATTCAATCTGCGGACTGTAGTTCCATCCCCTAATTGCCCGTAAGTATTTCTACCCCATGCCCAAAGAGTACCATCTGTTTTAAGTCCTACTGAAGAACTATAATTGTTAGTGCTCACATTTTTCCAGTTTGTTCCAGTCCCGATTTGCGTTGGAGTACTTTTAGAAATGGTGGTTCCATCACCTAATTGCCCGTCTGAATTATTTCCCCAGCCCCATAACGTTCCATCTGTTTTCATCCCTAACGAATGAAGCCAACCAGCACTCACATTTTTCCAATCAGCAGCGGTTCCTATTTGAATAGGAGTTGATATGATTGTTGAAGTTGTAGTTCCTTCACCTACCCGTCCATTATTTGTATTTCCCCAACCCCATAGTGTTCCATTGGTTTTGATGGCAAGAGTATGCTCAGACCCTGCTGTGATCATTTTCCAATCATTTGCAGTCCCGATTTGCACAGGTACGTTTTTATTGATGGTAGTCCCATCACCTAATAATCCATAATCATTAAGTCCCCAACCCCATAATGTTCCATCTGACTTAATTCCGAATGTATGATTATACCCAACAGCAATGTTTACCCAGTCCGTAGCTGTCCCGATTTGCGTTGGATTATTATTTGAAGTTGTAGTTCCATCACCTAATTGCCCATGTTGATTACTTCCCCATGTCCATATTGTTCCATCTGCTTTGATGGCAACATTATGACTGTATCCAGCAGCAATTTTCAGCCAGGTACTAGTGCCTATTTGTACAGGAATGTTTTTTGAGGTGGTAGTTCCGTCACCTAGCTGGCCATTATTATTAGATCCCCATGCCCATAATGTACCGTCTGATCTGAGTGCTAATGAATGATAAGCGCCTGAGCTCACATTTTCCCAACAACCTGTTTCATTGGTAGGAAGTGTAGTAAAGGATCCTGCCGGTATCCAATTCGTCTGATTATATCCACAACTAGATGCTACCCACCAATAGTAAGTGGTGTTTGGCAATAAATTGGTCACATTATTACCCGCAGTAGAAGTAGTTTTCCCTTCTATTCCTCCAAACTCTGAATTTGTGCTATACATATATGAATATCCTCCACCAGGAGCCGGACTAGGTGTTGTCCAACCAAGAGTAGCCGAACTGGATGTAATATTAGAAGACATAAACTGTCCAGGAGGATTACAAGCCGGAGGACAAGCTACCGGTGTAAATATTCTCCTTTTAAGCCTTGTTCCGTCTCCTATTTCTCCCAACTGATTATCACCAGCTCCTGCTAAAAGCCCGTTGGTATTAATCACAAGTGTGTGGGAACTCCCAGCTGAAATGCTTTGCCAGTTAGCAGCAGTTCCGATAAGTATAGGGATATTTCTATTAGTTGCTGTTCCATCTCCTAACTGGCCATTGCTGTTACTTCCCCATGTCCAGAGAGTACCATCTGTTTTCAGAGCGATAGAAGAATTACCAAAACCAGCATCAACACTTCTCCAATTTGCTTCTGTTCCAATTTGTATTGGAGTATATGTATCCACTGTAGTTCCATCTCCCAGAGCTCCTCTGAAATTACTTCCCCAAGCCCATAGTGTTCCATCTGTTTTGATTCCTATCGACATGTCTCCTCCGCCATCAATACTTTTCCAATTTGTTGCGGTTCCTATTTTTATTGGAGTTAATTTATCTAACCTTGTACCGTCTCCTACTTGTCCACTATTATTATATCCCCAAGCCCATAGTGTTCCATCTGTTTTGAGAGCAAGGGTATGATTTTGTCCCGCGTTAATACTTGCCCAGTCTGTTGCGGTACCTATCTGTACAGGCACATTTTTCCTGATCTTTGTACCGTCTCCTAACTGTCCATAGTTATTTTCACCCCAAGCCCAAATTGTTCCATTTGATTTCAGAGCTACTGTATGCTCACTACCGGCTACAACACTTACCCAGTCTGTTGCAGTTCCTATTTGTGTTATAGCATTTTTGTTAGTATTGGTTCCGTCTCCTAATTGGCCTTCCTCATTACGTCCCCATGTCCATAGGGTACCATCTGTTTTGAGTGCCACAGAATGGTAATAACCTGCTGCTATTTTCAGCCAATTATTATCTGTTCCTACTGGGGTTGGTTTAGAATTGTTAGTATTGGTTCCATCTCCAAATTGCCCATAGGTATTATATCCCCAAGCCCATAGCGTTCCATCTGTTTTGATGGCTAATGAATGTAACCATCCGGCAGCGGCACTTTTCCAACAACTTGTATCCGTGGTAGAAGGTGTGGTAAAAGAACCTCCAGGCACCCAATTGCCCTGGCTTGATCCACAATACGATGCTACCCACCAGTAATATTTGGTACCTGGTAATAAGTTTGTCAGATCTGCAGTTGTAGAAGAAGTAGCTCCCTGTATTCCTCCAACTACTGTGTGGGTACTATAAAGATACAGATAACCTCCATTAGGTGCTGAATTTGATGCAACCCACTTAATAGTAGCCGTTGTAGAAGTTACATTAGTTGATGAAAATTGTGTTGGCGGAAGACAATTTGAAGGGCAACTAATAGAAGTATAAGTAGATTTATGTTCATTCGTACCATCACCTAATCCTCCTTTGTTATTGAGTCCACATACTTTTAAAAAGCCGGCGTTAGTTTTCACAAGAACAGAAGTATCTCCTGCAAAAACTTCCATATTGTCTGAAGACGACCCTACTTTTGTAGGTGATGTAAGATAGGTAGATCCTGATGTACCGTTCCCGAATGTTCCATAGTAATTGTTACCCCACGCCCATAGCGTACCATCTGTTTTAATGGCCATTGTAAACTGCATTCCTGCGGATGCATTTAACCAATTGTTTGCCGTTCCTACCTGCGTTGGGATTGATTTTGAAACTAAAGTTCCATCTCCTAATTCTCCATAAGTATTTCTTCCCCATGACCATAGCGTACCATCGGTTTTGAGTGCTACAGAATGGCTATATCCGGCATCAACACGTTGCCAATTGTTCTCCGTTCCGATTTGAACCGGAAAATACTTATTGCCCGGAGTTCCATTTACTCGTCCATCAGAATTATTACCCCATCCCCATAGTGTTCCATTTGATTTTAAAGCCAATGTATGATAACTTCCCGCTGAGGTCATGGTCCAGTCTGTATCTGTTCCAATTTGTGTTGGGATTTTTTTGGCAATTGAAGTTCCGTCTCCTAATTCTCCTTCATTATTATATCCCCATCCCCAAAGTGTTCCATCTGTTTTGACAGCTGATACATGATAAAGCCCGGCAGCTATACTTTGCCAGTTATTGGCTGTTCCAACCTGAGTAGGAATAAATCTGTCTATAGTAGTTCCGTCTCCCAATTGGCCATAGTTATTTTCACCCCACGCCCATAAGGTACCATCTGTTTTGATGGCAACAGTATAATCAGATCCGGCTTCTACTTTCAACCAATTATTGGCTGTGCCTATCTGGATAGCCACATTTCTATCGATCGTTGTTCCGTCTCCGAGCTGGCCATTGGAGTTACTTCCCCACGTCCATAATGTTCCGTCTGTTTTTATACCTGCTGAATGGTCACCTTTTGTACTAAGAGTCTGCCAGCAACCTGAAGGTGTTGAAGCTTCGATATTAATAACATTTTTAAAAAGTGGCCCCCAAACCCCTGCATTGTCTCTGATACGAACATTAAATACGTGTAAACCAGCGGATGGTAAAGCAATTCCTGTTTTGGTCAATTGCTCGTAAGTACTGTTAAAATTACCATCGGTAGCTAATACCGGAGTACCATTTCCTTTTCCCGGATCATTATCCCAGAAATATTCAGCCTGAGAAATGGCCAGGATGTTTGACACTGAATTTTGCTGAACATCAATGACATTGGTAAAAACAGGCCCCCAAACTCCCATATTGTCTTTGATACGAACAGAGAGTTTGTGTAAACCGATGCCTGGTGTTGCAATTCCTGTTTTGGTTAATTGCTCAAAAACACTGTTGAAACTTCCATCCGTAGCTAATACGGAAGTACCGTTTCCTTTTCCGGGATCGGTATCCCAGAAATACTCGGCCTGGCTCACGAACATCTGCGCCCAGCACAGCGTCGCCATAAACAAAGCGATTATACTATAGATATATTTATTCATATATTGTATGATTAAGATTATTTAGAAAAACCTGATCCGGTGATGGTTAACGTACCATTGTTGACTGTTCTTGGAGTGACCAAGTAGTTCACCTGAGGTTTTCCTCCGTTATCTGCAGGCCAGTAATTTGCCCAGCTGTTAGAACCGCCATAATGCCCAACATCGTTTCTGGTAAGGTCTAAATCTGTGTATTTTACATCAGAATTTCCTGCATTAACATTCATACCAGTTACCGTATATGCCGTATTATCAAAATTCATATTAACTGACCCTGAATTGTTGCTTTGAGTCATATTCCCTTGTGTTATAAAAGGGTTCGTAGATAAATTATAACTAGCGGTCACATTTACATTACTACTTGCGTTTTGAATACAAACATTGGTTTGACCCACTACAAAAGAAACAGCATTGTTCATAATGGCAATATTTCCAGCCGCTGTTCCATTGATGTTAATCGTAAACGGGGCCAAATCACCCGGATTAGGGTTGTAAACAGTATTGTTAACGATTTCGTTAGAGCTTCCTGATTTAAGGTTTGTAATATTAAACCCGGTACAGAAATTATTGTAGAATTTAAAGTTATAATTGATTTGTGAAGTCTGTATCCCACCGTTTGATATATTACCATACACCTCAATATCAGATGCGGCAGGAATGGTATCCGGTGCCACAGAATAGATATTGATAAACCCTGTTTTATTGGCGGTACATATTCCGTGAGAAAATATCAGGTTTCCCTTCACCGTACTACCGGAAACGTTGGTGGTTGTATTGATCTGATATGAAAAAACATTATTCAGATCACAATTCAAAAGATTAACAGTAGTTCTTCCGCCTGATGTTCCTCCGTTTGTTTCTAAATTATAACTGCCAGAAGCCCCTGTACTCAGACTGCTGATGGTCACTACTCTTCCTGCTGCCGGATTGATAGTAATATTTCCCTGAATGATATATTTATTATAATTGGTTTCCGAAACAAAAGTAAGTGACTTGTTAATAGTCAGGTTTTCTATATACGCTGTCCCATTGGTTTTGGGCTGAATGATGATGCGGTCTCCGTCTGAAGCTGCTGTAATAGCTGCACTTACGGTAGAGTAAGCACCCCCTATTCCGCCATTTCTAACATACAGATCGGCTGCAAAAGCCATAGTCCCGGATAAGCCTGTGAAGGCCATGATGAGTAGTTTTTTTGTCATAATAGTATAAAAATTGGTTGGTTTAATATTAAATTTAGGTCCTTTGATTCCCAAAACCCTTCTGATAGCCAAACGTAAGAACTGTCACTTTCGGTTTTCTTTTTTAAAGCACAGAGCTTGCAGTATAGCAACTTCAATCAATGAATAAACATTGATTTTAAAGGTATTTTCGTTGATTAAATAAGGTAACATCATAACTCTTACCACATCAAACTTTTCAGACATTGCTTCAAGCTTTTGTGATTCTCAAACTGATATTACTGTTATGATTTTTAACAGTAAGGTATGATTTGAAAAAAGAATCATATCGATTCAATACAACTGCTTTAAAGAAATTTCAAAATTTTAATGCTGTTTTTAAATTGTTGGAAACAATTAGCTATGATGAATGGGCAAAATAAATATAGTGTAGTTCATGGTTTAATTAATTTTCACGCTTAGTTTATTAGTTTTTAGTTTTTTTTAATTAACAATATTATATATTATCATATATATTGTCAACTGCAAAAGTATATTTTTATTATGAATCATCAAATAGTAAATGAAGAATAATATTACTAAATATCAGGAATGTAGATTAAAAAATTAACAACAACATATTAAAATATAGCGCCACTTAAAGATAAGTGGCGCTATTTTGAAAGCTTTCAATTTTCAGAAAATCTTAGTTGTATTAAAATTTTAATATTTATCGTTTAATCACTTTCACTGTTTTTACAAAGTCATTAGCTGCATTTACTTTCACCATATACACTCCTGATGGTAAAGCAGACAAATCAATTGTTCCCTTAGTATCATTGATTGCTTTTGTAAGAATCAACTGCCCTGCGGCATTGTAAACCGTTACCAAAAGAATCTTTTGATCAAGAGAGACTGTCAGAATATCCTGTACCGGATTCGGATAGACTTTCAGCTGATCTGCTTTTGTTGAAACTTCTACAACGGCTAGACTGCTTGTAGGACAAGCAACAGGTACAAAAATTGTTCTGTTAACTGTTATTCCATCTCCTATCTGACCATAATCATTAAAACCACATCCTGATAAAAATCCATTAGTGCTTATCACAAGTTTGTTAAACACATTTGCTGAAACAATCTTTCTATCAGTAGCAGTTCCTATTTTTGTAGGAATATATTTTGGAACTTTTGTACCATCACCTAAATGGCCAAAGGTATTATATCCCCAACTCCAAAGAGTACCATCTGTTTTTATTCCTGTAGAAGAGCCATAATAGTCACCCTCCACACTCTGCCAATCTGTTGATGTTCCCACTTGCGTTGGATTCAATTTACCTGTTGTAGTTCCATCACCTAATTGTCCGGAGGAATTATCTCCCCAGGCCCAAAGTGTACCATCTGTTTTAATGGCAATAGTATGAGAAACTCCACCAGAAGCATTTTGCCAGTTTGTAGCCGTTCCGACTTTTGTTGGAATAAGTTTTTCCGTTTTAGTTCCGTCTCCCAGTTGTCCGTTCATATTACTTCCCCACGCCCACAGTGTTCCATCTTTTTTAATGGCAATAGTATGATATACTATAGCAGCAACGGTTTTCCAATCATTTGCTGTTCCAATCTGTATGGGAATAGTTTTGTTTATTTTTGTTCCATCACCTAGCTGGCCAGATGTGTTAAGTCCCCAAGCCCAAAGGGTTCCATTCGATTTTATAGCGAATGTATACCCATCTCCAGTGGAAATATCTGCCCAGTCAGTTGCTGTTCCGATTTGTGTTGGAATCATTTTATCAGCTGTAGTTCCATCACCTATCTGTCCAGCTGAATTATACCCCCAACTCCATAATGTTCCATCTTTTTTAATGGCTACAGTATGTGCATATCCTGCTGCTATTTTCATCCAGTTATTTCCGGTTCCAATTTGTTTTGGGGTAATTCTGGTGTTTGTAGTTCCGTCTCCTAGCTGTCCAGCACCATTTTTTCCCCAAGTCCATAATGTTCCGTCTGTTTTGAGACCTACGGAATGATAATTACCGGCACTCACGCTTTCCCAACAACCTGTTTCAGTAGTAGGAAGTGTATTAAATGAACCTGCTGGTATCCAATTAAACTGACCAGCTACACAATTAGAAGCTACCCACCAATAATACGTGTTGTTTGGTAATAGATTTGCCAAATTAACTGTTGTGGTAGAAGTATTCCCCTCTATTCCTCCAAGCACTGAATTCGTACTATAAAGATAAGAATAACCTCCAGTAGGAGCTGGCGTTGATCCTGTCCAGCTAATAGTAGCCGTCGAAGAAGTAATATTCGTTGCTGAAAATTGTGTTGGAGGAAGGCAAATTGAAGGACAACCAATAGAAACAAACGAATTTGTATTATTATTATTTCCATTACCTAACTGTCCATACATATTTTGTCCACACACTTTTAAAGACCCGTCAATAGTCTTTACAAGAACATGATTCTCTCCCACAAAACTCTGCATATTGTCTGATGATGATCCTACTTGTGTAGGTAGCTTAGTATTAATACTTCCAGTTGTACCATTACCTAATAACCCTTTGGAATTGTTACCCCATGACCATAATGTTCCATTTGTTTTTGTGGCAAATGTAACACCGTTTCCAGCAGATATATTGTTCCAGTTTGTTTCCGTTCCTATTTGTACAGGTAAATTTTTATTAATGATAGTTCCGTCACCTAACTCACCAAAAGTATTACTTCCCCAAGCCCATAATGCCCCATTTGCTTTTAATGCGATTGAATGGTAGCTACCAGCAACAGCACTTTTCCAATCCGTTGCTGTTCCGATTTGAACTGGAGACAATCTACTGACTTGAGTTCCATCTCCTAATTCTCCATAATAATTATATCCCCATCCCCAAAGTGTTCCATCTATTTTTATAGCAAAAGTATGTAGCGAACCTGGTTCTACCGTTTTCCAATTAGTAGCTGTCCCTATTTGAGCTGGCACAAGCTTATTATTAGTAGTCCCATCACCTAGCTGCCCATAATGATTATACCCCCAACTCCAGAGTGTTCCATCTGCTTTTATAGCAAATGTCTGATTGAATGAAACATGGATACTTTTCCAATCTGATGCAGTTCCTATTTGGACAGGCATATTTTTATTAATGGTCGTTCCATCTCCCAGTTGCCCATAATCATTTCTACCCCAAGCCCATAATGTACCATCTGTTTTTAGTGCTATGGTGTGGCTAAAGCCAATACTAACACTTTTCCAATCTGTTGCAGTTCCTATTAGGATTGGTGTATTTCTATCAGTTGTCGTTCCGTTTCCTATTTGTCCAGAATCATTGCTACCCCAAATCCATAAGGTTCCATCTGCTTTTATTCCTGCAGAAAATCCATCCCCTACACTAAGATTCTGCCAACATCCTGAAGGAGTTGTTGGAGTTTCTATATTAATAACATTTTTAAAAACAGGACCCCAAACTCCGGTATTATCTTTGATACGGATATTAAATACGTGTAACCCATTCGCTGGTAAAGCAATTCCTGTTTTAACCAGTTGTTCATATGTACTGTCAAAGTTCCCATCAGCCGCCAATACCGGAGTACCATTTCCAGTTCCCGGATCAGTATCCCAAAAATATTCAGCCTGAGAAAGGGCTAGTATGGTGGATGTCTGATTTTGCTGGACATTAATAACATTCGTAAAAACAGGTCCCCAAACTCCCGTATTATCTTTAATACGAACAGATAATTTATGTAAACCATTACCTGGTGTAGTAATTCCTGTTTTGGTTAATTGCTCGAAAGCACTGTCAAAACTTCCATCAGCAGCCAATACCGGAGTACCATTTCCGGCTCCAGGATCGGTGTCCCAAAAATATTCAGCTTGGGAAAGTGCTAATATTGTAGATGTTGTATTTTGCTGAACATTAATAACATTCGTAAAAACAGGACCCCAAACTCCGGTATTATCTTTGATACGGATAGAGAATTTATGTAAACCATTACCGGGTGTAGTAATTCCTGTTTTGGTCAGTTGTTCGAAAGCACTATTGAAGCTCCCGTCAGAAGCCAAAACAGCAATGCCGTTTCCGGTTCCCGGATCTGTGTCCCAAAAATATTCGGCTTGACTTACGAACACTTGTGCAGGACACAACATGACCATAAGCAAAGCGATTATACTATAGATATAATTCTTCATATTGTTATACCATTAGTCATTATTTAGAAAAACCAGATCCACTGATATTTAATGTACCATTACTGATTGTTCGCGGAGTTAGTAAATAGTTTACCTGAGGTTTAGCTCCGCTATCTGTTGGCCAATAATTAGTCCAACTGTTTGAACCACCGTAGTGACCTGCATCATTTCTTGTTAAATCTAAGTCAGTGTAGTTTATATCAGGATTTCCTGCATTTACATTCATTCCGGTTACCGTGTATGCTACATTGTCAAAGTTCATATTCACAGATCCTGAATTATTACTTTGGGTCATATTCCCTTGTGTCACAAATTGATTTGTAAATACATTGTAACTTGCAGTCACTGTAGCATTATTGTTGTTGCTAATGCAAACATTGGTTGCTCCTACCACAAAAGAAGCGGCATTATTCATAATAGATATATTCCCGGTGTTTCCATTATTTAAGTTGATGGAAAATGGCGCTATATCACCTCCATTAGGATCATAGATCGTATTATTAATAATTTCGTTAGTACTGCCTGTTTTAATACCATACACAAATACTCCACGGCAAAAATTATTATAGAGTTTAAAATTATAGTTTGATTGCATATGCGATATCCCAAAACTTGCAGCATTACCATAAATTTCAATATCTGAAGTGGCAAGACTGGTATCTACTGCCGTAGAATTAGCATAAATAGACTGTGCTTTATTGGCAGTAACTCTACCATGAGAAAAACTAATTTCCCCAAGTACTGTAGAACCGGAAATAT
This sequence comes from Chryseobacterium sp. Marseille-Q3244, assembly GCF_940807095.1. Classification (NCBI taxonomy): domain Bacteria; kingdom Pseudomonadati; phylum Bacteroidota; class Flavobacteriia; order Flavobacteriales; family Weeksellaceae; genus Chryseobacterium; species Chryseobacterium sp. Marseille-Q3244. Next base: position 55,269 of record NZ_CALNWX010000018.1, on the reverse strand, counting down.
TGGTAGTCGTATTGGCTTGGTTGGTAATTACCTTATTTAAATAACAATTGTAAAGGTTTATCGTAGTTCTTCCACCAGTTGTAGGTCCGCTTGCCACTATATTGTAAATGGTAAAGTTTCCTGAACTTAAATTACTGATCGTTACCACTCTCCCAGCAGCGGGATTGATGGTAATCGTTCCCTGAATAAAATATTTGTTATAATTAGTTTCAGAAATAAAAGTTAATGATTTGTTGATGGTCAGGTTTTCTACATAGGCCGTTCCATTCGTTTTGGGTTGAATGATGATTCTGTCCCCATCAGAAGCTGCAGTGATAGCCGCACTTACAGTAGAATAAGCTCCCCCTGTTCCTCCATTTCTCACATACAAATCAGCTGCATAAGCCATCGTACTGGATAAGCCCGCAAAGGCCATGATTAGTAGTTTTTTTGTCATAATAGTAAAAATTAATTGGTTTAATATTAAATTATATTTTTTTGATTTTTAAAATAATCCACTTGTCGCTCCCCATCTTTCCTTCTGTTGGATAAAGGAGATATATGAATTTTAATCAATGTGTATTCATTGATTAAAAGGTATTTTCGTTGAATAAGGAGAAGTACATTATACCTGATACAACATAAACATCCCCAAACATTGATAGAACTTGAATTCTGAGGATTTACTGCTGATTTAAATTGTAGGAAATAAGTGTTGATGTATTTGTAAGGATAAATACAATATAGTCTTGTTCATTTTCATGATATAATTAGTTTTCAGGTTTTGTTTTTAGTTTTTATTGAAAGTAATAGAATGAGTTGCAATAACTTCATCTTATTGACTGCAAAAATATATTTTTATAATGATTCATCAAAATAGTCGGTAAAAAAATAATAGTAATTTAATCTATATGTGGATATAATAATGTTTTTATAAGCTTAATATGAATTTATTTTTTTGAAACTAAATAATACCTTTCCCTATATTATTCAATGTTGATCACTTCCTGAATACTCCCTCTATATCTATTACAAATTGCACGTTTAATATATAGGTAAGTTCTTGATTAATGATTAAATTTGTTGTAGACAATCTTTCTAAACATTCTTTTTCAGATATAAAAAATTCAATGAAAAACGAAATCTTCATTTGCCACAACTGCCCCATGACCAGGACGATGGCTACCATTGGCGCCAAATGGAAACCCATCATCATTTATACCATTGGTTTAAAGAAGAAAAGGTTTGGACAAATCTTTGCCCTAATGAGTATCATTTCTAAAAAAGTACTCACCGAGCAGCTTAAAGAACTTGTTGAAGATAAAATCGTCATTCGTGAAGAGTTTAATGAAATGCCACCAAGGGTCGAATATTCTTTAAGCGAAAAAGGAATAGAACTTCTCACCATACTTAATCAGTTAACGCTATGGAATCAGAAGCATCATGAACTGGAACAACAAAATGAACAGCTATAATAGCTGTTATAAACAAAAAACTCCTGTAGGTGCCTTTCATCTACAGGAGTTTTTTAAAGAGATTTGCCCCATACTGAAAGGACAAGAACAAACTCAGCACAAAATATCTTACCCTCGTCATTATTGGTATCTTCCTGAAATGCTGTATGGAACGGGATACCAAATATATTTTTTCCCTTCTTTTTTCAGTCTTCCCAATCCGGGAAAGGAAATATGAGCCCCGGCAATCAGTAAATTTTTATCGGCTGCCTGTTTTAAAAAGGATTTTCTGGCTATATCAGAAGAATGATGATCTACATCGAAATGATCCAATATGTCAGAAGCAGATAACTGAATAGCAGCAACGTGTACTACATCCCCCCAAAAGAAGAGTTCTTCACCACCATCTTTCAATACATAAATCGTATGCCCCGGCGTATGTCCACCAACGGCATAACTATAAATATGAGGCAACACTTCAGTATTCACTCCTTCAAATGTTTTTACCTGATGATCATTAAGATAAGGGGTCAGCATATTCTTTGCATTATCAAATGTTTGTGGATTAGCTCCCATATGTTCTTTTGAAGCCTTTTGAGCATTAGTTTCATTCAGCCAGAAATCCAGTTCTTTTTTATTGACATGGATGGCTGCATTATGGAAGACCTTTTTATTGTTCATCATAAGTCCTCCGGAATGATCTGCATGAATGTGAGTCAGCAGGATATCCGTTATAGCTTCCGGTTTTATTCCTACAGAAGCAAGACTTTCCAAGATATGTCCTCCGGTTGTTCCCAGCAATTCCCCGGAACCTGTATCTACCAGAATAAGTTTACGATCCGTTTTTACAAGAAAAACATTGATGCTGATCTCTACAGGATTATTAATAAACTGAGAGGCAAGTAAACGAGCAGGTTTTCCCGGCGTATGATCATTAAATAACTTTTCTGCATCCACTTCAATGGTGCCATCCAGCAGAGAGTAAACTTCTGTATTTCCTATTTTGATTCTGTAAGCATCATGAGTTTGCGAAAAGAGCAAGTTATTGAATAAAAGACAGATTAACAGCAGAATGGTGGATTTAATGTTAGTATTCATTCTTGAAATATTTATTTAGTTACAAAAGTAAACTATAATAGTTACCAATAGAGACTAAAATAAAAATAGAGATTACAAAAAGGTAACCACTATTTCCCAATATTACATTTCTCCTCTCCTGTTGTCATCAGTTGTTACTTAAACAAACGGCAGGCATCTGAGATGCCTGCCGTTTGTTCATGGCTTACATTGTATTGATTATCAGAACTGATCTATGTATTTCTTAATTCACCCATTTCTTTTACCAATTGAGGGTACATCTTCTGAAGCTCAGCACCATTTTTCGGTTCACGGTTCATTTTACGATCCATACTGTCGTAATGATTCTCCGGATAAAGCTCATCAACTGTATCTCGTATTTCTGATTCATCTTCATTATCATGATTTTCAGAATAGGCTTCATCAGAGACATACAATAACCCTTCTGCCCAGCAATCCCCGATATTGAAACTATATTTTCCACTGACAAATACCTGAATATCTTTTTTAATATCTTCAAAAAACTCTTTACCTTTCAGCAATAGCCAGCAACGGAAATAAATGAATCCGTCATCAGAAAGGTAACCGTCAAAAATATAGCTCCCGTTCTCCGTTTTAAAATCATTCTCAAGGATGATCGAAAGTTCGGCAATTTCCGCAGTATAAAGTTCACTCAGCTTTTCCTGAAGGGTCTTTTCAAAAAGGACCAGTCTTTCTTTTCCAAACCGGGAAAGGTATAGGGTTAGATTCTCCAGATGTTCATCAATATCATATTCGCTCCAGTGGGCATTTTTATATTTATTTGATTTTTCTATAGCTTCCCAGAAATAAATATCTGCTTTTTCAGCTTCAGAAAGTTCCGCCTTCTGTGGGATTTCTTCATTTTCAAGAATTTCAATGTATCCTTTCCTGATCTTTTGCCCGATTAGCTTTTCAGACTCTTTGGTACATTCTTCTTCATCTGTAAATTCTTTAATGGTTTCACGTCCTTGGGTTCCCGTTTTTCCAAATACTATTTTTTGTGTGTTTCCCCGATATTCAATATTCCAAAATTTGTCAGAGACTCCATTTTGATTGATTAAATTCCTTTTCATAAAGCTGGTAATATGTGATTGATCTATTTTCGGGGGTAAACTACGAAAAATAAAGAGATCCGGCTCCTTATACTGCTTTTATTTTCATCCTGTCTAAAGATTCATTTTATTACTCTTTAAAGTCTGTTGAAAAAGACAGATGTTCCCATTCTTTGAGCTGGGCTACCATGTGAGTCATTTTATTTTCTGCTCTTTGAAAAGCATCACTTCCCAGGAATAATAAAGCAGGAGGATTCCTGGCAGCAATTAATTCAATAAACGCATCTGCCAATTGATCAGGATCTCCTAATTGTTTTCCGTCCATTTCATCCATTTTTTGATAAGCCATCCTCAAAAACTCATACTCTTTTATTTGATTCTGACTGAAAGCTATTGAATCCGGTTTGGCAAAATGAGTACGAAACCATCCGGGAAGAACCGCAGTTATATGGATTCCAAAGGGTTCTAAATCATTAGCTAATGCTTCAGACAAACCTGTTACGGCAAATTTAGCAGCAGAATAGATACTCCATCCTAATCCAGGAGCAAATCCAGCAATCGATGAAATATTAATGATATGCCCCGAACGCTGATTTCTTAAATAAGGCAATACCTGTTGAATAACTTTTACCACAGCAAAGAAATTGATCTGAAAATTGTCTTCTATTTCTTTACCGTCAAGTTCTTCTATTGCTCCTCCAAGCCCATAACCGGCATTATTGACCACCACATCCAGCTGACCAAACTTTTCTATTGTTCTCTCAATAGATCTGGCAATGGACTTTTCATCTTTTAAATCAACCTCTAACGGAAGAAAATTTTCCCCACCATCCTTGAGTCCCTCAAAAGCAGCAAGTGTTCTTGAAGTAGCGGCAACCTTATATCCTTTCTCTAAAAGTTTTTTTACTACCGAAAGCCCCATTCCTTTGGATGCTCCTGTGATGTACCATGTTTTTGTATGATTCATAAATTCTATTTTCATACAAAATTACCTTAAGCCTCAATCGATATTTTGTCACATAGAAACCAATACTTGTCAAATTCAAACCTATCTTAAATGGGTCGGGCTGGTCTTAGTTTGTTTCTTAAAAAAGTTATTGAAATGGGACTGATCTTCAAAACCAAGGACATGACTGATCTCTGAAATGTTCCAATCTGTATATTTTAAAAGGATTTTGGCTTCTGAAATCAACCGTTCAAAAATATGCTCAGAAGTCGTTCGACCTGTTTGTTTTTTTATGGCGCGATTAAGATAATTAACATGAATAGACAGTCGATCAGCAAATGCTTTGGGGGAGCGTAGTTCAAAACGTTGCGCGGTAGATTCAATGGGAAACTGCCGCTCTAAAAGTTCCATGAATACCGAAGTAATTCTGGCAGCAGCATTGGAAGATGTGGAGGAACAATTTACAGGCTGTAATTTCAATCCACAATAAATTAATTCACTGACATAATTTTTAATAAGATCATATTTATAGCGAAAATCTGAATTCATTTCTTTGGACATCTTTTCAAATATTATCTTAATCTCCCTTGCTTCCTCCTCATTTAAAGTGAAAACAGGGTATGCATCTGCTGTAAATAGTGGAAGCTCAAATAGATTGAAACGAAAATTATCTTTCAGAAATTCGTCTTTAAAAACACAAAAATAGCCTTTAGAATCCGGAGTTAAAGGTTCGTAAGTATAAGGTACATAGGGATGAAAGAAAAGTAATGTATCTCCAGCTATAGGAATACTCCGGTCTCCATAATGAAATACATTATTCCCCTGAAACCACATGATCTTATGAAAATCTCTTCGGATAAAGGTAGGTGAAGTCATCCCTGAATGAATCCTGTCCTCAATCTTAAAGATATTAAATTGTCCTTCATTTTGAGAGAAATCTTCAGATAACATTACATATTTGTTCCGGTAGAATTGTTCAAGTGTTTCGGTAGCTTTTGCCATACTTTAATTTTTTAATAGGATACCATCTTTACGAATGCATATCAATAAAACACTGTAAAGCTTTAGATTGTGGTCCCTCGTTTCTGAAAACAAGAACTGTATTCATGGTTCCCAATTGTTTATTTAAACCATAAGTTTTAATGGCTCTTCCACCATAATATTTAGAAACAATTTCTTCCGGCAATATACTGATTCCTAAACCTGCTTCCACAAAATTAATAATGCCTTCAAAAGAATTCAAAACAGTACTTTTATACTTCATAACGCCTTTATGACTTAACCAGGATTCGAATCTTTCTCTAAAGATACAACCATCATCAAATACTACAATTTTTAAAGGTGATTTTTCAAGCAATGTCTGCAGTTGTGGACCTTTGGAAGAAGTTAAAATAACAAGCTGCTCTTCTTTAATATTAATTTTTTCCAACCCGTTGGCAATAATAGGAGCCGAAACAAATGCAGCATCCAAACTGTAATCCAAAACTCCTGCAATCAGAGAGTCTCTCGTATCTGATTTAAATTCCAGTTCAATACCAGGGTATTTTTCTTCAAAGATTTTGAGGATTTCCGGTGCTTTTAAAACCATCGTTGTTTCAATACAGCCAATTTTCAAACAGCCCCTTACATTTTCTCCACTTCGGATATTATATTTGGCTTCTTCCACCAAATGCTGAATCTGTTTACAATATTGCATCAGAATCATTCCCTCTGAGGTAAGTTCTACTTTTCGGGAAGTACGGGAGAACAGTTTTGTATCAAATTCCTCTTCAAGACTTTTAATTCTTGCGGTTACATTAGACTGAACCGTAAACATTAGGGAAGCCGCTTTTGTAAAACTGCCTGTCTCAGCAACGGCTTCAAATATCTTTAAATCATTTGTATTCATTCTTATTAATCATTAAAAGTGATTACAATTATTAAAATTAATCGTTTTTAATAATCAAATATCCGTATTAATTTTGGAATCACAAAAAGAATCCAATGGAAATAACATTCAGACAACTCATTAGAGGTCTGTCAATTGGTTTATTCACCAATACTCTAATGATGGCCCAATCTACTCAAAAATCAATTTTAAATCATCACATTATGGAAAACCATTCAATACACTATCGCAACACCCAGATCAACGGGTTAAACTTATTTTACAGAGAAGCAGGTCCTTCTGATGCACCTACCATTCTTCTGCTGCATGGATATCCGACATCATCCCATATGTTCAGAAACCTGATTCCCATATTGAGCACAAAATACCATGTCATAGCCCCTGATTTACCAGGATTTGGGTATTCAGATGCTCCGGATCACCAGCAGTTTAGTTATACATTTGATAACCTTGCCAATACAATGCAGGCATTCGTTGACAAGCTGGGGATGAAACGTTTTGCAGTCTATATTTTTGATTATGGCGCTCCGGTAGGTTTACGTCTGGCCATGAACAATCCGGAGAAAATAACCGGAATTATTTCTCAAAATGGAAATGCTTACGAAGAAGGCTTAAGCAAAGAATGGAATCCAATACAGAAATATTGGAAAGACCCATCAGAAAACAACCGACTTGCATTAAAAGACTTTGTGTCTAAAGAAGCTACCTACTTTCAATACCATCACGGAGTATCGGACGTTTCTTTAATTGCTCCTGAAGCATACACATTAGATCAAAAATTTTTGGACAGATCAGGCAATATAGAGATCCAGCTTGATCTGGTAAAAGATTACAGAACCAATGTAGCTTTATATCCCAAGTTTCATGAGTATTTCAGAAAGCATCAGCCTAAACTTTTATTGGTCTGGGGAAACAAAGATCCTTACTTTCTGCCTGAAGGTGCGGAAGCTTATAAAAAAGATATTCCGAATGCCCGCCTCAAATTTTACAATACCGGACATTTCGCACTGGAAACCCATGTCATGGAAATCGGTACCGAGATCCTTGAATTTATGAAAACACTCCCTCAATAAAAACTATTAAATAAATACCTTATTATGAAAGCTATTGTAATTAAAAATTATGGCGGGCCGGAAGTCCTTCAATTCGCAGAAGTCTCTACTCCATCTATAACAACTCCTTCGCAAGTGCTGGTAAAAGTAAAAGCCACATCTATGAATCCCTTGGATTATCAGATAAGACGAGGGGATTATGCTCCTTTATTTGATCTACCTATCATAACTGGCCATGATATTGCCGGTGATATTGTAGCAGTGGGTGATGCTGTTAAAAACTGGAAGCCCGGTGATAAGGTGTATTATTCACCACGTTTTGGCAGTACCGGAAGCTATGCAGAGTATCATGTTACCGATGAATCCTTATTATCAAGAATGCCTGATAATATTACCTATGAGGAAGCGGCTTCTATTCCTCTTATTGGCGGAACGGTTTGGGAGATGCTTGTAGTACGGGCACAATTGAAAAAAGGAGAAACCATTCTTATTCTTGGTGGTGCCGGTGGAGTCGGAACATTAGCCATCCAGGTTGCTAAATCGCTTGGTGCTTTTGTCTATACAACCGGGCAAAGTATTTTACATGAAAAACTTCAGAATCTTGGAGCCGATGTTATCATTGACCATCATCAAAAGAACTATATTGAGGAAATACAAGCTCATACAAATGGAAAAGGGGTGGATGTGATTATTGATACTGTTGGAGGCAGTACATTATCAGACAGTCCGCTTGCTTTAGCTGATTATGGCAGAATTGTAACATTGGTTGATATTCCTCAGCCTCAAAATCTTATCCATGCCTGGGAAAAAAATGCTACCTATCATTTTGTTTTTACCAGACAAAGCAGGGATGAAGTTCATCATATTACGCAATTAATTGAAAGCGGCCATGTAAAACCGGTTATAGACAGTATCTTTCCTCTCGAAGACATTCAAAGTGCTCATGAAAGAATTGAAGATAAAAAACGGATCCAACCTTTGTTTGGTAAAATTATACTGTCATTATAACAATGGCAAAAGCATTCATTTATGAATTATTATTTCTAATTTCCTCAACATATGTAAATGTTTTGAAAAATGATTGAATCTACCTTTGCTTCATCAATTAAAATTTTACAAATCATGATTAACTTTAGAAATATCATCTATAAAGAAACGCTTCTTCTCGCTTCACTCATTTTTATAGTAATGTTTTCAAGCTGTTCAGAAGTCAATAACGATAAAACCAACAAACAAAAAAATATGACAAGTATCGAGTCTAAAAATCCGGAAACTCTATTTGACCCGACTCCTTTTGCCTTTTCACATGCTACAAGCAGCGTGGGGAATGGAAAATATGTATTTATATCCGGGCAAAGTGGTGGTGAAGACTTACATCACAACCTTTCTGAAGATTTCAGACAACAAGTTCAATTCGCTTTGAAAAACCTGGAAACAGTGCTTAAAGAATATCATTTGAAGCCTGATGATGTCCTTAAAATCACAGTATTGATTGTGGATCACGATCAGGAGAAGCTCAAAATATGGACGGAAGAAATGCATAAAGTATGGAAAAACAATAAGTTTCCTGCCAGTACCTTAATTCCTGTTCCAAAATTAGCGCTGGATGGTATGATGATAGAAGTCGATGCAATAGCTTTTATGCCTTTATAAATAACAATCTCATAAAACGATTTAAAGCCTGTAAGTTGTTTGAATTTAAAACCATGTAATCACTTCTTTCATTGAGAAAACGACAATCCCTGCCCTCCTTAGTTTGGAGAGCAGGGATTGATTTATTAATTTATCTCATATGTTTTATACTTTAAAAGTGTAATTCAAAGCGAAATACAACATAAAAATACAGATCAACGTATAAATCCCATTAACGATCATCAATACAGCTCCCAGTATCGTTTTTCTTGATGCAATGGCTAATATCAACGCTAAAATTACAACTCCGAAAATTAAAAGCATAACAGCATTTCCCCAATCATGAGTAAATAATACCTCATCATACTTCATGAATATTATGAGTAAAAGAATATGAGCTATGGTAGCAAAGAGGCTTAATTTAGATGTAGACATGTGTATATTTTATGGACAAAGAAATTTTCCTTCTTCATTATAAGAATATCAAATATAATACATTCTTCCGTAACTGTATTTTTAAAGAATATTACTTTCTTTACAGCAAACAAGCGTAATGATGGAAGAGATCATCAAAACAGTCAATACATAATGTGTCATTTTTATTCTAATATCATTTATATTCATTTTTAAACACCCTGAAGATCAATACATCAAATGATGAAGTTGTCCCTTAAAAGAAACTGCTCATAAAAAATTGAGCACTGAAAAAGTGCCCAATTGAAAATGTAATATATAGAGATCGTTATTAGTTCTGTTTTTTTAAACTCTATTTAGTTTCTTTCTGAAAAGAATCAGTAACGAGCCGAAGAAGGTAAGATAAGCAATATTGAATATCGCTCCCCCAACCCATCCTGAGTAAGGCAGCGGTAAAAGACCCTTGATTGGAATGATAAATAAGGTCAAAACAAACGGTGTTAATAAAGCCATCCATCTTGGCAGCAAGGTTTTATTCAAAAGAATACATACGGCAAATGAGATCCATCCAATGGCCAGTACTCCGATAGCAGCTCCCCAAGCAATATTAAGCATCTTCATAAATCCACGTCCTGTTTCTAAAAGATAGGCATGAGCAACCGGATCGGTATGATAGACCGCTTTATAAATTTCTCCTACATAAAAGAATCCGGCATGACCTAAAGGAGACAAGACAGCTCCCGTTAATAAAATCCAGTATACCGCCACTGAATACCATGTTTTAGTATCTTTAAAAAACTGAAAAACCAACCAGGTTGCAGGAAGTAACAATGGTCCTGTGAGCGCTCCGATTAAAGCTCCAAACATCAATCGCGGAGTCGATCCCTCTAACATTAGGGTTGCAAATTCTACATCCACCTGGTTGGCATAAGTCTTTGAAAACAATGGATAGTCAGCAGGATTCGGGTCAAATCCGGCAACAAAAACATCTCCAATGATCCAGCATATAGAAACGATGATAGCCGCTGCAAAAGACCAGTTTATTTTACTTGAATAATTCATATTTCGTTCTTTATTTTAATAATTTTTGATTCTAAAAAATCGGGGATTATAATATATTTTCAATTTTCAAATCAGAATTGATGAATTCAACAGTTTGTAACCCTTTTCCCTGTACAAGCTCTAAACCCTCCTGATTGATGAGCAATTGATTTAATACCTGAGTATTCAGAAGATCTGTTCCTACCTTAATACTTCTCACTCCTACAATTCCATTGGGATGACTAACTTCTTTAGGCCTGGGATCAGGAAGATAGGCGGACATTAAAAAAGGAAAATCAATATCATCCGGCATTAGAAGTTCCCATGTAAGCTTATTTCCATATACATCTTTTCTTTTAGCTTTATGAAACCTGAACCCGATATTTTCATTTTTGAAAAATTGTTTTTCTGAATTCAGGTTTTCTAATGTAGACTCCAAAGACCATTCACACCAGCCTTCCTTTACGTTTTCCCACTGCCTCATCCGTTCTAAAACGGACTGATAGCCAAAGATTTTCATCATCCATTTTATATAGCCAGGAAGTCCGGAATTATGGTAAATTTCTATAAAGCCCCCTTTTTCAAACCAGATCAAAGCATTATAAGCCTTATCAGGATCTGTTCCATACTCTACAATAAAACCCGCATCCTGAATCTTTTTTACAGCAGTATGTAAGTCCTGTACCCGGTACAATACATGACTTAATTGTACATTATTATTCATTTCTAACCTCATTTTCCTGATGTCTTTCCATTGCAGATTTATCTTCTGCAACTCCCGATTTCCAATAAGAATAAGCATATAATTCTCCCTGTTTCCATTGCTTTTCTTTACGGAGATAGTGACGAATTTCCTTTACTGAAGAAAACTCCGCTGCCACATATCCGGTTCTGGATGATTCCGGTAATATCTGCTGCTTTACAACTTCTGGAAGGCGGCTGCCTTTCTGAGGATATTCATTATGAATCCAAATAAAATTGATGTCTGCCAGTGTCTGCAGCTCCTGTTCATCCACCTTACCATCTACTTCAAGGATACAGGTTCCTTTTGCAGAAGGGGGTAAATCTTCAAGAATAGCAGCAATCACCGGAATTCCTGTTGCATCGGCAACGAGTAAATAATTATCTGCCTTTGCATACAATTCTGTTTTCCCGTTCTTCATTAAAATTCCTAATAAATCTCCTTTTTTTGCATTAATCGCCCATGCTGAAGCCGGTCCTTCATCTCCATGAGCCACAAAATCAATCCAAATCTCATTTCGGACAAGATCAATGCCCCGATGCGTATACGTTCTGATAACGGGACGGGTCTCCTCAGGCTGAGGTTTCCATTCCGTTTTTTCATAATCAAATTCTGGGAAATAAATTCGATCAACTCCTTGAGGCGGAATAAGAATTTTATTATTCACTCCAATTGTCGTGTTGACAATCAATGGGACGCTTTCCCCTGTAAGAAAGATCCGGATATAATGAGGGGTAATGTATTTTTTCCCGGTCACGGTGAATTCCCCTTGTATAGTCTCCATTTTTTTCATGATATCTTCTTTTCTGTTATTTCCTATTTGATTTCAATTGATAAAACAAAACACATTATTAAGAATCATTCTAAATAATTATTATCTTTGTGCAAAACTAATAAGTAAAACGGAAGGATGAGGTATGCAAAAGGGAGTAAAAAGTCCGCAAAAAGGAAAATTTTAATCAAAACAAATAAGGATGGCATTAAGAGTCTACGATGATAAAATTGGAGGAACATTGGTGGAAAGAAAATATCCCAATGCCTATTTTATAAACGATGGTGATATCAGAGAGTATGTTACTCATTTGAAACCTCCTTATGGAGAAGGGTTTTATCATGAAATCTGCTTTGAAAATGTTCATATCGGTTTTGGAAATGTTTCTCTCAAAAACAAGGTATTATTATACTTTGAAGCTGACTTTGACAGTGTTGAGATGCACTTTTCGCTGAAAGGCAGAAGCGCTGCTCTTTCAGATAATTTTGGTTATAAAATATGTTTTGAGAGCTACCAGCATAACATTATTTATGCTCATCAGATGTCCGGTCAGATGGAATTTGACGGTCATGAAATGCAGATCCTGGAAATCAATTTAGCCCCTGCTTTTTTTACAAAATTTCTTCCCGAAGACTCAGACGTATTCAATACATTCAGAAATGCCATTGAAAAACAGCATTCATGCCTTATCAATCCGCATCATAACCGCATCAGTTTGGAAATGTATCAGATTCTGAATGACATCATCCATTGTGAGCGTAAAGGTATTTTCAAAAGAATTTATCTTGAAGCAAAAGTGGCAGAACTTCTCCTTTTACAGCTGGAACAGCTTTTTAAAAGTGAGTCCTCCTCCTCTCTTCTCAAAAAGGATGAAGAGAAAATATATGCAGTGAGAGATTTTATCATTAATAATCTTGACCAAAACTGTTCATTAGTAGATCTCGCTCATCAAGTAGGGACCAATGAATTTACATTAAAAAAAGGTTTTAAGGAACTGTTTGGAACTACCGTTTTCAATTTCTGGAATGATACAAAGATGGAACAGGCAAAAAAAATGCTTCTTGAAGGAGACTTAAACATCAATGAAATCTCTGATATTATCGGATATAAGAACCCAAGACATTTTTCAGCAGCATTTAAAAGAAAGTATAATTTAATTCCTAGTAAACTTAGGAATACCAATGGTATAACTCACTAAATTATTAAATGATTTCAACCGATATTTACCAATGATGACTTTCTCAAAATCTGTAGTTATTTTCTAATTTTCACCCTAGATTATTAGGCTTAATCGGTCTATTTTCAAATATAAAAATTACCCATAAAAACACATTCTTTATTTTATTTCATTTAACATTCAGGTGTATTTGTTAATGATTTGGTAATAAAAAAACACTACAAAAAGACTGATTTTTATCATACCACCAAAAAACAAAGATCCACAAAACAAACATTATCAATTCATTACCCAAAATTAATTATTGTTTACATAAAATATTTTGTCGTTCTTATAAAATGGCTATATTTACCACCAAGGAGTTCTTAACACCTTCTTTATCAACCGAAATTGGTTACACTTAGCTGTGTATTAAAAGGGAATCGTGTGCAAATCACGAACTGTCGCGCAACTGTAAGTAACAACTAAAGGTTTTTATCAAATCAATATCCACTGTATGCCCCGGCCTATGGGAAGGATGATAAAAACTGTTACAAGTCAGGAGACCTGCCCATTTCGTAGTGACGATGCTTTCGCGATCTGAAGCTTATAGTCAGGTATGATACGGTATGGATAATTGTGTGATAAAATTGTTTATCTACTGATCTCATTTTTGAGGTAGATACTGGCAGAACAGCGTGTGCTTATTCTGTAGGTCTATAACTCATCCGTGTCCCCTTTCCATAATTTTTCTTTCTCACAAAACATCGTGAAGTTTATCTAGAACTTTTTATTGGGTTTAATCTATGTAAAAAGTTAAAAAATGTACCAAGCCAATCACCATTATGCATCTATGAATAACAGATCTATGACAGAGATCTTGTTCTATGGAGTTTCGAAAAAAATGCAGTCTCCATACCCATTAATAGCTCATCTGATTTCTTCTCATCATTCTCTTTTTACCTCCCAACAACAGCATAGCAGCTCTTCTTTCTTATCGCACAAATTTCAACTAAACAATAAATATTAAAATGACTAAAAATGAAAACTGGAAGTCCCCCGGTGCTCAGTTCCGGGAGGCCATGCACAAAGAAAGTCCTCTTCAGATTGTAGGAGCCATCAATGCCAATCATGCATTACTGGCCAAACAAGCTGGCTTCAATGCCATTTATCTTTCAGGAGGCGGGGTTGCTGCCGGATCTTTAGGAATTCCGGATCTGGGAATCACCACGCTGGAAGATGTATTAGTAGACATTCAGCGTATTACCAATGTTTGTGATTTGCCTTTATTGGTAGATGTAGATACAGGTTTTGGCCCATCAGCGTTTAATGTTGCCAGAACGGTAAAGTCATTAATCAAAGCAGGAGCTGCTGCTCTGCATATTGAAGATCAGGTAGGAGCAAAACGTTGTGGTCATCGTCCAGGAAAAGAAATTGTAAGCAAAGAAGAAATGGTAGACCGATTGAAGGCTGCTGCTGACGCGCGTACCGACGAAAACTTCGTAATCGGAGCCAGAACAGATGCCTTTGCCAATGAAGGATTGGAAAAAACCTTAGAAAGAGCAGCGGCTTATAAAGAAGCAGGGGCTGATTTTATTTTTGCAGAAGCTGTTCCCGATTTAAGTTTCTATCAAAAATTTGTAGATGCTACAGGAATCCCTGTATTGGCCAATATCACCGAGTTTGGAATGATCAATCTATACACGGTTGATGAATTGAAAAACGCAGGAGTAGGATTGATCCTCTACCCTCTTTCAGCCTTCCGTGCTGCCAATAAAGCCGCATTGAATGTCTATGAACACATTCGTAAAGATGGTACCCAGGCCCATGTATTAGACACGATGCAAACCAGAGAAGAACTCTACCAAAGCATTGGATACCATGACTATGAACAAAAATTAGATAACCTTTTTAAACAAAATATTAGTAATGTCAACGAATAGCGAACCAACATTCAAGCCTAAGAAAAGCGTAGCCCTTTCAGGAGTAGCAGCAGGTAATACCGCGCTTTGCAGCGTAGGAAAAAGTGGAAATGATCTTCATTACAGAGGATATGATATTCTGGATCTGGCAGAGAAAGCAGAATTTGAAGAAGTAGCTTATCTTTTGATCTATGGCCAGCTGCCAACAGGAGCTCAGTTGAAAAATTATAAAGCCAAATTAAAATCCCTTCGAGGACTTCCGCATTCTGTAAGAAATATTTTAAAGAGTATTCCGGCAGCGGCTCATCCAATGGATGTCATGCGTTCTATGGTATCCGCTATTGGAAGTATTCAGCCTGAAAAAGATGATCACAATGTAGCCGGAGCACGAGATATTGCGGATAAATTATTAGCTTCATTCAGTTCCGGACTTTTATACTGGTACCATTACACCCACAATGGTAAGGAAATCAATGTAGAAACAGACGATGATACGATTGGCGGGCATTTCCTTCACCTTTTACATGGTAAAAAAGCTCCGGATTCCTGGGTAAAAGCAATGGAAATATCGCTTAACCTTTATGCGGAACATGAATTTAATGCTTCTACATTCACCGCTCGTGTTATTGCCGGAACTGCGTCAGATTTTTATTCATGTATCACAGGAGCCATCGGTGCGCTAAGAGGGCCAAAACACGGAGGTGCCAACGAAGTGGCCTTCGAAATCCAAAGCCGTTACAACTCACCGGACGAAGCTGAAGCAGATATCCGTCAGCGTATTGCTAACAAAGAGGTGATTATTGGATTTGGACATCCGGTTTACACGATTTCAGACCCTAGAAACGTAGTGATTAAAAAAGTCGCTAAAGAACTTTCAGAAGAAGCCGGAGATATGCTGCTGTATAACATCGCAGAAAGGTTAGAAACCGTGATGTGGGAAGAAAAGAAAATGTTCCCGAATCTGGATTGGTTCTCTGCGGTATCTTATCATTTAATGGGAGTACCAACCCTTATGTTTACTCCACTGTTCGTTATTTCCAGAGTAACAGGATGGAGCGCTCACATTATTGAACAGAGACAGGATGGAAAAATCATTCGTCCAAGTGCCAATTATACAGGCCCGGAAAATAAAGAATACGTTTCTCTACAAGACAGAAAATAAACAAATTACCTAATAATAAAACTATAAAACAAAGATGTCATCACACATTTCAAATGAAAGACCACAACCGGATCAGGTATTAGTAGATATTGCAGATTATGTATTAAGCTACGAAATTAAAAACGATTTAGCCTGGAAGACTGCTCATTATTGTCTTCTGGATACGATCGGATGTGGTCTGGAAGCTTTAACCTATCCAGCCTGTACAAAACTTTTAGGCCCAATCGTGAAAGGAACCGTAGTTCCTCATGGTGCAAAGGTTCCGGGAACACAGTTTCAATTAGATCCTGTTCAGGCAGCATTTAATATCGGAGCTATTATCCGTTGGTTAGATTTTAATGATACATGGCTGGCTGCTGAATGGGGACATCCGTCAGATAACCTGGGTGGAATTTTAGCAACAGCAGACTGGTTATCAAGGACCAATATTGCGGAAGGAAAAGCGCCTTTAAAAATGAAGCAGGTATTGGAAGCGATGATCATGGCTCACGAGATTCAGGGCGTAATGGCACTGGAAAATTCTTTCAATAAAGTAGGTCTTGATCACGTATTATTGGTAAAACTGGCTTCTACAGCTGTTGTTGGAAAACTGATCGGTTTAACGCGTGATGAGATCATCAATGCAGTATCATTAGCGTTTGTAGACGGACAATCTTTAAGAACATACCGTCATGCTCCCAATACAGGTTCCCGTAAATCATGGGCTGCGGGTGATGCCACATCAAGAGCAGTACGTTTAGCATTAATCGCGAAAACAGGAGAAATGGGTTATCCATCTGTATTAACAGCTAAAACTTGGGGATTCTATGATGTTTCTTTCAAAGGAAATGAATTTAAATTCCAGAGAGAGTATGGTTCTTATGTCATGGAGAATGTATTATTCAAAATTTCATTCCCGGCTGAATTCCATTCTCAAACTGCTGTAGAAGCTGCAATGACACTGCATTCTACCTTGAAAAAGCTTGGAAAAACAACAGACGATATTAAAAAGGTTACGATCCGCACCCATGAAGCTGCCATTCGTATCATCGATAAAAAAGGGCCTTTGAACAACCCGGCAGACCGTGACCACTGTATCCAATACATGGTAGCGGTACCATTGATCCATGGAAGATTAACGGCTGCAGATTATGAAGATAATATTGCTTCAGATCCAAGAATTGATATTCTGCGTGATAAAATTGAATGCGTGGAAGACGTTCAGTTTACAGCAGATTATCATGATCCTGAAAAACGTTCTATTGCCAATGCGATGACCATAGAACTTAATGACGGAACTGTTTTGGATGAAATTGTGGTAGAATATCCTATCGGGCACAAGCGAAGAAGAGAGGAAGGAATTCCTGAACTTATCAAGAAATACAAAGTCAACTTAGCGCGTATTTTCCCTGAAAAACAGCAAAAAGTAGTCCTTGAAAACTCATTGGAATACGAAACATTGATCAATCTTAATGTCAATGAATTCGTTGACCTACTGGTAATATAACCCAATTAAAAGTTGAAAGTAAGCAACACCACTTACTTTCAACTTTCCTTCTCAACTTTTCAACTTATAAAACATGTCACAAAAAGTAAAAATATTAATCAATGGAGTGTTTACTGAGAGTAAAACTCAAGAACATCTTCCGGTAGAAAACCCTGCTTCCCAAGAAATTCTTGCTGAGGTGCCTTTAACATTAGTATCAGAAGTCGATCAAGCCATTGAAGCTGCTACAGAAGCTTTCAAAATCTGGAAAGAGGTTGCCACTCCGGAAAGGGCGAGGTTATTTTTAAAATACCAACACCTTTTAAAAGAACATCAAAAAGAAATCGCCGAAATCCTTTCCAAAGAAAACGGGAAAACCTTTGCAGATGCAATGGGAGATGTATGGCGCGGTATTGAAGTTGTGGAACATGCCTGCAATATTCCAACCCTGATGATGGGAGAAACGGTAGAAAATGTAGCCCGTGGCGTAGATACCTACAGTTATATTCAACCTCTTGGAGTTTGTGCAGGAATTACTCCTTTCAACTTCCCTGCGATGATTCCTTTATGGATGTTCCCAATGGCGATTGCCTGTGGAAATACCTTTATCTTAAAACCTTCTGAGCAAACGCCAATGACTTCCATGAAAATGGCAGAGCTATTCTTGGAAGCCGGCTTTCCAAAAGGAGTTTTAAATATTGTTCATGGCTCCAAAGATCAGGTGAATCATATCCTGAATCATCCTGAGATCAAAGCCATTTCATTTGTAGGTTCTGTTCCAGTAGCTGAACATGTTTACCGTACAGGAACAGATAATCTGAAAAGAGTTCAGGCTTTTGGCGGTGCAAAAAACCACATGGTCGTTATGCCTGATGCCAATAAAGGGCAGGTCATCAACAATCTGGTAGGTGCATCGTGTGGTGCAGCCGGGCAGCGTTGTATGGCTATCAGTGTTGCAGTTCTGGTAGGTGAAGCTCAAAATTGGGTAGAGGAGATCAAAACCGCTTTAAGCACGATCAAACCTGGAGTATGGTCTGATGAATCTGCTGCTTTTGGCCCATTAATCAATCAACAGTCTAAAGAAAAGGTACTGAGACTTATCAAGAGTGCTTATGACCAGGGCGCTGAAGTATTATTAGATGGAAGCAACTGTATCGTAGAAGGATATGAAAACGGATATTTTGTAGGTCCTACTCTGTTCAATAATGTATCTGTAGAAATGGATATTTACAAAGAGGAAATCTTTGGCCCTGCTTTACTTTTATTAAAAGCAGACACGCTGGATGAGGCTATTCAGATCATCAACAACAACCCTTATGGAAACGGAACTTCGATCTTTACCAATTCAGGAGCTGCTGCCAGAAAATTCCAGCACGAAATTGAAGTGGGACAAATTGGAGTCAACCTTCCGATTCCTGTTCCATTGCCATTTTTCTCATTTACAGGATGGAGAAAATCGTTCTTTGGCGACCTGCATTCTTACGGAAAACAAGGAGTAAAGTTCTATACAGAAACCAAAACCATTACTGCACGCTGGTTTGAAGAGGATGTTCCGGGAGGAAGTCTTAATATGACGATCAGTTTAAAATAGTACATGATGAAAGTGGGCAACTGAAAATAAGAGGCAAGTCCCCATTCACGATCTGAGCACTTTCAATTCAAATTTTAAACCCTAAAAATTATGGAATTTAACCTAAGTGATGAACAACTGGCATTTCAGGATGCCGCAAGAAAGTTTGCTGAAAAAGAGCTCACGCCTTATGCTTCAGAATGGGATGCCCAAAAGATATTTCCAAGAGATGCCATAACCAAAGCCGGTGAATTGGGATTTTGTGGAGTATATACCAGTGAAGACGCAGGCGGTTTGGGACTATCACGGCTTGATGCTGCTATTATCTTTGAAGAATTAGCCGCAGCCTGTCCTTCCACCACCGCTTATATCACCATTCATAATATGGTTTCGTGGATGATTGACGAGTTTGGGAATGATGAAATCAGAAAAGAATTCTGTTCAAAACTGGCATCAGGAGCACTATTGGGTTCTTATTGCCTTACCGAACCAGGATCAGGATCTGATGCGGCAGGTCTGAAAACTACAGCTGTTAAAAAGGATAATAAATATCTCATTAATGGTACTAAAGCCTTTATTTCAGGAGCTGGCGAAAGCGATGTGCTCATTGTGATGGCTCGTACAGAGAACTCCGGTGCAAAAGGCATCAGTGCCTTTGTAGTACCTGCGAACAACCCGGGAATCAGCTTTGGAGAAAAGGAGAAAAAACTAGGTTGGAATACCCAGCCTACCCGTTTTGTATTTCTCGATCATGTAGAAGTAGATGAGAAATATCTTTTAGGTACCTTAGGGGAAGGCTTTAAAATTGCCCTGAAAGGATTGGACGGTGGCCGAATCAATATCGGAACCTGCTCTGTAGGAGCGGCTCAGGGAGCGATTAACCAGGCACAAAAGTACATGCATGAAAGACAGCAGTTTGGAAAATCACTGGCACAATTCCAGTCATTGCAGTTTAAAATTGCAGATATGGCGACAGAATTAGTAGCTGCCCGACAAATGGTACAGCTGGCAGCTTTTAAGCTCGATTCTAAAGATCCGAATGCGACTACTTACTGTGCAATGGCCAAAAGACTGGCTACCGATATGTGTTTTAATATATGCAATGAAGCCCTTCAGATATTAGGTGGTTATGGATGTACACAGGATTTTCCTGTAGAACGTCTCATGCGTGATGCCAGAGTACATCAGGTCGTAGAAGGTACTAATGAGATTATGAAGCTCGTTATTTCAAGAAAGATCCTGGAAGAAGGAGCTACTTTACAGATTCGTTAATTTAAACTCTTAAAAAATGAATTTACTACTTACAGAAATAAAAAACAAAGTCGGAATCATTACCCTTAATTCAGAAAAAACACTGAATTCTCTTTCATTGCCTATGATTGAAGAATTAAAAACCGTTTTGGAAGATTGGAAAAATTCCGATGAAATAGCCTGCCTGTTTATTCAGGGGGCAGGTGAAAAAGCTTTGTGTGCAGGAGGTGATGTAAGACAATTGCATGATGCCATCGTTGCCCAGAGAGCTATTGACCCTACTCAGGTACCACAGGATTGCTTTGATTTCTTCTCAAAAGAATATCAGGTAGATTACACGATACATACTTATCCAAAACCTATCATTGTTTGGGGACATGGAATTGTAATGGGTGGTGGCATCGGAATTATGGTCGGCGCATCCCATCGTATTGTAACGGAAAGAAGTAAACTCGCGATGCCTGAAATTACGATTGGATTATATCCGGATGTGGGAGCAACTTGGTTTTTAAATAAAATGCCATCCGCTTATGGATTGTATTTAGGATTAACAGGGGCCAGACTGGATGGAGCCGATTGCACATTTTTAGGACTGGCAGATTATTATGTAGAATCTTCATCAAAAGAAGCCATTCTCAACAAATTAGACCGTGCAGACTGGAATGAAAATCCGCACAAAACCATTTCTGAAATATTAGAAAAGGTTTCGCAGGACGTTTCTGTTCCGGAATCACAGGCAGCCCTTCATCAAGACTTTGTAGAAAGGTTTGAAAAAGCTGAAATATTGGAACAATTCGGGGAAATATTGATCAATTCTGCCGAAAAAGACGAATGGATTAATGCCGGAATTAAAAGTTTTGAAGCAGGTTCTCCCAGTTCAGCTCACATTATTTTCAGACAACTGAAACAAGGTAAGGATTTAAGTCTGGAAGAAGTTTTTCAATCTGAACTGAATCTATCTTGTCAATGCTGCATTCATCCTGACTTTGCAGAAGGAGTACGGGCATTACTAGTCGATAAAGATCAATCTCCAAAATGGCATCCTGCCACCTTAGATGAGGTCACTCAGGAATGGATAAACTCTTATTTTGAATGGATCATCGGTGAATGGAAAGTGAATAAAGAAGTAGCGATCGGATCTTAAACGCTCAGCATTCGCTTTCAATCCAAATTCAATCATTTTTTAACCCTCAAAGAAACAATTATGTCTAATATAGCATTCATAGGATTAGGAAATATGGGCGGACCTATGGCCGCAAACTTAGTAAAAAACGGTCATTCTGTAAAGGGATTTGACCTTTCAAAAACTGCCTTAGAAGCTTTGGTTTCAGCAGGCGGGCAAGCTTCCGGTTCAGCGTTAGAAGCAATCAAAGATGCAGAGGTAGTCATCACGATGCTTCCTTCCGGGAAACACGTTGCCGAATTGTACTCTGAAGAATTTGTCAACAATTTACAACCTAATACGTTACTAATCGACAGCAGCACCATAGATGCTGTAACAGCCCGTTCTGTTGCTAAACTTGCTGTATCTAAAGGCTGTAAAATGATAGATGCTCCGGTTTCCGGAGGTACAGCCGGAGCAAAAGCCGGAACATTAACGTTTATCGTAGGCGGTAAAACCGAAGATTACGAAAAAGCAAGACCTATTTTAAAATGTATGGGACAAAATATATTCCATGCAGGAGATTCCGGAGCCGGTCAGGTGGCGAAAATCTGTAATAATATGTTATTGGCCATTCACATGATCGGAACTTCTGAAGCTATTAATTTAGGAATCCGACATGGTTTAGATCCTAAAACATTAAGTGAAATTATGCAGAAAAGTTCCGGTAAAAACTGGTCTTTAGAAGTATACAATCCATACCCAGGTGTGATGGAAAATGCTCCTGCATCAAGAGAATACTCAGGCGGATTTGCTGTAGATCTGATGACCAAAGACCTGGGACTGGCAGCGGAAGCAGGATTGGAAACCAAAACCTCTACTCCACTGGGAAATGCCGCTTTAAATTTATATAGAATGTGGAGTGAATCCGGAAATGGAGCCATAGATTTTTCAAGTATTATTCAATTTTTAAATGGGAAATTAAACGTAGAAAACGGAAACTAATCTTTTTTCCACTCCAAGATTTCCATCAACTAAAAACAGATACAATGAATTTTGAAACCCTATTATACAAACAACAGGGACATGTCGGAACACTGACTATTAATCGTCCACAAGCCTTAAATGCTTTGAATGAAGTTGTTTTAAAAGAACTTAAAATATTTGCCGATCAGATAAAAACAAACTCAGATATTCGGGTCCTGATCATTACAGGCTCCGGAGAAAAAGCTTTTGTTGCCGGTGCGGATATCAAGGCCATGCAGGGAATGACTCCTCAGGAGGCTGAAGCCTTTTCCATCATGGCACAAACTGCATTTAATGCTATTGAAGAGCTACCATTTGCGGTTATTGGAGCAGTGAACGGCTTTGCATTAGGTGGTGGCTGTGAGCTGGCATTATCATGTGATATTATTCTGGCCAGTGAGAAAGCTAAATTCGGATTGCCGGAAGTTACCTTAGGCTTATTACCTTGTTTTGGCGGAACACAGCGTCTTCCAAGAGCGATTGGCTTATACAAAGCAAGAGAAATGGTTTTCTCAGGCGAATTTTATTCAGCAGCTGCCTGTAAAGAATTTGGTTTTGTCAACAGGGTCATTGCACCTGAAGAACTATTGAGGGAGGCTCAAAAACTGGCAGAAACCATTGCCTTAAGAGGACCAATAGCTGTAGCAAAAGCAAAACAATCATTAAATACAGGCTTTGAACTGCATATTGCAGACGGGCTGAAACAAGAAGCCGCCTTATTTGGTGAGTTGTTTACAACCCAAGACCATAACGAAGGCATAGGCGCATTTATAGAAAAAAGAAATCCTGATTTTACAGGGAAATAATAATGAAAATGAATTTTGAAAGAGAGAAATTAGTATTGCCGGAAGGAGGTAAAAAACTGTTGTTGCACTCTTGTTGCGCTCCATGTTCCGGAGAAGTAATGGAAGCAATTATTGCATCGGGTATAGATTTTACCATTTTTTTTCATAATCCCAATATTCATCCAAAGAAAGAATATGATTTAAGAAAAGAAGAAAATATCCGTTTTGCTGAGAAACACAATATTCCTTTCGTTGATGCTGATTATGATGTGGATGACTGGTTCGCCAGAGCAAAAGGCATGGAATGGGAACCCGAAAGAGGAATCCGTTGTACCATGTGTTTTGATATGCGCTTTGAGCGGACGGCATTGTACGCGTATGAAAACGGATTCGATATCATTTCCAGCTCACTGGGTATTTCCCGTTGGAAAAACATGGAACAGATCAATGATTGTGGAATTCGTGCAGCCGGTCATTATGAAGGAATTACTTACTGGACTTACAACTGGCGAAAGAAAGGCGGCTCAAAGCGTATGCTTGACATTAGCAAAGAAGAACAGTTTTATATGCAGGAATATTGCGGCTGTGCCTATTCTTTAAGAGATACCAATAAATGGCGGGTGGAAACAGGAAGAGAGAAAATAAAATTGGGCGAAAAATATTATGGTAAAGACTGAAAATATATTTTTCTTGATCTCATTTAGAGGAAATGATTTCATCTTATCACCATCAGTTTTCAATAAATAGGATGCCCATTTCCAATAAAATGGGCATATTTTATAATAATATAAGATTCTGAAAGCCTAACATAAAAAATGAGTAATGTTTTCAAACAATACTCTTAAAAAGAATGCAAAATCGCTATTGGCATCAGATATATTCTTCATGGATAAAAGGATTTCATGGAAAATGCAATGATGCTAAGATTTTATCTACGATAAAATTATATACTGTTAACAATATATTTTTATCATTACCTCCACTCATTTTATTTGTAAAAATCTATGGGTCTATGGGTTCAAAAAAATTAACCACATAGGCACATAGAATATTGTCATGTAAAAGATGATTTGAAAATATTTCTGAAAATCTCTGATTTTCTTTCATCTTAAAAGCAGTATCATTCTTAGATTTCTTTACAATTTTCCAACAAGTATCTATTTAAAAAGGCTTATTAAAAATCATTTTTTAATCATTTGATTAAATCAAAAGAATAAGTTTGTATATTTGTCCCTGAAAAGAACTTTGATGCAACATGGCAAAAACTAAAGAAGTCAATAATCTGGATACTTCAACAGAAGAAAAAATTAAGGAAGCAGCCCGTTCAGTATTCCATCAGAAGGGTTTTGCAGCTACCCGTACAAGGGATATTGCTGAAGAAGCAGGAATTAATCTCGCTTTACTCAACTATTACTTCCGAAGTAAACAGAAGTTATTTGATATTATCATGCTGGAAACCTTGTCCGGCTTTATCCATCATCTTACCACCATCTTGAATGACGGCAAAACCAGTTTGGAAAAGAAAATAGAACTTATTGCGTCCAATTACATTAATTTCCTTTCCGGCGAACCGGGTGTACCGCTTTTTATCATGAGTGAACTGAGGAACAACCCTACCGGCCTGATGGGTAAATTACCTATTAAAGATGTTGTGTTGAATTCTGAATTTATTAAGCAATATCAGGCAGCAGTTGAGAACGAAGAAGTAACCGAACCTAATCCTCTGCAATTCTTAATGAATGTAATGGGATTAGTTATTTTTCCATTTATTGCTCAGCCGTTGATCACATCCATCAGCAAAATAGACAACCAACAATTCAGCCAGATGATGCAGAAGCGTAAAAAACTCATTCCGGTTTGGATAAAAGCAATGATGAAGGCGAAATAATTTTTTTTGCCACCAAATTAATCAAATGATTAAAACAAAATAATAAAATGATATACAAAACACTTTTGACTATTGGCTTGGGGTTATTAGCTGTTTCAGTCAATGCACAATCACTCACGTTGGAGGAATGTTACCTTCTGGCAAGAGAAAACTACCCTGCTGTCAAAAAAATGAATCTGGTCGCTCAATCGGCAGACTATACCATTAAGAATGCCAACAAAAGGTTTTTGCCTCAGTTCAATATTTCGGGTCAGGCAACATATCAATCTCAGGTAGTTGATTATGGTGCCTTACTTGGTGGTGCCTCTCCTATGGGATTTTCTCCCCCCACATTCAGTAAAGACCAATACAGGATTTCCGGAGAAGTAGAGCAATTGTTATTTGATGGAGGCAGTACACAGTATCAAAACGAGATTACAAAAGCCAATGCCGGATTACAAAAACAAAATGTAGAAATAGAATTGTATACCATTAATGACCGTATCAACTCCATCTTCTTTTCTATTTTTTTGCTGGATGCTCAATTGAAACTCAATGAACTTAAAGTTGCCAATCTGCAGACTCAATTGGATAAAGCGGAAGCAGCCTATAAATATGGTACCGCTTACGCAAGCGATGTCAATGAACTAAAAGCCGAGATTGAGAATACAAAATCAGTAAATATTGATTACGAGGGAAACCGCTCTGCTTTTTTAAAAATGCTTTCTATTTTTACCGGTAAGGAAATTACCTCATCCTCCGAGTTAGTAAAACCTGAACCTATTCTATCATCAGAGGAAATCAACAGGCCGGAGCTTAAAATGTTTGATTTACAGAAAGAGATCTATGAAGCACAGACAAAACAGTTGAAATCAAGTTACATGCCTACCTTCAAAGCTTTTTTTCAGGGAGCTTACGGGCGTCCAACCCTTAATCCTATTTCTAATGATTTTGGAGCCTGGTACATCACCGGTATTCGACTGAACTGGTCATTGGGAAGTCTTTATACCTTAAAAAATCAACGTTCAATCTATGATCTCAGCAGTCAGTCAGCAGATGCTGATAAAGAAACTTTTATCCGAAATGTAAAAATGGATATTGCCCAACAGGATGAAAATATAAAAAAATACGCAGAAATAATCGGCCAGGATCAAAAAACAATAGAACTGAGGGAAGCAGTCACAAGGTCTGCCTCAGCTCAGCTCACTAATGGGGTTATTACCACCCACGAATACATTCAGAAAATCAATAATGAAAACGCAGCAAAGCAAAACCTTATTCTTCATCAGATACAGCTGCTTCAGTCACAATATAATTTAAAATTCAAATCAGGCCATTAATCATAAATGTAACAACATGAAAAAATATATAGTAATTGTTTCAGCAGCATTATTTCTGAATGCCTGTACGCAAAAAAACGAATATGATGCTTCGGGGAATTTTGAAGCTGATGAAGTGATTGTATCCGCACAACAAAACGGTTTGCTCCTTTCGTACAATGTAAAAGAAGGAGCACAATTGAAATCAGGTGATCCGGTAGGACAGATTGATGTAAAGGTTGCAGAACTTCAGAAGCAACAAACTGAAGCCAGTATTGCTGCCTTAAATGAAAAAACAATCGCTCCTGGTGACCAGACGGAACTGGTACGCAGGCAGCTCGAAGTACAGAAATCACAGTTAGCACAACAATTAAGAGAAAAAAGCCGTACTGAAAACCTGGTAAAAGCAGATGCTGCCACCCGTAAACAGCTGGATGATATCAATGCCTCCATAGATCAACTTAAAAAACAGATTGCTGTTACGGAACAACAGCTTAAACTGAATACTTACAACACCACTACACAGAACCGAAGTATATTGAGTGAAAAAGCACCTATGGAGAAAGCTGCCGCACAAATCCAGGAACAAATTAATAAAGGACAGATCATTAACCCAATCAAAGGAACAGTATTAACAAATTATGCTTTGCAGGGCGAGCTTCAGGTCATTGGAAAGCCATTGTATAAAATTGCCAATACGGAAAATCTTGATTTAAAAGCGTATGTGACAGGTATACAACTATCACAAATTAAGATAGGGCAACAGGTAAAAGTTAGGATTGATAATGGTAAAGACAGTTACAAAGAATATCCGGGAACCATTACCTGGATTTCCTCTAAATCTGAATTTTCGCCGAAAACCATTCAAACCAAAGATGAAAGAGCCAATCTGGTGTATGCCATGAAAGTAAATGTGAAAAATGACGGTTATCTGAAGATCGGAATGTATGGAGAAGTAATCTTTTAATGGATCATTGATATGAGTTCAATAACAGTAAAAAATATCGTCAAAACCTATAATAAAGGGGAAGTAAAAGCAGTCAATGATGTTTCTTTCGAAGTACAGAAGGGAGAATTATTTGGTCTGATCGGCCCTGACGGAGCCGGCAAAACTTCTTTGTTCCGTATTCTCACGACCTTATTGCTTGCAGACAGTGGAACAGCGACTGTAGAAGGGTTTGATGTCATCAAAGACTACAGGAAAATCAGGAATATCGTTGGGTATATGCCGGGAAAATTCTCTCTGTATCAGGATCTGACCATAGAGGAAAATCTGAACTTCTTCGCTACGGTTTTTGGAACTACCATTGAAGACAATTATGACCTTATCAAAGACATTTACGAACAGATTAAACCCTTTAATAAACGAAGAGCCGGGAAGCTTTCCGGTGGGATGAAGCAGAAACTTGCTTTATGCTGTGCTTTAATCCATAAACCTGAAGTTTTGTTTCTGGATGAACCTACAACAGGGGTAGATGTGGTTTCAAGAAAAGAATTTTGGGATATGCTTGGTCAACTGAAAGCACAAGGTATTACGATTGTTGTTTCAACGCCTTATATGGATGAGGCCACTCTTTGTGATCGGATTGCTTTGATGCAAAATGGCAATATTATGTCCATTGATACCCCGGAAAATATTATCAAAAGCTTTCCAAAAACCCTGTTTGCGGCCAAAGCTAATAATATTTATCAGCTTTTACAAGATGTACGTTCCACTGAAGAAGTAGAAAGCTGCTACACATTCGGGGAATATATGCACCTTACTCTGAAATCCGATGAAACAGATGTTATGGGTGTCATGCGGGTTATAGGTCAAAATCATCCTGACGGACTGGAGGTGAAAATTGTAACCCCAACGATTGAAGACAGTTTTATCCGCCTCATGAATGAACACCATAATGAACCCGTGAAATAGCAAACTGATGGAAAATAAAGCAATTGTCTGTAAAAATTTAACCAAGAAATTTGGAGATTTCAATGCGGTTGACGGAATTACCTTTGATGTGAATCAGGGGGAAATCTTCGGGTTTCTGGGAGCGAACGGAGCTGGAAAAACTACTGCCATGCGAATTCTTTGCGGACTTTCCTATCCCACTTCAGGAGAAGCTTCCGTGGCAGGCTATGATGTGTATAAACAACAGGAGCAGATTAAAAAAAACATAGGCTATATGAGCCAGAAGTTTTCCCTGTATGATAATCTTACCATATTGGAAAACATTGAGTTCTATGGTGGTGTATATGGGGTTTCAAGGCCGGAAATAAAAACACGCAGTAACGAACTGATTACTACACTGGGGCTTGAAAAAGAAGCCAAAAAATTAGTCGGTGAACTGCCTTTGGGATGGAAGCAGAAACTGGCTTTCTCAGTTGCTATTTTCCATCGTCCTAAAATTGTTTTTTTAGATGAACCCACCGGAGGGGTTGATCCCGTAACCAGACGGCAGTTTTGGGACATGATCTATGAGGCTGCAGGAAACGGAATCACCGTTTTTGTAACGACACACTATATGGATGAAGCAGAATATTGTAACCGCATCAGTGTAATGGTGGATGGCCGTGTAGAAGCATTAGACAGTCCTTCGAATCTGAAAAAACAGTTCGATACTGATACAATGGATGATGTTTTTTATCAACTGGCAAGAGGAGCAAAAAGAAAATCAGATTAAAATGAAACAATTATTAGCTTTCATACGCAAAGAATTTTATCATGTATTCCGGGACAGGCGTACCCTGCTGATCCTTTTTGGATTGCCCATTGCTCAGATCGTTCTTTTCGGTTTTGCTTTGAGCAGTGAGGTGAAAAATATTGGTCTTGCCATACAGGATAATGCTCAGGATGTACAATCTGAGCAGATTATATCTAAAATAGAATCCAGTTCTTATTTTAAGGTTAAAGAACCTATACTCCATTATAAAGATATTGAAAAACGCTTCAGAGAAGGTGAAATAAAATGTGCTGTTATCTTTCCTGCCAATTTCGGTTCAGATCTGTATAAAGCAGAAGGAGCGCAGATCCAGGTTATTGCTGATGCTTCAGACCCTAATAATGCCACCATTGTGACCAATTATCTGAATACCATTATCGGTAATTACCAGCAGGAACTCAATCCTACGGTAAAGCCATCTTATCAGATCGTTCCTGAAATACGACAGTTGTATAACGAGGAACAAAATGGTTCTCTCAATTTTATTCCGGGTGTTATTGCCTTGATCTTTATGATTGTCAGTACTGCATTAACCTCTGTAGCAGTAGTACGTGAAAAGGAACTTGGAACCATGGAAATCCTGTTGGTTTCTCCTTTCAAGCCCATCATGGTGCTGATTGCAAAAGCAATTCCTTATTTGGTCTTATCACTCATCGATTTCATTATCATTTTACTGCTTTCTGTATTCTTTCTCCATGTAGAAATAAGAGGCAGTCTGGTATTGATCTTCGCAGAGAGCATTCTGTTCATTATCACCTGTCTTTCACTGGGGTTACTGATTTCAAATATCACGGCATCACAACAAACCGCTATGCTGATTTCAATGATGGGTATGATGATGCCCACGATGATATTGACAGGTTTTATGTTTCCTCTGGAAAATATGCCGAAGGTCTTTCAATGGATCTCCCATATTGTACCATCGAGATATTATTACAGTATCATTAAGTCTGTCATGCTGAAAGGGCTTGGCTTTAAATACGTCTGGAAAGAAACACTTATTCTTGCCGTCATGGCAACAGGTCTGTTAACACTTGCATTAAGAAACTTTAAAATCCGGTTATAGTGAAGATATTACGTTTTATATTACAAAAAGAATTCCGTCAGATTCTGAGGGACAAAACGATCTTGTCTATGATGCTTTTTGCTCCCATTATGCAGCTGATTATTTTACCTATGGCAGCCAATTTTGAGGTAAAAAATGTAAATGTAGCTTTTGTTGACCAGGATCACAGCAGCTATTCTCAAAAGCTGGCTCATAAAATAGCTTCATCAGGATATTTCAAGATGGCAGGTCATCCCAATTCTTACAAAGAAGGCCTGGAATTAATTGAATATGGAGATGCAGATCTGGTGCTGGAAATTCCATCCGGATTTGAAAGAAATCTCGTTCGTGAAGAAAGTCAGAAAGTCAATCTATCGGTAGATGCCATTAACGGGACAAAAGCATCTTTGGGTGCGGCTTATCTGGTACAGGTTCTCGCAGATTTCAATGCCAATCTTGATATTAATATTAAATTATCCAACGGTCAAATTGCTCCCAACACAAAACTGTCTGTCATAAGTTCTAACTGGTATAATCCAAAAGCAGAATATAAATACTATATGGTCCCGGGAATTCTGGTATTATTACTTACATTGATCGGAGGCTTTATTACAGCACTTAATATTGTAAAGGAAAAAGAGATAGGGACTATTGAACAAATCAACGTAACCCCTATTCAGAAATGGCAATTCATCCTTGGCAAACTCATTCCGTTCTGGGTGATGGGAATCATTGTCTTTACCCTTGGGCTCCTTGTAATGTATCTGTTTTATGGCATTTTCCCAAAAGGCAGTTTGTGGGTACTTTACCTCTTTGCCTCTGTTTACCTGGTGGCTTTGCTTGGCTTCGGATTGTTGATTTCAACATTTGCAGACACGCAGCTTCAGGCGATGTTCATTGCCTTCTTCTTTATGATGGTATTTATGCTGATGAGTGGTTTTTTCACCAGTATAGACAGTATGCCGGACTGGGCAATCACCGTTTCCAATTTCACTCCGGTAACCCATTTCATCAAAGTTGTCCGGTTAATTGTCCTGAAAGGATCCGGATTGGCAGATGTGGGAACAGAACTCGGTTATCTGGCTTTATTTGCTGTAGTTTTAAACAGTTTTGCCATTTGGAATTACAGAAAAACGAGCTAATAGAAAATAAATCTATAAGTATGCTTATGGGCCTATGTGGTTAAACTTTTATTAAACCACATAAGCACATAGATTTTTACGTTGATACTGTTTCTTTGTAAACGCAAAGTTTTATTTTTTAAGATATAATATTTTAAGGAAACAAAGAGTAGAGTCAATTTCATTGATTCTTTCTAAGCCAATATATCGTCATAAAGTTATTACAGGATAAAAGACTACTCTTTATTTTTCCAAAATAGAACATATTAATTATTTTACAGGGCTTTCATGACAACTCGATCCATTTCTTTTGAACTGAATGGATTTTGCCCCGTAATTAAATTTCCGTCAACAACAACAACATGAGATGTCATGGGTATGAATGCTTTTTTTAGATGAGCACCTCTTTCTTTGATGGCTGCTTCCAGATTGAATGGCACTTCTTTTTTTCTTCTGGCAAGAGTTTCTTCAAACCAATCGAAACCGGTAATGGTTTTTCCTTTTATCAGATTTTCACCGTTAGAAAGTTTTACATTCAATAATCCTCCTACTCCATGGCAAATAGCAGCTACGATCCTACCGTTTTCATATTGTTTTTTGATAATGGATTGCATCACAACATCGTCTGGAAAGTCATACATCGTTCCATGACCGCCTGCTAAATATACCAGATCATATTGCTCATCGGCAACTTCCGCCAAACTATGACTATTATTGAGTGTTTCACGGAAAGAAATGTCACTCCAATAACCTGTAGAAACTTTATCAAGGGTAAAAAACTTCAGACTTTCGGGATCTATTGGAATATTTCCGCCTTTGGGGCTGGCAATCGTAATATCATATCCTTTTTCTTTTGCAGCATGATAGATATGAGTCAGCTCACTCAGCCATAAGCCGGTTTCCAGTTTGCCACTGGCATACATGCTGACATTCGTAACAATAATTAAAATCTTTAATACACTCATCTCTTTGGTTTTAGTCTAACAAAATTCGAAAAAAATGGCAGGTTTACTGTAACTTAATTCAGGAAAGTTGTAACCTAATCTCTGGAAGGATCAAGAATTACTTTAGGGTATTTTCTACCCACAAAAGTCAGCTAGTTAAATGAAGCTCTAAATTCCAAGGGTGAAAAAGAGGTACGGTTTTTAAACAAACGATGGAAGGACTGCGGGTGTTCAAATCCCAGTTGATAAGCAATTTCTGAAACCGACATTTCTGTAGTAGAAAGTAATTCTTTAGCTTTTTCAATCAATCGGTTCTGAATATGCTGCTGGGTAGTCTGCCCTGTCTGTACCCGAAGCATATCACTGAGATAATTGGCGCTCAGACTAAGTTTTTCAGCCACAAAATGAACGGTAGGAATTCCATTAAGAACCAATTGGTCATTTTTAAAACACTCATCCAACAGGGTTTCCAGCTTTGAAAGCAAATCACTATTCACTTTTTTACGGGTTAAAAACTGACGGTTATAAAAGCGGTCACAATATTTTAATAGCAAATCCAGGTTGGATACCAACAGATCCTGGGTGAAAGAATCCATATTCGCATCGATCTCATGACTCATGTTTTCTATAATATCCATAATAGATTTTTCTTCTTTCTCAGAAAGAAACAGGGCTTCATTGGCTGTATAGGAGAAAAAGCCATAGTCTTTAATTTTGGATGCCAGAGGGTAGCTTTGAAGAAAATCCGGATGTACTACCAATACAAACCCTTCCACCTCATTCAGAAGGACATCTTCAAATTGTAAGACCTGTTGCGGAGCAGTAAAATACATTACCCCCTCATCAAAATCATAATACTGCTGTCCATATTTAAATTTTCCACCGGCACAATCCTTTTTCAGCGCTACCGCATAAAAATCTGTTATTACAGCATTGAGAATCGTCTCTGATTTTAATTTCACATCATTAAAACTGAATACACTGAGCAGTGGATTTGATGGTTTTTTCAATCCCAGAGCCTGATGCATTGCATTGATTGATGAAATTTTTATGGGTGTTTTCATTACTGGTTTTCTAATTTATATTTTTTTAAACCACATAGAGACATAGATTTTATAGGACGCTAATAATTCCATGAAAATACTTTTGACATTCTAAATATTTCAGCATTTTCTATGTACCTATGTGGTTTAAAGCTAAACTTCACTTACAATTTTAAGAATTACGCAAAGCATTAAAATATTCATTTACAAAAGTTTTTTGTCCTTCCTTAAATATGTTTGAACAGTGAAAATTAATGATTATTCCCTTGGGGCACCTTAATAGCTTCATATAAGTTAAAAGTTGTGCCTCAAAAATTGGTATTATTTCCTGTACTGATTTCAATTCTACAACAATACTATTCTCTACAAATAAATCACATCTAAAATCAACATTCAAAGTTTTCCCCTTATAAATCATAGGCACCTTCATCTCTGTAAGAAAATTTATTTTTTTATATAAAAGTTCCTCTTTTAGACATTCATGGTAAACACTTTCCAATAATCCGCCACCCATAATCTTATGAACATCAATAGCACTCCCTATTATTTCATATGTCAAGTCATCTAAATATTTTTTTGTAATCATTATATCTGTGTTTTTTTTATTTTTTTAACCACATAGATACATAGGCTTTATAGGCTGTTAGAATTTCATAACAGCACTTTAAATACTAATATTTTAGCATTTTCTATGTGCCTATGTGGTTTAAAAACATAACTCATACTAAGTTACAATTTTATTATTTTCCGGAAAGCTGTTCACTTTTAATCTGGCTGATCCCTTGTTTATAAGTGGTCACCTGAAATTCAGGAAATCGCATTCTGAACTTTGAATCATCAAATATATTATCATGCTCATATCTTGGAAGCAGCTCTAATAATTCCTTTACTTTTGTATTAAATAAAGCTCCTATCTTAAAAACAAAATTAGATATTGCAGAATACTTCAAATCTTTACCATAGATTCCGGAAGCTATTCTGATAAACTCGTTATAGGTGGGATGACTTTTATCTACAGGTAAATGCCAGGTTTGTCCATATGCATCCGGTGTATTTCCAATTAAAGCTGTTGCGCGGCTTGCATCCGGTGTCCAGATGAGACTTCTTTTTTTACTTGTACTCAACGGAACTTTCAGCTTTTTACCTTCTTTGATAGTATTAAATACCAATGTATTGGTAATACTCTGTGTTTTTCCAGGACCATAAAACTCCGGAGCACGGCAGATTACTGCTTGCAGCTCTCCTGATTCTATTTCTCTCAGTACCATCTCAGCCATTTTCTGTCTTACTCTTCCTTTTCTTCCCACTGGGGCAAATACTGTATTCTCCTTCAAAACGCGACCATCCTGCGGATACATATACGTGTTGTCAAAAAACACCAATTTTGTTCCGTTGATCTTACAAGCATCAATCACATTTTGAAGAATCAACGGAAACTGCTGCTCCCATAGATCTGAACTTATCGGAAGACCTAATGTAAAATAAGCAACCTCACTCCCTTTTACTGCTTCAATAGCCTTCTCACGAATAGATAAGTCCGCCGAAAATACCTCATCGGTATCATTTACTTTTTTAGCGTTTCTGCTGACAATGCGAATCTCTGAAGTAAAGTTTCTTTTTAATTCTCTTGCCAGCTCTTCACCAATCTGTCCATTGGCTCCTAATATTGTTTGCATATTGTTTCAATTTTCTGATTAATAATATACTCTGTTGTTTGGTAGGACAAAGTTCAGAAAAGCGTAACATATTAGAGTATCTGGATCAGGGAAAGTTGTAACAGAATCTCTGTTTGGAAAATTTCAAGATAAAAATGACCGTTATGAAGGTTTGTAAAAATGAATTCGAGGTCATTTATTTTTGAAGATATATAATCATTTCTCTCGCAGATTTTTCATAATTACAAATCTGGTAAATAAACTATTTTGATGAAACAAAAAAAGGACTTTTTCACTGATGGTTATACATCCGCTTAAAAAGAATCAATTTCATTGATTCCACCTTCGCTCCCTAAAATATTAAACCCTTATAATAAACCCTTTGCGTTTAAAAATAGCACCATTTAAAAATGGTGCTATTGTATTTATATTGTATTTATGGTTAACAGTAAAAATTGTTATCTTTTTTCCGTTTGAATATTACTTCAATTCCTGATTGGCTTTCTGCACAAAATCATTCCACTGTTTATTCAGGGATTCTATAGATTGTTTTTTCTCATTTTTATTCAAAGAAGAGTAATTAATAGAATTGAAAACCAGTTTTTTCAAAGCTTTTACATTCAATTCCCAATATACATAGGCCACCCAAAAGTCATAACTTAATCCTTCGTAACCATATACGGCAGGATCATCACTATTGATGGAACATTGTACTCCATTGCTCAGTAAAACTCTTGCCGGATGATTTCTCAAGTCACTCACATAGCCTAAGATCTGGTTGCTGATCGGGCTTACTTCCACCAGTTTATTTTGTTTTTTAACCAACTCCATTGATTTTGGGAAATAAATAAGGTTAAGACCATGACCAATTCTTTGGTTATTCAATAAGGTAATATCCAGTACATTTTTATTGAAAACAGAATTGCTTTCCCCTGCATGAAGGAACAGAGGCATTTCTATTCCTGATTTTTTTGTGATTTCGTTTAATTTTGTCCAGTTTTTCTGGTAGAAATTAATGCTGTTGCCCGCTGCTTCGTCTGCAACAAGGTCAAAGCCGGAAATCATATCCGGAAATTGCTTTTTTAATTTAAAAGCTACTTCAAGCTGTTTTTCGATGCTGTCAGAATCTAAAAATTTAAAGCTCGAATAAATCAGTTTCAGACTGAACTGAGGATCTGACTGTCGCATTTGCTTTACAATATCCTGCAAATCTGTAATGGACTTTTCCAATGAATATTTGCCATGCTCAAAATCGTAGAGTTCATCAAAAACATATCTGATCTCCACATGCTGTACATGATCTTTAGCTAAATCCTGAAAGCCTTTTAAATAATATTCTTTGAAAAAAGGACGATAAGGCAATAACAAGTTGATGCGTTGGAAACGTTTTTCAAACTCAATCCAATAATCTGTATAAGAGCAAAGATTATCCCTCTTTAAAAGGAGAAGATCATGCAATTCCTTTTCAAAACCTGGATTTGAATTTAGCTTTTGATCGAGGTTAACAAATCCATTGGGAACTTTTCCGTTTTCAAAGAACCCCAACTGACCGAAAATAAATTTATCATTGTCTTTTTGCTCATATACATAGCATTCTTTATATTTTCTCGCTGTTTCTATCAACCAATCAGCATTGGCCAAACCACCACTATGGGTGTGTAGCAATCCTCCTTTAGGCATTATCTGAATAACTTTAAACAGCTTACTGGACTCTATTAATGGTTTTATTTCATTAAAAGAGCGGTTGTATAAAGGAATATGCTGTTTTTCTGTTTCGGCAAGGAACTGCTTCCTGATCTGGAATAATTTTTTATCCAAAGCGATCTCGGCATCAGATAATTTTACATCTGCATCAAAGGCCATTGCTGCATTTTCTGTATCCAGCAACGTCCATTTTTCCTGATAAGTGGATTTTTCAACCACTTTAGTTTGGGCTCCCAACAGAGGAAATCCCAACATTAATATATAGGTAAGGTATTTTCTCATAATAATAGTAACCTGTTACTGACAAAAATACTTTGCCAATACAGTATTCAAAAATATAATTATTTTTTTGGTAAAAGAATTTCAATCTGAAAAAAAACAAATGATAAACCTTTTAACGACACATTTTTCATTATCCTTTCCTAGCCCCGATAGAAACGGTTACCCCGCAACATGCTATGTCTTAGCCTCGGCGTGAGGAGTATGAGTGGATAGCGGGATAAAGCTCCCTAAAAAGAAATGGGACGCAAAATACATAAAAAGTCTACAAAAACAATAGACTTATAGTGTTAAATTTTATTCATCTCTTAAAATGATTTTTTTTTAAAAATCCTAAAACTCAACAACTAAAATAATAACACATTGTTTTATAGGCATTTACATCATAAAAACAATTATTCAAAGTTTATTTTTTCAATTACCCTACTAGATTGGTAGACTAATATGATTTTTCTCATATCACTTTTTAACAAAGTTTTATGAATTATTAAATAATTTTGACCCAGTTAAAAAAATAAAACTCTATTCTCATGAATAAGAATGACTTTAATTCTTACCTATACACAATCATATCTGCCGTTACTGTTCAACATACAGGTTGTACAATGCAGAGCTTTTCACAGCATACTATCACTTCTAAGAATATGTGCTTTGAATCTATGATGTGTAAAATGATGATGCTATAGATCCCCAAAGAAATAGGAACATTATTGTAGGAATTAAAGCCCGATAAGCTCAAGGCCTATGTAATCCGGGTACCCCTCCTCTATTTTAACATTTTCTTTCTGACACCTCCTTACCAAAGGGAGGCAGGGATTTATTTTTTCCTAATCGGGAAGATAAAACGTACTACAAATATTCAATTTTTTAAAACCTAAGATTAATATAATGAGAAAAAAACAATGCAAACTTGGTGTATTGGCCGTGCTCTTATTCGCAGAATATGGCTTTGCCCAAAAAAAAGACAGCCTTTCACAGGAGACTGCCATCAAAGAAGTGGTGGTGGTAGCCTTCGGAAAGCAAAAAAAAGAAGAAATTACAGGATCTGTACAGTCATTAAAAGCTAAAGATCTTGGTAATCTTCAAAATGGAAATGTTCTTCAGGGAATTGGAGGTAAAGTAGCAGGGGTACAAGTAATCTCTTCCGGACAACCCGGTTCCCAACCTACGATAAGAATGAGAGGAATTGGTTCTATTAATGCTTCCAGTGATCCTTTAATTGTATTGGACGGAATTCCTTACAGTGGCGACCTGAACAGTATTTCTTCAGCTGATATTGAGAGTATTTCTTTTCTGGAAGATGCGTCTTCCAACGCCTTATATGGTTCCAGAGGGGCCAATGGAGTTATTATCGTAAATACTAAAAGAGGTAAAAACAAGAAACTAAGTGTTGATCTTGATGTAAAGACCGGGGTTAACTTCAGATCTATTGAGGATTATTCAGTCTACACTTCACCGCAGGACTATTATACAGCGTACTATAACAGGGGAAGAATCGGAGAAATTGCAAGACAGAAGCAGCCGGGTGCTGTTCCCTCCACCACGACTCCCCATGCTGCAGGACTTTCAGGATTGAACGGACTTGGATATAATGCTTACAATGTACCGTTTAGTCAACTGATTGCTCCGGACGGTTCTTTTAACCAAAATGCGAAGCTGCTGTATCAGGATAACTGGAAAAAACTTCTTTTCAGACCTGCTTTAAGAAGGGAAGCTACAGTTGGAATCAATGCCAGCGGTGACCAGGTAAAATCATATACGTCTTTAAACTATCTGGACGATAAGGGATATCTTATTTCTTCTGGTTTTGAAAGATTTGGGATAAGATCCAACGTAGACTACTCTATCACCCCAAAGTTAAGATTAACCACTGCGCTTTCTTATACTTACAGCAAGCAGAATTTCGGAGAAACGGGTGGATTTTCCAATCCGTTCCAGTTTGCGAGAAATATAGCTCCTTTCTACCCGGTTTTTCTTAGAAATGATAATTACCAGCAACTGTATGACAACCACGGAAATGCTTTGTATGATTATGGAGACGGACAGGGGCCAAACGGTGCTACAAGATCTTATGCTGTTTTTGAAAATCCGGTAGGAAATCTTCAGCAGGATAAATCTCAAAGAGTCAGCAATATCAGCAATATCAATCTGGGATTAAACTATGAAATCATCAAAGGCCTGGATTTCACTTACAGTTTTGGGGCTTATCTTGAAAATTTGAGAAACCTTCAGTTTGGAAATACATTTGGAGGAACTTCTTCCTCTGTAGGGGGTAATATTTCTCAGGAATCTATATTCAACTATACCCTGAATCATCAGCAATTGCTCACCTATCAAAAGAAATTCGATAAACATAACTTCAATATTCTTGTGGGTCATGAATTGAATAAAACAAAGAACGAAGGGTTTTCCGGAACGAAACAACAACTTTTATTACCTGAATCATGGGCTTTTGATAATGCCGTAAAAATCACAGATCTGTCTGGAAACGGATATGAATATGCGGTAGAAGGTTATTTCTCCAGATTATTATATAACTATGATGGTAAATATTTTTTTAATGCAAATGTACGTAGAGACGGTTCTTCAGTCTTCGCTCCGGAAAGCAGATGGGGGACATTTTATGGATTAGGAGCCGCATGGAATGTGGCCAAAGAAGACTTCCTTAAAGACAACAAGGTGATTAATGCATTGAAACTAAAAGTCTCTTATGGACAACAGGGAAATGACAATATCCTTCTGAACAGCACTACCAGAGATTATTATGCTTATCAGGACATCTATGGCATTAATGATTTTGGAGATGGAAAACCTGTACTTACTTTAAAAAAACAAGGAAACAGGGACTTAAAATGGGAAACTTCCAAAAACCTGAATGCTGGTTTTGAGCTCTCTCTACTCGACAATAGAATAAATCTAAATGCTGATTACTTTGAGAGAAAGGTATCTGATATGATCTATACACTTCCTTTAGCAATATCCAACTCAGGTTCGTATGTGAAGTATGGAAATATTGGAGACATGTACAACAAAGGGATACAGGCCAATATCAGTGTAGATATTCTCCGAACAGAAGATCTTCAGTGGAATTTTTATGCTAACGCTACTCATTATAAAAACAAGATCACCAAGTTACCGGAACAGCAAAGAGCTACAGGTCTGGTTTCAGGATTGTTTGTTCTTGCGGAGGGTGGTGACCGGTATACCTATTATTTAAAAGAATTTGCTGGAGTAAACCCTGAAAACGGAGATGCATTATGGTATAAAAATACCATAAACCCAACCACTCAGCAGGTAGAAAAAACGGTTACCAATAATTATAAGGAAGCCAGTGACTACAATACCGGAAAATCAGCAATTCCAAAGATATATGGTGGATTTGGAACGGATATTACCTATAAAAGGGTAAATCTTTCTGTTAATTTCGCTTATCAGTTTGGCGGATACGGATATGATGACATTTACAGATCTTTATTCCATTCTGACACTTACGGCTCTAACTACACTACTGATCTTGATAAAACATGGACTCCGGAAAACCCGACGGCAGCCCTGCCACGTGTAGACCTTACTTCTACCAACCAGAACGGACATTCTACGTTGTACCTGGTTAAGTCTGATTATATCAGTCTTCAGGATGTAACATTATCATACCAGTTATCTGATGATTTTACAAAGCAGATCGGGTTATCAGCATTAAAAATCTATGCTACCGGAAACAACCTGTATCTATGGTCCAAGAGAAAAGGATATGATCCGAGAGCCTCATTAACAGGAGTTTCCGATGCTTACAAATACTCTTTATTATCCAGTGTTTCACTAGGTTTTAAACTAACATTTTAAAAGAAATTATGAAAACAATAAAATACTTTATATCAGCTTTAGCCGTAACTTTCATTACGACGGGCTGTGCTAATGATCTCAATACTTTACCGGAGGGCGATATTTCCGGTGAGCAACTGAATGAGGATCAGTCAAAGCCTGAAAAGATCCTTGGCGGAATCTATCTTGACCTTCGCAGTAATGGTGCAGGAGGAAACATTGGATCTCACTCAGACTTCGGAATCATGGGAATAAAAGCCGGTGCAGATTTAATGTCAA
Source organism: Chryseobacterium sp. Marseille-Q3244 (assembly GCF_940807095.1). Classification (NCBI taxonomy): domain Bacteria; kingdom Pseudomonadati; phylum Bacteroidota; class Flavobacteriia; order Flavobacteriales; family Weeksellaceae; genus Chryseobacterium; species Chryseobacterium sp. Marseille-Q3244. The sequence continues at coordinate 13,977 of NZ_CALNWX010000018.1, read as the reverse complement.
ATGATGTGATACAGGCAAAAAATCAGCATTTGGGAATGTTTTATAATTATGAAGCTACCAATGCCAGTAATTTGGCTTCAGAAATTGTATGGACCACTTTTTATGCAAGAATATTCATTATCAATAAACTTCTTAGTGATTTAAAAGCAGATACAAGTCCTAAAAATCAAGCGATTAAAGGACAACTGCTTGCTTTAAGAGCTTATTCTTACTTTCATCTGATCCGTTTTTATGCCAATGATTATAAAGGGCATCAGTCTGATCCGGGGCTTCCATTGGTACTTACTACGGATAATCCCAGCCAGGGACGTCCAAGATCAACGGTAGAACAAGTATATTCACAGATTGGTCAGGATATTGAAGAATCTATTGTTCTTTTGGAGAGCTTTGCCCGTCCATCCAGAGCCCAGATTGATCAGAGAACAGCTAAAGCTATTGCTGCCGATATATTCCTACAAATTGGAGATTACGCCAAAGCCGTAAAATATGCCGCAGATGGTAAACAAGGGATTGCCCTGATGACAGAAAACGATTATACTACTACCGGGTTTTCCAATATCAGCAATCCTGAGGTGATCTGGGGATTCCATAATACAATTTCTACCATGAGTATCGGAAATTATTATGCTTCTTTCTTCTCTATGTTTGATAATACCAATGAAGGATATGCAGGAGCTGCCCAGATTTATAAGCTTATTGACAAACGTTTATACGATGCTATTCCGGATACTGATTACCGTAAAAAAGTATTTAATGGAAGCCAGCCTGCCAAGTATACCTTTAACGGAAAGACTAAAAACTATCCTGCCTATGTAAGCTGGAAATTTAAAGATCCAAGCATGTTTGAAGGTGATTATATCTACATCAGAGCCTCTTCTTTATATTATATTGAGGCGGAAGCTCTTGCAAGACAAGGAAGAGAAGCGGAAGCAAAGCAAGTATTATTTGAAATTGCATCCAAAAGAGACAAAGCCTATACGCTGTCTACCAAAACAGGAGCCGATCTGATTAATGAAATTATCCTTCAAAAAAGAATTGAACTGTGGGGTGAAGGCTACGCCTGGTTTGATATGAAGAGATTGAGTACTCCTTTAGAAAGAATATACACAGGAACCAACCATACTTTTGGAAGATTTAACCTCACACCGGATAAATTTAAATTCCAAATCCCGAATAAAGAGATTAATAATAACCCTCAAATCAAACAAAATGACTAGATAAGGAGCAAAACAATTTTAATATATTTCAAGTAAGACACCATTTTCAGTCAATGGTGTCTTTTTATTATAAAGCTCTATAATACCCTATAAACAAATCTCTTAGAGAAGAGATTAAAATTATAAAAGTGTTCGAAAATTTACACTGATTTAAAACAAAAAAATAGCACCATTAATGTTAACGATGCTATTCATACAAGTTGATAATCAATAGAAATAAATCTTTTCTTCTTATTTATTTTTGCTAATTTCTTATACTTTTGGTTCAATCACTCTATCTTTTTGCTGCTTATTTTCCATGACAAGATCTTTAACACCTCTGATCTCTGACTGTAATTACGATAAATCCTATATCATAAAAATATAAACATTTGTTTAATGGATTTATGGTTTCAATCATCATCCTTATCAAGGTAACGGCTAATATCTCTAAAAATTATGTAAACAGGAATGAATATTTTAATAAATTTAAAATAAAAACAATGAAACAACTTTTGACATCAATAGCCATTGCAATGGTATTTACTTCTTTTCATTCCTATACCATAAATGAATTGAGAAATATTTTACAAACAGATCCGCCACCCAAAGATAAAGATCAATGGAGAACAAACACCCCAAATCAGTGCAGCAAAACAGATCCGCCTCCCAAAAATGGTGGTCAGTGGTAATTTTTTAATACAACAGAAGTATCAAAATAAAAAATCTCAGAATAACTATTCTGGAATTACTGTTACATTCATTTTGGGTTTCCTTTTTTAAAGGGATTTCTGATGAATAAAAATATTGAAATCAAACAGAGAAAGAGATACAGGAAATACATATATTTGGGAATCAAAGACCCATTCAAATAAACACCATCTAATGAAATTAAAAAAAATTATTCCTACTCTGTTTATCGTATTCTTAAGTCTTCCGCTTTTTTCACAGAACCATACAAATTCTGAATTAAAAAAAGCAATTGAAACCATTCTTGCCCATAAAAAAGCGGACGTAGGAGTTTCTATTGTCACAGCAGGAATCCCAAAAAAGGAAGTAATCCAAATCAATGGCAATAAGCCACTTCCCATGCTAAGCACCTTCAAATTTCCTGTAGCTTTAGCTGTTCTTCATAAAGTGGAAAAAGGTGAACTTTCTTTACAACAGAAAATTTATATCAAAAAAGAAGAGCTTTTGGAGGATACTTATAGTCCATTTAAAGACAAATATCCGGACGGAAATATAGAGCTTAGTCTGGAAGACTGCATACAATGGATGGTGGTCTACAGCGATAATAATTTGACAGATATTCTGCTAAGACTAATCGGAGGTCCTGATTATGTTCAGCAATTCATTAACAGCAAGAATATTGTCATCAAAAATGATGAAGAAGGTATGCATAAGGACTGGGATTCCCAATTCATCAATACCATCACTCCTAACGAAGCTACCCAACTTCTGGAACAATTCTACACCGGGAAAATATTAAATAAAGAACATACAAAATGGCTATATACAGCCATGCTGAATAATGCGACAGGAGCCAAAAGGCTTAAAGGGAAGTTACCCAAGGATGTTAAAGTAGCCCACCGCACTGGAACCTCATTCACCAATAAAGCAGGAATGACAGGTGCCGTTAATGATTATGGAATTATTGAACTCTCAGATAAAAAGAGAATATATATTGCTGTTCTTGTACATGATACTTATGAGACATTTGAAAACTCAGAGGCGATTATTGCCGATATTGCCAAAGCAGCCTATAATCACTACAAAAAATAAATCCATGACCAAGACAAAATTATTTATCACTCTTGCGGTTTCCGTACTTCTGTCTGTTAATGCAAAGGCACAGAAAACAACTTCCTATTCAAAAAAAATTGACAGTATCATGACGACTTCTGTCCCATTGAAATTCAATGGAGTGGCTTTGGTTTCTCAAAATGGTAAAACAAAATATTTGAAGGCCCATGGATATAAAGATTTCGAAAAAAAAATTGCTTTAAAGGTTGATGACCAGTTTGAAATCATGTCAAATTCAAAACAAGTCACTGCTGTTCTGATTTTGCAAGCTGCTGAACAGGGAAAGCTTGATCTTCAGACTCCCATAAAAAAATATCTTCCAACCCTTACACAATCCTGGGCAGATACCGTCACGATACACCATCTTTTGAATCATACTCATGGTATTATAGACAGGGAAAAACCAACTGCATTTAAAGCCGGATCACAGTTTAAATATGGGAATCTATCTTATATGCTTCTTGGAGAAATTCTTCAAAACACCACCGGAAAAAGCTTTACAGAACAAGCAAACTCTCTTTTCAAAAAGCTGAAGATGGACAAAACGTTTGTGTATAACAGTAAAAACAATCAGGCCTTGGTTCCGGGCTATAGAAGTGAAAATAATCAATTTGAAAAAGTAGAAAAATCATTTTTAAATGATGAAATTGCTCCCGCAGCAGGAATTGTTTCTACTGTAGAGGATCTTGCAAAATGGGATCAGGCATTATTTAAAGGAAAACTTCTTTCCCCAAAATTTCAAAAACTGATCCTCACTCCTTCTACTTCTTCTCAACATAATGTTTTTGGAAAAGAAAGTATGGGATTTGGCTATAATATCAGATTCATCAAAGAGGCTGGGCTCAATTATTATGCAGTGACGGGACTTGGTGATGGCTTTACATGTCTGAATGTATACTTTCCGTCTACAGATACAAGTCTGGTTATTCTTGAAAACCAAATGCCTCAAAACAGCGAACATTGGAGTTTTAAGGAAGCCGCTATTAAAAATGCTGTACTAAAAAGCATTCCTTCAAAATAAGCATTTGAAAATAGCACAGACACGTTATAATTATAAAAGGCAGCATCAAAAATAGAAGCTGCCTTTTATTTATCCTCTTAAATATTTTGGAGCCTGGATGAAGACTATCAATCTTGCTTTTTGTATTTTTTCAAAATATACCACTATAAATGGGAATATTTCGCCTTTATATCCAGGGATTTGAAAGAGGAAGCCCCCAAGCCTGTAATAGAAGAACTCCACCAATCGATAAGATAAGTGCACCGATTATTTCTCTTTGTTTAAAACCCTGTATTTAACACCTGCAAAAGGTTTTTCAATGAAGAATCTGTACACTAAACCACCCGAAAGACATCCCAATAGACAAACCAATAGGCATATATTATCCGAAGTTTTAAGATCGAAATGTTCAAAAAGAACCTGAACCAAATGAATAATTCCCTTATGAGAAAGGTAAACTGCATATGACAAAGCTGCCAGTTCCGCAGTAATATAGGATTTCTTATTTGAAAAGAATGACGATGCTGAAACAGCTGATAAAACAATAAAACCATAGCTTATGGCCACCAGAGTAAACCCAAACACTGACGCTTCTTTTGAGACCTGTTCATTACATATCCAAAATGAAATTCCCAACAACCCAATCCCAATAAGAAATAGCCTGTTCCCATTTTGGTGAACCATCCTTTTAAAACCGGAAAAATACTGCATACAATAGCCAATAAGAACTCCGGTTCCAAGACCATCTAACCTTGTATGGGTTGGGTAATATATTTTCATATACCAGGAACGCCAGAATTCCAGAGAATCAGGATCCGTATCGGCTATATATACATTCCAGGTTACCAGTCTCATGATGAGAGAAAACATGATAAAAAAATAATTAAAACAGTAAAATATTTAAATAATTTTGAGGGCATTATAACCAAAAGAAACAAGGGAAGAATAAGGTAAAACTGTTCTTCAATACATAAAGACCATGCATGAGAAAATGTCCCCTGGCTGATTACATCCAATCTATAATTCTGGGTGAAGGTTACAAACTTCCATAAAGGAGGTAAAGCTTCCCGTTCCCTGAAAAAAGGGATGGTAAAATACAGAAAAAGAGTAAAAAAATAAGCCGGAACAATCCTAAAAAAACGTTTAATATAAAAGGTCTTTAAGCTTATTGTTCCTTTTTCATTCATTTCTTTAAACAATTGTCCTGAAATAAGGAAACCACTCAACACAAAGAAGAGATCAACTCCGGTCCAGCCAAATCTCCCGATAGTATCAATCCATTCCGGATGCTTAAATGCCCTATAGTGAAACAGTAAAACCATTACAATAGCTAATGCTCTCAGATGATCTAATCCGTAAAGCCTTTCTGATCGTTCTCTTGTCATATTTTTTGATGCAAATCTTGCTAAAAACAAGACTCCTTTTAAACACAAGGTTCAGAAAACAGGCATTTCAATGCCAATAGCAAAATAGGTCGTCTGAATTTTAAATAATGCTGTTGATCTTTATATTATGGGATTTGACATCAATTCGGCAAACCATGTCTTAAGATTTTTTATTTTTGATGATGATGAAAACCAGAGCAACCGTGTATAACCTACAAAATATATACTTCCAGTTATTTTTCTGGATTGCTTTGTTTTTGTTTGGGATAGCAAGAGCCTATGACGATTACAACGGAGAAATGTTTAAACAATTGGTGATTTATAATTTTTGTCATTGGATCTTTCAGATTCTGGCAGCCAATTTTATCTATTATATCCTGATCCGCCATTTCTTTGACCGAAAAAAATATATTGAATTCACATTCTGCCTGATCCTGAGTTTATACTTTATTTCAGTAGCCAACAGAATCTTTATTGTGGATATTGCTGAGCCTTTTTTCACCAATGAACCCAAAGACAGTCTGAGCAGCATTTTTACTGATATCCGGTATCTTTTGTTCCATTATACATTTCCCATCATCAGTGGAGCATTTATCTTTATTTCCATCATGTTTTTTATGCGGTATAAAGATGAAAAAGAAAATACAATCCAACTGGAAAAGGAAAAAACCGAACTGGAATTGAAATCTTTGAAATCCCAGCTTAACCCTCATTTTCTGTTTAACACACTGAATAATATTTATTCTCTTTCTATCAGTAATTCAGATAAAACATCCCAATCCATCAGCCAGCTCTCAGATATTCTGGATTATCTTCTGTACAAAGGACAGAAAAAATGGGTTTCTGTTGCTGATGAACTGAATATTATTGACAATTATATTGCACTGGAAAGCCTGCGCTATGCTAACGAAAGATTAAAAATAACTAAGAAAATAGCATTAACATCGGTCAATTTCATTCCACCATTACTCTACTTAACCTTAGTAGAAAATGCCTTTAAACACGGTGCCGGAAAAAGCTCTGAACAAACAGAAATCAAAATAGAATTGGAAACAAATACCCAACATTCTGTTTTCAGAATTGAAAATACCTATGATGGCATTTCAGATTCTAATGAAAAAGGAATCGGGATTCAGAATATTAAGCAACAGTTGGAGCTTCACTATCAGAAACATTTCACCTTCCGTATTTCCCGGGAAAACAATATTTTTAACGTTGAAATAATCACTCCTTCACGATATGATTAACTGTATCATTGTAGATGACGAACCTTTAGCTGCCAGGTTGCTGGAAAATCATATTTCCAAAATCGATCATTTGAAACTGGCAGGCAAGGCAGAGAATGCCCTTGAAGCTTATAAACTTCTTCAAAATCAGGCTATAGACCTGATGTTTCTTGATATTCAGATGCCTCACTTCAACGGAATTGATTTTTTAAAATCCCTTTCACAAAAGCCTAAAACAATTTTTACAACTGCATACCGGGACTTTGCCATTGAAGGATTTGAACTGGAAGCCGTAGACTATCTGTTGAAGCCTATCACTTTTGAACGTTTTTTCAAATCTGTAGAACGGGTGTTGAGAAATATCAATGATTCAAAAGATGATTTTATCATTCTTAAAACAGAAGGAATGCATCGAAAGTTATCCCTTGCAGACATTATTTATATTGAAAGCCAGGGAAATGACATCAAAATAACTTTATCTGCAAACGAATCCCTGATCTCAAAAAATAAAATAACGGATCTGGAACTTCTTTTAGCATCAAAAGGATTTATAAGAATTCACCGGTCATTTATTATCAATACTCACTTCGTCACTGCTTTTAACAATCATGAACTTCATCTTGGAACCTATCAGATTCCTATAGGAAGAAGCTACAGACAGGAATTTGACAATTTCATGTTAACATTCTCAAAAAACAGACTTTTATAACTGTTTATTAATAACTTATAGATTGATTCTTTATACATTCTTTTCATTTTCCTATGCCCCAATTAGCATTTTAACATTTATTTCAAATATTTTTTAAGACCACTCCTTTAGAACACCCATTTCCACGCTGTTTTTCAACCTATTACATGTTTCTGATTCTTCAAATTGAAGATAAGTATTTTGTGGATATATTTTTTATAATAAAGAAACAAAATACTGTATTACAAAAAGTTACACACAACCAAAAGCTCCCGTCCCTATCTGTCCATTTCTTATGGATATTAAAAAAAAGTATTACTTTTGCCTGAGCGAATAAAATTGCTTTTTAGCCGTTTTATTTGTAAATTTATGTGCACCAATTTATAAAACATTAAAATTCATTCCATGAGAAAAATAATTCTACTTATTACATGTATGTTCGGTATTTCAGTTTTCTCTCAGATTAAAGTGTTGAAAAATGAAAGTTTGGTGGAAATTGGCAAAGACAATTCTGTTGGTTTATATAAAAAAGAAGACAAGTATACTGTCAATTATCAGGACCTGAATACCAGCAACCTGAATACAATCCGAGCTTTTTCATTCCAGAATCTGAATGGAGACGTTTCTGGACTCTATAAACTCATTATAGACGGCTTTATCTCTTCCCCGGAAGAAAATATCGTCCTGGAACTTCCTAACGATATTATAGAACTTCATTATGAGAGAAACTATGGCCAACCCACTGTACAGTTTATCCAATACATCAATAAAAACAGGAAGTATGTGGGGAAATCTCAGTTTTTAACTCAAAAACAGGTTGATAAGGTTTTTGGAAGAACAAACGGCAAATACGCGATGTATGATAAGGCTTCTACCCTCAATCATGAAGGTGTTAAAAAAGGAGGCGCAAGTGCCGCTTCTACAGCAACTCCGGCTTCCGGAGCTAAGAAAAAAGCAAAAAAATAATTATAATTTATAAATATTGCGAAACTCATTCCATTGAATGAGTTTTTTTATTTTATTTTTGCAGAAAGACATTAAAAATTATGCCGCTTCAGATAAACAATTTAACCAAAAAATTTGGTGAACAGACTGCCTTAAATACTATCAACATTTCTATTGATAAAAATGAAATCATCGGTCTTCTTGGCCCTAACGGTGCTGGAAAATCCACCCTGATGAAATCTATTGTAGGGGCACTGAAAATTGATGAAGGGGAAATTATCTTTAATGGCCAGAACATTACCCAGCACGAGATTGAAAGCAAGAAGAAAATAGGCTTTCTTCCGGAAAACAATCCATTATATCTGGAAATGTATGTGAAAGAATATCTTCAATTCGTAGCCAACATCCATAAAATTCCTGAATCTAAAGTAGATGAAGTTATTGAACTGGTAGGAATTACCCCGGAAAAATCCAAAAGAATCGGGCAGCTTTCCAAAGGTTATAAGCAGCGTGTAGGATTAGCTCAGGCAATTATTCATCAACCGGATTTATTAATTTTGGATGAGCCTACCAATGGACTTGATCCTAATCAGATTCTGGAAATCAGAAATGTGATAAAAGAAATTGGGCAACAAAAAACGGTTTTGCTTTCTACACACATCATGCAGGAGGTAGAAGCGCTTTGTTCAAGAGTGATTCTTATTCATAAAGGAAATATTCTTCAGGATTGCCCTATTGACGAATTTAAAGGGAAATTTGACAGCCTGGAAGAGGCTTTTGCGAGCTATACTGCGGTTCAGAAAAATTAAGATTTGCTTGATATGGATTAATTCAAATCTCAAATTAAAAATATATTGTTGAGATTCCTATGAAATGGCAAAGATGGTAAGTAAAAACTATGTTTGTCATTCCTTAGGAATCTTATTTTTTTAATAATATATTGGAAGATTTCTTTCTTCATTGAGGTGTATACCCTATTAAAAAGCATAAACAATGGCTTCATATTTGATGATGTTTGAACAGTTAACCAATAACCATTATAATATGATTAAGTACTTCTTATTAGGAGCTTTTTCTTTAGCTCAGTTCTCTTTTGTTTCCGCTAAAGAAACTCCTGAATTTTCAAAAAGCAATACCCTTACCTATGATGCTTTCCAACAGGTTCCAAAAACCGTGATTATTAAAACTAAAAAATTTAAAATCAGAATTGATAAGCAGCCTAATGGTAAATACTTGTACCAATCCTGGAATGCCAATGCAAAAATTACTGCTAAACCCAGCATGATTATTAGTGATGGTGAGCTGATTCCTGATGGTAGTGGAGGAAATTATTATTTCAATTTTAGTAATGATGGACACAGCTATCAGGTTTGGAGAAATTACCTGACCAACTCTGCCAAAAAAGCTCCTTATACCTTAGTAGTTTACGATTCCAATGACCAGGAAATTGTACGTCAGGATGCCCAGATAGTTAAGAATTAAATTCAATAATTATATATCATTTTAAGGAAGAACTCTCGTATAAATAGATTCTTCCTTCACTTTGTTATATTCAGAATGACATCACCAATAAACAGATTATAAAATGGGGTGTAAAATTGTATGTAATTACCAAGAATTAATATTAAGTTGAGTTCCGGCAGGAATCTGGAAGAGAGAAGTTAGAAATTTTTATAATAGTAACCTCCGAAATATTAAATCAACGAAATTTTGCACAAGGCCGAATTTAGGTTGCTTTAAGTTTAAAACATCCCTCTTCCGGTACTCCTGCTTTTTTTATTATAGAATTTATGTTCCGGCTTGTCTTAATTCTGTAAGAAAACGGCTATCATCGTAGCTTTCTTTGGCTGCTTTATAGCCAATATTAAAAATCTGCTCCAAACGGTCTTTTCCGCGTTCAAAAGTTCCGTAAGTAGATAGCTTTTGAGAAGAAATAAACCAATCACAATAGTCAAATTTCACTTTTTCGATTCTATAGGAAAGAAGATCATAAGAACGGGAAACAATGGCTTTAATTGAGTTCAGATCTTTAATTTTAGCATCATTGGGTGGTGAAACAAATACTCCAATCAGTTTATCACAATCATCTCTGATGATATCTGCCGGAAAGTTGTTCAACACTCCCCCATCACAATACATTTCGTCACCAATAATATAAGGTGTGGTAATTCCGGGAATAGAACATGAGGCAATAATGGCATCCACTACTTCAAAATCCTTATCAAAAATCTTCTGGGTACCGGAAACCAATTCTGTGGCTACAATTTTCACTTCAATATCAAGATCCCCTAATTTCATATCATGAAAAATAGGCTTAAGATAGTTTCTGAAAATAATAGAGGAAACCAATCCTGGTTGATTGAAGGCAAAGTGTTTCCAATTAAAAAAATAAACGGAATTGAAAAATTCCAGAATTTCTTCAGGCGTCTTTCCTACCGCATGAAGGCATCCCACAATAGATCCTGCACTGCAACAGGAAAGAATGTCTATGTCTACGTTTTTTTCCTTCAAGAATTTTAATACCCCCGCATGGGCGATGCCTTTGGTACCGCCTCCTGACAAAACAAGTCCTACTTTCTCAAAATTCATAGAATAAATGTAAGAAAACACCTTGATATAATCTGATTAATTTTTATAAATATGCGATTTTAAAATTATTTTAACACATAATTCAGTCATTGATTCATTTTTTTCTTTTTTCTTTCAATTAAATAGATTCAGCTTGAAAATTATGACGGCTCATTCATTCAAGCCCCATTTCCAAATGACAATTATACATTTACAATTAAAAATAAAACAAAGTTATCTATTGATGGCATCTTAAAAGAGGTTGAGATGATGATGAAGTAAATACGAAATACCTTTATTCTAATGGGTAAATAAAAACCTCACAGGTTTCAGAAACCTGTGAGGTTTGATGTATGCTCAACGTAAGCTTACAATTCCAAGATGATCTTTACAGAACAAATTGAGCAATGTCTTTAGTATATTGGAAAATAAAAAACCACAGCAAAATTGCTGTAGTTTTTAGTGGCTAAATTAATTTCAACGTATTAGTATTCTATTGGTTGTTATATAACTCCAGCACTTTTATAATATCTTTATCCTTCTTAGATTTATCAACTAACCTCACAAGATCCTGATGATCTTGTAATTTTTCTTTGAGATTATTTTTAATGCCAGGGTTAAAAAAGCCTGATTCATTAATCACCTTTCCATCAGCCTTATTAATGAGAAAGTCTGTTTTATTCATTTTATAACCCGTTAATCCTATATAAAAGTAATCTCTATACCAACTTAGTTTCCCTTGAAATAATATTTCTATAAGACCAAAATCATACTTAGTAAGACGAAGTGACGTTGAAGAAGTGAACTTTCTCACTACATTCTGAGGGTCTGTAACTTCCATATAGTCGATATCAAATTCACTTATTACAGTCTTGTTCCCTAAAGAATCCAACATATTTACCTGTTTGATATAAGTAGCAGGAGAAAATTTTTTATTCGTAAAAATACCAATATTCTGAACTCTTGTTTTAATAGTATCAGTAAAGTTTTTCAACACATATTTTACGGGAAAATGATTTTCTTTATAATGAAACTGATTCTGAGAAAACACAGAAATAAAACAGAATAAAGAAAATAAAAATGTAATTTTTTTCATTTAGAATCCATTAAAAAAGCTCAGAAAAATCTGAGCTTTTATTATATAAATTTCTGTATTTCAGATTAGATATGGATCACTTCTCCATAAGCTGCTGCTGCTGCTTCCATAATTGCTTCAGAAACGGTTGGGTGTGGGTGGATCGATTTGATGATCTCGTGACCTGTAGTTTCTAATTTTCTAGCAACTACTGCTTCAGCAACCATATCAGTTACTCCTTCACCAATCATGTGACATCCTAACCACTCACCATATTTAGCATCAAAGATTACTTTGATAAATCCGTCTGTATTTCCGTTAGCTGTAGCTTTACCACTTGCGGAAAGAGGGAATTTACCAACTTTGATTTCATATCCTTTTTCTTTAGCCTGCTTTTCAGTAAGACCTACAGAAGCTACTTCAGGGTGACAGTAAGTACATCCAGGGATATTGCCATAGTCAATTTTCTCAACATGCATCCCTTTGATTTTCTCTACACAAGTGATTCCTTCTGCAGAAGCAACGTGAGCCAATGCCTGAGTTGGGATGATATCACCGATTGCATAGTACCCTGGTGCTGAAGTTTCATACCATTCGTTTACTAAAACTCTCCCTTTATCTGTCTGGATACCTACTTCTTCTAAACCGATGTTTTCGATATTAGCAGCAATACCTACAGCAGATAATAACACATCAGCTTCAAGGGTAATGTTTCCATTAGCCGTTTTAACATTCGCTTTTACGCCTTCTCCTGTTGTATCTACGCTCTCTACAGAAGCGTTGGTCATAATTTCGATTCCTGATTTTTTCAGAGATTTCTCTAAGTGTTTAGAGATTTCTTCATCTTCTACAGGAACAATGTTTGGCATAAATTCAACAACCGTTACTTTAGTTCCCATTGTATTATAGAAGTCAGCAAATTCTACCCCAATAGCTCCAGAACCTACAACGATCATAGATTTTGGCTGCTCAGGAAGAGATAATGCCTGTCTGTATCCAATTACTTTTTTACCATCTTGCGGTAAGTTTGGTAATTCTCTTGAACGAGCTCCTGTAGCAATGATAATGTGGTTACCAGTATATTCTACTACTTTACCGTCTTTATCTGTTACAGAAACTTTTTTACCTTTCTGTACTTTTGCAGTACCAAGAATTACGTCAATCTTATTCTTTTTCATTAAGAACTCGATTCCTTTGCTCATTTTGCTGGCAACACCACGGCTTCTCTGAATCACATTCGGGAATTCGAAGCTTGCTTCTACTTTATTTAATCCGTAATCTTCAGCATGGTTGATATAATGAAAAACCTGAGCAGATTTCAATAAAGCTTTGGTTGGAATACATCCCCAGTTAAGGCAAATTCCTCCTAAGTTTTCTTTCTCGATAATTGCGGTTTTGAAACCCAATTGCGCTGCTCTGATCGCAGTAACATATCCACCAGGACCACTTCCAATGACAATAATATCGTAATTCATTACTTTAAAAATTTTTATGCGAATTTAAGGAAAAATATTGGATGTTTCACGTTTCTTCAAATTGATCTTAAAATCCATCAATAAGCCATTTTCATTCAATTTTAAATAAAAAAAGAGAACACAAAAAGCATTCTCTTTCAACAAAAATTATTGTTACATGTAAACTTCGTAAAATTTCCTTTATAGAATTTTACTCATCAAATTTTAATAAGTGCAAGAAATTCGTATTATTTCGCTTGTCTAAGCAATCGTTTTTCAGCCTCGTATCTTTTATTTAAAGCCTTCATCTGATCTCTCTTCATCTGTTTGGTAGCCAATGGATGGTTCAGGATCAGTTTCTTTTCTGTATTATATTTTTTATCCAATTCCTGTCTCTTAAGATTGACTAATTCACTCTTTGAGGGATGTGGAGGAACGGGCGGATGTTTTTGTCCAAAAACATTCATAGATAAGCCTAATAAGAACAGGGTTGAGATCAATAACTTTTTCATGATCACTTCCTGCGGCATAAATTCCAAAGAAAATGGAAATAAGAACTAACGGAATGAGTACAAAGGCCATCATTTTCTGCCACATTCCCGGAACATTTCTTTGAGGCAGCCATTTATCAAGCATA
>NZ_CALNWX010000017.1:35000-93835 GCF_940807095.1 Chryseobacterium sp. Marseille-Q3244 | reverse complement strand
CCTGAGAAGCTTGTTGCAAAACAAATCTTCAGATCTTGTGCTCCAAAAGGAAAAATTATTCCTAAGGTGATGAAATTGGCAGATATGGTTGCTGCGAATGATCAGTATTTCGGATGCCTTATTCAGGCTTTAGACACTTTAAAAGCACCATCTTCTGTATCAACTGATACCATATAAATATTTCCCTCATCACCGCTCTCATTAAAGCCTACTTTAAAAAAAACGCCTTCTTTAATTGCCATAAAACCCTCTGCTCCAGAAGAGAACCCAAGCTTTCCTGATTTATGAATTGTTGCTTTAATTGAACCTCCTACTTTATTAGGATCTTCAAATACTATAGAATCAAAAATATTCATTGTATTTATTTACTAGCAAATGTAGAAAAAAAAACATTAACAATCAAATTATATAAAATTTATTATCAGATTACCATCATACTACATTACGGTTTTCCGTAATTAAAATTGAATATTTATTCGATTATTTATTCGATTACTTATACATTTATTTAACAATAATCATTATATCATTTGTTAAATGAATATATTAAAGTCTAAAAAAATAAATATTATAATTAAAAACCTCAAGGAATTTCTTTGAGGTTTTTTTGTATTTTTAATCTGACAAAACTAATCCTCATGAAAAAGGAATTTCAAATTAAAGAGCCTTGCTCTGCTGCCCGGGAAAATATGCAGAAGATTCCCGGTGGAAGCTTTTGTGATCTTTGTGCAAAGAAAGTATATGATCTTGCAGATACAACAGATGATGAAATTAAGGAATTGTTAGAATCCAACTCTTCTGTTTGTGGAAGAATCCAACCCCATCGATTATATATTCCGGAAGAAAAATCAGAAACACAATACAATTTTTTTCAGCTGCCTTTTAGAAAAATTGCAGGAGGAATCTTTCTTTCTATTTTATTTGCCTCAAACCTTAACGCACAAAAGCAGAAACGTGATACTTTAGAAGCTCGTGAGATTCAGGGAATGATTATGGTTGCCCACAGACCAGATGATGAGGGATTTGAGTATCCTGAACCAGTAATCACCAGAAATTTGAACATAAAGCCTTCAGGAAATACAGTAAACCTCATTGAATATCAGTTTATTACAATTCTTACTCCTTTTAAAAGGTTCAGATCCAGCTCTTTTTCAAAAAACCAGATCAATATTCCTGCAGATAATGTCAGGATGAGCAATATATTCATTTTTGAAGGAACAGATTCTCAAAATGGAGTTCTGAATGACAACAAATCTTTTCTTCTGGTCAATAAGAGAAATATTAAGGAAGATGGAAGTCTGAATCTCAATCTGGACCAGGCAAAGAAGTTTTCTTTTAATCCTAAAAATAAAGACTTCATTTATTTTCTGGATGGAGAGGAGATCACCAAAAAAGAGTTTGAACAATACCAGCAAGAAAATAAGATCGACTCCTATTTTCTACCGGAAATCTATGCTGAGGAACTATTTGGATCCGATTATTATTTCGAAAATGGTGCTATTGTAGCTTATCGAAAATAAATTTTCCATTCTGCTTTACCCATCACAAACATCACAAAAGACTATAATTATGAAAAACTATTTCAAAAGACTTTTATTTTTATCTGCTCTGTGTTTTACAATAATAACATCAGCACAAAAGCAACCTGACGAATTCACTATCAGCCTTCCCGCTAAAAAACTGGATAAGAGCTATTATAAAACCATTAAACTGATTGACCGCAGAATTGATACTACTTCATTAGGAACTTTCCGAAAGGGACTCTTAAATACTCCTGCAAATCTGTTTGCAGCCCAACCTCTTTCTGATCAGTTTCAAAATGTTTTAAACAGCCTCAATGGAGAGAATACCGAAAACGGGACTTTAGTTTTATATCTCAGACAATTGTTTTTTACAGAAGTTACCGTTCATGGCTATTTTTATTTCCAGGCATTTTTATTTTCAAAAAATCAAGATGGCACCTATTCTCTCATGGATCAGGTCAATCATGTTATTGACCATAAGGCTAAGTCTGATGTTACCAAAGAAATGCTTCAGAAAGGAAGCGAGTTCCTTGTTGATTTTATTGCTGCAAATGCATCTAAAAAACCACAATCCGGGAATCATTATACTTATGAGCAGATTAAAGATTTTGAAGGGATTGCTAAGGAATCCATCAGCTTTTTCCGCTCTTCTGAATTGAAAGATGGCGTATATAATGATTATCAGGCTTTAAGAAATCAGCTGCCCAACAAAGAAATTACCAATGTAAAATTCTACGGTAATGCCCCGAAAATAGTAAGAATCTATGAAACTGTAGATGGCAAAGAAAAAGAAATTAAAAAAGATCATATTTATGCGATCGTCTACAAAGGTGAACTTTATCCCTATCTTTCCATAGAAAACTTATTTACAAAGGCTGAAAAGAGAGACAACGATTATTACTTTATCGGAAAAATAAAATTAAATCCAAACTCACCTAATTTAAATATTCTTCCTTCATTCTCCTATGGAAGTGTAGGGGTTTCTTTCACCAGTAATCCTATTGCTCCATTTGAAATGAAAATTGATTACTTCAATGGGGATTTTATTCCTATCAAAGAAGTTGAGAATAAAAGATAGGTGTTGGATGAAAGCTGGAAGTTGTTTTCGTCATATCATTACTGACTGGCATCACCAACGATATTAAAAAAAACAAAAACCGCAGAGGATTCTGCGGTTTTACTTTATGGGTATGAAAACTATTTCTTATTGAAATCTCCTGCAAACACAGAAGTCAGTTTGTCTTCACTGATATATTTTTTAAGAACATCATTTACCTGTCCAACTTTTAAGGCTGAAACTTTCGCTTCCAGTGTATCATAGTCCTCCAAAGGAATACCATACTGAAGCTGAGTGTTTACAAGTCCCATCAATGTGCTCTCATTTCCTAAGCTTGTTTTTCTTGAAGTCAGCCATGAAGTTAAGTTGGATTTAAATTCTTCCTCAGTGAATCCTTCTTTCACCGCTTTATTCAATTCTTCTTTTAATGCTGCATTTACAGCATCTTTTTTAGTAGGATTAAAAAATGCATACCAACCCCAAGAGGCCACATTATTATCTGCCGGAACTCCCATGTATGAACCTGCACCATAACTGATTCCTTCTTTTTCACGAAGCCTCATAGGAATTCTTGCGGTCATGAACCCTCCACTACCCAACATTTCATTGGCAATCAATAATGCCGGATAATCAGGGCTTTTTCTATCCATAGAGAAGCTTATTTTCCCAACAGCAGCTCCATTTTCTTTATCCGGAGTCAAATAGATTTTATCTTCTTTTTTAGTCGCAAAAAGTTCAGGTTTGATTTGTTCGTAGTTAGACTTAGAATTCCATTTCCCAAATGTATTTTCCATTAAAGAAGATGCTGTTTTAGAATCAAGATCTCCAATCATGGTTCCTACTCCATTATTACTTCCTATAATTTTATTGTAAAAGTCTACAAGTTCCTGTCTTTTGATTGTTTTATTAGCTTCAATCTGTTCCTTGAAAGATGGAGTATAGTAAATACTTTCTTTAGGGTAATTTTCCGTTACTTTTCCTATCTCAGTAAATGCCAATGCTTGTGGATCATTTAAAGAACCTTCAAGATAAGTATTGTATTCATTAACAGTTTTTACTAGTTCTGCTTCAGGGAAGTTAGATTCTGTAAGGATTTCTTTCATCAGATCCATTACTTTGGGCAAATGTTCTTTGTATGTATTGATATTCGCAGATAATGTTTGCCCTTTGAATGAGAAACTGATAGAAGATTTCCACTGATCCAGCATATCCTGAATCTGTTCTTTGGTATGAGTTTTAGTTCCGGTTTTCATCACCTGAGCCATTAAAGCCCCTATTTGAGCTTTTCCACTTAAATCTTTAGCATTACTTACAGGAAAACGGAAGCTTCCCAACACTTTCCCTCCTTTAATCTCTTTCTTAATAACTCCATACTTCATTCCGTTGCTTAATTTTCCTTCAGAGAGATTCGCTTTTAGATTTTTAATGCTTGCTTCAAAAGGAGCCACTTCTTTTTCTAAAGCTTTCCCTTTGTAGTCTTTCGTCAAGGCCGCAATCTGACCATCAGAATATTCTATATTTTTTACTCTTATTTCATCTTTGGAGGGAACAAATACTCCTACCGTTCTGTTATTGGTTTTAAAATATTTATCCGCAACTCTTTGGATGTCGGCCAATGTTAATTTTTCAACATTATCACGATATAACATTCCTAATTTATAACTTCCCGCTCCTACAATCTCAGTAAGCCCAATCGCAAAATTGATCGTATTATTTTTAGTATTTTCAATTTGCTTTAAAATCTTAGCCTTGGCTCTTGCAACATCCTGTTCTGTGTATTTAATGGTTGAAACTTTATCGAGCTCTGTTCTGAACTCACCTTCTACCGCTTTTACATCTTTATCTGCAGGAACTTCCAAACCGAAATACATAAATGCAGCATCTCTTACTGTTGGTTGGTAAGAATATACAGAAGCTGCTTTATGAGAATCAATCATTGCTTTATATAAATACCCTGAAGGATCTGCTGTTAAAATTTCTGATAATGCATCTAATGCTGCATAATCTTTATCTGCATAAGGCGCTGTATGATATAATGCCCCTACAATTTTGCTATCTCCTGAACGTTTCAATTCTACAAAGCGTTCTCCATCCTGAGCTGGCTCAACAGTATAGGTCTGATCTAAAACTCTTGTGGGTCTCGGAATTACAGAGAAGTATTGGGAAATATAATTTAAAGCCTGTTTTTCATCAAATTTACCTGCTACAACTAGGGTAGCATTATCCGGCTGATAATGTTTCTCATAGAACTTTCTAAGCGTTGGTGCTTTTACTCTTTCGATATCTTCTTTACTTCCGATGGTACTGTTTCCATAGTTATGCCATAAATAAGCAGTGGATACAATACGCTCCATTAAAACCGAACCCGGATTATTTTCACCAATCTCAAATTCATTTCTTACCACAGAAAATTCTTTATCCAAATCAGTCTGAAGAATTGTAGCATTCACCATTCTGTCGGCTTCCATCTCTAGAGCCCACTTCAGGTTATCGTCACTTGAAGGGAAAATTTCATAATAATTTGTTCTGTCATACCAGGTTGTACCATTTGCATCTCCTCCTTTATCTGACAATTGTTTTTTAATATCCCCTAATTTCTTTGTGCTTTTAAACAACATATGCTCCAGTAAGTGAGCCATTCCTTTTTCGCCATACCCTTCGTGCTTAGAGCCTACATTATAAATAATGTTTACCACCATATTGCTTTGTGAAGCATCCGGAACCAAAAGGACTTTCATCCCGTTGCCCAGGGTGTATTCTTTTACCCCCTCTGTATTGCTTACAAATTTTGGAGCTTCAGCTTTCTGCGAAAATAATGGGGTCGCAATTACCGTGAAAAATAGGACGGCAGTCCCAACCAATAGATTTTTCATGTGTTTTATTTTAAATCTGTTTAATTTTGTATGTTTTCAAGTATATTATACTAATTAGACTCCATAAATCACCGAATTGTTACAAATTTTGTCATAAAATTGCAGGATTAATAGAAATTGAAAGTAATGAAGCCTAAAGCCTTATTCAACTGGAGCAGCGGAAAAGATTCTGCATTGGCTCTTTACAA
The DNA here is from genome assembly GCF_940807095.1 of Chryseobacterium sp. Marseille-Q3244. NCBI lineage: Bacteria > Pseudomonadati > Bacteroidota > Flavobacteriia > Flavobacteriales > Weeksellaceae > Chryseobacterium > Chryseobacterium sp. Marseille-Q3244. The sequence goes on along the minus strand of NZ_CALNWX010000017.1, from coordinate 88,194 downwards.
AATCCTACAGCAGGATCAATATGAAGTATGCACTCTATTAACCAGCATTAATAAAGAGTTTCAAAGAATTTCCATGCATGGTGTTCATATTCTTCTTTTGGAACAACAAGCTTCCCTCCTTGGCATTCCGCTTACTAAAATGGAACTTCCAAAGGAACCTTCTATGGAAGAATATCAGGAAATCATGAATACAACAATGGCAGAAATACAGGCTCAGGGTATTACCCACTCTATTTTCGGGGATATTTTTCTGGAAGATCTTCGTCAATACAGGGAGAAACAATTAAATACCATTGGGATGCAGGCTGTATTCCCTCTTTGGAAACAAAACACCTCCGACCTTATCCGGGAGTTTTTACATTTAGAATTTAAAACCATTGTCACCTGTGTGAATGGTACTTATCTGGATAAAAGCTTTGCTGGAAGAATCATTGACCAGAAATTTCTTGATGATCTCCCGGGCAATGTAGATCCCTGTGGAGAAAATGGGGAATTCCATACGTTTACTTTTGATGGGCCTATTTTTAAATGTCCCGTTCAATTTGAAATTGGAGAAACAGTTAAAAAAACTTATCCTAAACCGAAAACCAATCCGGAAGACGAGGATGAAGAATATATTTTCTGGTTCTGCGACCTGATTCCAAAATAAATCAGCAATATTTTTGCCACGAATCCACGAATAAAAATGCTTAGAATACTTTGATTATTACCAATGGAGAATAATCATTAAATAGCTCAGCAGGATACCTTAGCGATGAAAACACAATTAAAAAATTTGTGTATTCGTGGCATTAAAAATTTATTTTAACTGTGTAATGATACTGTTCATGGTTTCAAAGATCAACTGAACATCTGTTTCTGTGGTTTTCCAGTTGACAAAAGCAGCTCTGATCCCTTTACGCTGATTATAGAAAGTGGGAGTCATAAAAACTTTTCCTGTACTATTCAGCATTCCAAGAAATCTCTCTACTTCATCCTGTTTTTTGTCATCTTTGAGGGTGAAACATACTGTATTGAGTCGAACCGAAGCTAAGAGTTTAAAATCATTACTGTTTTCAATCAATCTTCCAAAGTTTCTGGCCAGCGAAACATTATTTTCTACAATATCTTTATAGCCTTGTTTTCCATAAGCCATTAAAGAAAACCATGCTGGAAGCGCCTTTAAACGTCTTGAATTCTCAGGAAGAAAATTTAAATAGCTGAAATTATTCAATGGATCACCCAAATAAGGAGCATTTGAGTTCTGAAAGGTTTCTACCTGCAACCTATTGTATTCTTCTTTCACCAGAAATAGGGCACTTTCATAGGGAACATTCAGCCATTTATGACAATCTATCGTAATACTGTCTGCATATTCCCAACCTTCTACAAGATGTTTATAATGTTCTGAACACGCTGCAAAACCTCCAAATGCGGCATCAATGTGCCACCAGAATGTATATTTTTCCTTTAATTTTTTGATCTCCATAAAATCATCGAAGTCTACAGTATTTACTGTTCCACCACTTGAAATCAATATAAAGGGTTCATGGTCCAGTTTTAGGATATGCTCTTCCAGATCTTTAATAGAAATAGCTTCACGATCATTTCCATCTGTTTTAATTTTGATGATATTATTGCTGCCCATTCCTAAAAGAGATAATGACTTTATGGATGATGAATGGGGAGTTGCCGTTAAAACTTTCATGGTTTCAGAAACTCCATCTTTAGCAAAGTCTTTCCCTTTTTCTTTTCCTAGCCATTGGCGGGCCACTGCCAGACAGGTAAAATTAGACATGGTTGCTCCGGTTACAAAGCCTCCTAAAAAATGGTCAGGAAGCTCCAGCAATTCAAGAATAAGTTTAACCGTTTCCATTTCTACATTCGCTGAAATATCTCCAGATCCTTTTGTTGATTGGGTATTTTGGTCATAAATGGTGGTAAGCCAATCACCGGCTATAGAAGCTGGAGTAGTACCGCCGGTAACAAATCCAAGATACCTCGGTCCAGCCGATCCTACCATAATAGGTTCAAATCTATTATTGAATAGTTTTATGACTTCTTCTGTTCCATAACCATACTCTGGAAGATCTATTGTTTCCGGTATGAGAGCATTATTGATGGAGGTAGGTCTGTCTGCAAGACTTTTCAGATATTCAGTTCCTTGCTTTTTTATAATGTCCAACAGATGGCTTATATTCACTGAATCGTTGTTCAAATGCTCTTTCATGATTTAGGGATTACATATAATCTATTCAAATGTATTGAATAGTCTTCAAAGAACCATTAAATGTACATTAATTACTTTAAATATCCCTTCTTAGCACGCATTTTGCATCTTACAACGCTCTTAAAAATTTCAGTATCTTTAAGAATATCAATTTTAATTTCAAAAAATAAACACCCGTGATCAAAAATTTAATGTTCCTTCTTCCCTTTTGTTTTTTATTATCATGTAAAACAGAAACTCCACTACCGCCTGTCGATAAAAAAGCCATTGTTGATTCCACCATTACGGCTTTTCAGAAAACACTTTTGGAACAGCAGATTGATTCTGTATTCAAAAAGTATCATTTCAACGGAAGTATTGCGGTTTTCAAGGATTCCCTTCCTCTTTACAGAAAAGAAAATGGATATTCTGATTTTAAGAGAAAAGCTAAAATAGACAGTAGTACCATCTTTGCCATAGGATCAATAAGTAAACAGTTCACTGCTGTTATGATTCTTCTTCAGATGGAACAGGGAAAATTAAATGTTACGGATAAAGTTTCCAAATATCTAAAGGAATTCCAAATCAAAGAATATGAAAATATTACGATTCATCAACTTCTGAACCATACTTCCGGACTGAATATGATGGGAGGAAAACTGATGTTTAAAAGTGGAACTGATTTTTACTATTCCAATGATGGATTTAATGCTCTCGGGAAAATTGTAGAAACCGTATCCGGAAAATCATATGATGACAACGCATTGGAATTGTTTAAAAAAGCAGGAATGACCCAGTCTTCAACCGGAGATATTTTTAAAGGCTCTGATTTTGCGTCAGCCTACCTTGGAAATACAAATAAATTTCAGGAAGTTCCCAACATGCCTAAAAGATTAGGTGGAAAAGAAATCGGGACACCTGCCGGAGGAATTCTTTCTACTATTCAGGATCTTCATACATGGAATAATGCACTGTATGGAGGAAAGATTCTGAAACCGGAAACGCTTAAGCTCTTTATGGCAAAAAGTGCAGAGAGACGCCATGCCATCTTTGGAAAAATGGGCTATGCCTATGGAATCATGTTGAACATCGGCAAGCCCAATTCTTATTTTCACAGTGGATATGTAAAAGGATCTCCTTCTCTGAATATCTATTATCCTGAAACAAAGACTTCTGTTATTATTCTGTCTAATATTGCAGATGAAGAAAAAGGAAAAGGCTTGGTCTTCAAACCACATATTGAAGTGAAAAAGATTACAGATCATCTTGAAAACACCCTTACTCAGCTTAGATCAGGACACTAGCTTTTCGTGCCTTGTAATACAGGAGCTGAATTTTTACTGCCATCGCATATAAAAAGAAAAATTTCATGATTCCGCTTCCCGCCATTGCCAAGTCATCATAAAAAAGATAAACAGAGGCAAAAAGCACAATACCAACAAGGGCATTCTTTAGAATCAAAGGGTGAAAGCTAAGTTGTATATAATGGTACAGCTTCATTTTTCGAAAGATGATATTATAAGCAAGCAGGGAAATCATGGTTCCTATTACTATCATTTCAGAATACATAAATACATCTGGAACAGTAAATATAAATTTGGAAAGAAGCAATGTGAAAACGGCTGCATACAGCATCATATTTCTAAATCTTTTCTGAAGGATTTCTTTTTCGAGTCTTGTAATTTTCCTGAATGAAAATAGATCTGCTTTTATAAGATTCAGCTCTTGTTTCCAGCTCTCTTTCGTATTCTGAAAAGCTTCATCAAAGTTAAATTGCTGTTCTTCCATAAGACCTGAAATCTGTTGGATAAAATGGTCTTTAATTTCAATAAATAATTTGTGATTCAGGTTCTTTGACAAAAGATACTGCTGTATTTGTTTTTCTTGTGTAAGAGTAATCATATAAAAATGGTTATTAGTTTTTAATTTTTTAAAATTAGTCTGTTTACTTACCATCAGTAGTAAGAGTAAGAAAATCGTGCATTTTCAGCAGATTTTTCTTATGTTCATAAAAATTGAACAATGTAAAAATGACTCCGGTCTGCAACAAAAAAGGGATCAGTAAAGTAATCATCATCATAAAATTATCTGCATGATTCTGTTCTCTGAAAAACTGATAAGCATAATGGCCATCCCTCATCATCATTTGGAGCATAGACAGAGCACACAAGAACATTAATCCCATATTTTGCTGATACATTGTATATAGGCATTTGCCTTTGTACTTAAAATCCGGTTTCATGTATTGGCGGATTTTAAAATTCAGGATCCATACTGCTGCCAATGCCAATAAAAACATTCCGTTCAATCCTTTAAAAAGAAAACTGTAAGTATCTGCATTATTGGCCAGGTAGATCAACAGGATATTAACGCCTAAAAACAGAAGCCCGGTCAAAAAAGATTTCTTCAACAACTTGTTGTACTTTTCACGGATGATTTTTTTTGCAATTAATGGAATAGGTTCCCGAAAAAACATCCAATAATTTGCTGTGATAAACTCGTCCTTCCATGATTCCTTTACTTTGGAAAAAGCATCTTCAAAACTAAGATTTTCCTCCAGCTGCAGATCCATGATCTGATGGATCATATGATCTTTAATTTCTATCTGTATATCCAGTGAAAGATTTCGGGAAACAAGATAGTCTGTAATTTTGTGTTCCTGCAGGGTATTCATTATATACTAAATATAGATTGAAGATTTACCAGATAGCTTTTCATTTCATTCTCCTGCTCTGTCTGCTGTTTTTTTCCTTTTTCAGTGAGCAGATAATATTTGCGGTCTCTTCCGTTTATTTTCTGAATTTCTGAAGTAATCATTCCGTCTCCCTCCAGCTTATGCAATAACGGATAAAGTGCCCCTTCTGTCATTTCGAGTTCACCTTGGGTAAGCTCTTTGGCCCTTTGGGTAATTTGGTAACCATACATTTTAACCTCTTTTGAAAGCAGCTTCAAAATAATGTTCTGTAAAGTTCCTTTATAAAGACTATTTTTTTTCATGGTGGTCATTTCAATACATTGCAAATCTATGCATAATTTTCTTATGTATTAAAATTTATTTTAAAATTCTTAATTTTCATTATGAAAAAAATGTACTTTATCGCCATTTACCCACCAGAAGAAATCATTGAGGAGATAAGGACTTTTAAAAAAGATCTGGCTTTTTCTTATGGAAACTCTAAGGCGTTAAAAAATGAAGCTCACATCACTCTCTTTCCTCCTTTCTCCAGAGAACTGGAATTAGAAGAAGATATTCACATCGCATTTCAGAAAATTGATACCAATCTACTACCATTTGAAATTGAATTGAATGGCTTTAGAAGTTTTCCCAATCCTCAAAATCCGGTGATCTTTGTACATCCTGAAGACAATACTCATTTAACAGATCTTTATAACAGGGTAAAGCAGCAGTTCAATTTTTCAAAATATTCTTTTACTCCACATGTGACCGTAGGATACAGAGATCTAACATGGGAAAATTATCTTAAAGCCTGGGAAAAATATGAACATACAGAATATAAAACTAAATTTTTAGTTAGTAAAATCCTATTATTACGACATGATGGGAAATGGGTTCGTATTGCAGAGAAAGCCTTTACGGAAGTGCAATAAAAAAGCTCCTTACTTATTCTCAATTCTTAGAGGTCACAGTTTCCTTCTATGATCTTTTTGTCTCTTATCTATTCGTCTTCCTTCTCATTATTATCTTATAAAGTCCTATCTTTGACCCAATGATTGCAGAGAAGATAATTTTAGGTATTGATCCCGGAACAACGGTGATGGGATTTGGTCTTATTTCCGTTAAAAAAGGTAAAATGGAAATGATTGCCCTTCATGAATTGATTCTAAAAAAATATCCCAACCACGAGACCAAACTAAAATATATTTTTGAAAAAACATTAGCATTAATTGACGAATATCACCCTGACGAAGTAGCGCTTGAAGCACCTTTCTTTGGAAAAAATGTACAGAGTATGCTGAAATTGGGACGCGCACAGGGAGTAGCTATGGCTGCCAGCCTGTATAGAAATGTGCCCATCACTGAATATTCTCCTAAAAAGATTAAAATGGCCATCACCGGAAATGGGAATGCCAGTAAAGAACAGGTAGCAGGAATGCTTCAGAATCTTTTTAAACTAAAGGAATTCCCAACAAAATATTTAGATGCTTCCGATGGTCTTGCAGTGGCGGTATGTCATCATTTTAATTCCGGAACCATTACGGATACAAAATCGTATTCCGGATGGGATAGCTTTTTAAAACAGAATCCGGATAGACTTAAATAAACCATTTTCATTATCAGTCTAATACTATTGGAATTTTCTTTGTTTTTAGAATACCATGAAATATTTTAATATTGTTTTTTTTCAGGGAATCTAATTGTCCCGTTGGCAGGTACTTTTTTATCTCAGTACTGTCAAAGTTTAACTCAATCTGAATAAAATATTTCCTTTTTTTATCAAAACTATAATAAGTACCTGAAGACTCAAGATCTTTTTTAAAAATTGAAATTTTCTTTGGAATTTTCTTTTCACCGCCAGGAGTCAAGACAAATTTTGTTTTGGTAATTACCTTGTGATTCTTTGCTCCCCAGTAATCAACCCGAAGCCCCTGAACCAATAATTTTTTCCATAGTAAAGAATCTTTGTGCTCATTGAGTATAAACTGATCCATTTCTTTTCCCGTAGGCGTGCCCTTATTAATATAAGCTGTATGGACAACAGGCTCTTTTCCTTCCTTATCAGTAATCCATACACGTCCTCCCAAATAGCCCCATTTTTCGTCATCAACAAATGAAGGTGGATAAAAAATATATTTTACATCCGTATTATTTTTAAGTACAAAACAGGAATTCTGATTGGTGTGATATACTGCATCACAAAATTTAAGTTTTACTTCTTTTCGAGTGCAGCTCAAGGATATTGTAAAGACTATCGGTAATACAATCAGTTTCATACTTTTTTTCAATATTTTTTATAATAATTCGAAAATATCACGTCAAAAAATTTCCTTTCAGAATCAATTTAATGACCTTTTAAAATAAATCCACTCACTATTTATATAGCTGCAATCTTTACAGATCTTCGTTTCTAAAGAGACTTTAAAACGATACCACTTATTTTTTTCTAGAGGAGAAGTACTAAATATATCGAACTTATATTGTTTTGTCTTATTCTTTTTTAGTAAAAACATATAGGGGAAACATGGCTCCATAAAACAATCAAAATGCTTCTTTGGAAAATCAATATCTTCATATGGCCCATCTTCAGCATCACTTTTTTGAAATGCTGTCACCACCAAAGCATTATTATCAATATGATCAGAAACCCTAATCCATGCTTTCTTGAAATTTTCAATTTCAAGAATTACCTCTCCTTTATTAATATTATCAATATGAAATTTATAAATAAATTCAGTTTGCTTTTCCTGGCCTAAGCAGGCAATAGACACCAGAATAAAAAAAGAAAGTATAATTGGTTTCATCGTAGTATAAAAATTTAGAAAGAGATTATTTTTCTTTCTCTTTTAATTAGCTTTTCACTTTGTACTTTAATTTGTTTAAAAATAATATTTTTTTATTCATAAACCACAGTGACAATAAGCTATTTGAAGCCAATGTTTAAATTACTTGGTAAAACATAATACTATCTTTTACATTGGTATGATTTTTAATACTACCTTTGTATAAATTTTCTATGATGAAAACAAACCAACAAACTATAAATCAACCGAATCATAAAATAAACTGGTTCCAGAAGTTCCTGATGGTATGCTCCGGAGGGAACATCCATATTCTAAGAAAGACCCCAAGTGAATGGAATAAATTTTCCGGTATCGGGGGAATTGTACTTTTCACGGCAGTGTTTGCCACTCTTTCTGCAGGTTATGCTATGTATACCGTATTTGATGATATCTGGGCATCCATAGGATTTGGAATTCTGTGGGGGTTAATGATTTTTAACCTTGACCGATACATTGTGTCTTCCATCAAAAAAACCGGGACATGGTGGAATCAGATCCTGATGTCTATTCCCCGTTTAATCCTCGCCACATTTCTAGGGATTATCATTTCAAAACCGTTAGAACTTAAAATCTTTGAAAAGGAGGTAAATAAGCAATTAAACACCATTATTCAAAGGAATAAAAAACAGCTTCAGGGCGAAATGACCGGAAGAATTCTTCAGCAAAGCGGTCCTTTTGAAACTGAAAAGAAACAGATTGCAGAAAAAACAGCTTTATATCAGCAATCATACGATTCTGCATCTGTAGAACTTGAAAAGGAAATTCTGGGAAAAGAGTCTGGTTTAACTAGTGGAAAAGAAGGATATGGACCTAATGCCAAACGTAAACAACAGTTGAAGGAGCAACGCAGACAAGATCTTGAGAATTATCAGAAACAGGTAGCTCCAAGACTAGAGTATCTGGATAAAGAGATCTCAAAAGTCTATACCAATCTTGAAACCGAAAGAAAATCTACAGAAACCTTTGAAGATAAGTTTAATGGATTTGCAGCTCGACTTCAGGCCCTGGATGAATTGGGTAAAAACTCTGCTATTATAGGACTGGCAGCTACCTTTATCATGGGACTTTTTATCTGTCTTGAAATCTCTCCCGTTCTGGTAAAACTCATTTCCCATGTAGGCCCTTATGATTATCTCCTGGAAAAAACGGAAAATGACTTCAGGCTCTATTCTAAGGAAAAAATTGAAAAAGGAAATGCTCTGACTGATTTCAGGGTTGAGGATTTTAAGGATAATCTAAAAAAATAGTGTATTTTTCATCCATGATTATTGATAAAGAAGAAATTCGGAAGAAAAAGAAAAAGCTGGACGATTGTAAAGCTTATCTAAAAAAAGAATTCATTGGTATAGATAAGATCATCGATGATATCATGGAATATATCCAGATCTGGTATCTGATGCCTGAGATCTTAACCCGTCCCGTGGTAATCAATTTATGGGGAATGACCGGAGTAGGAAAAACGGATCTGGTGAGGAAGATGGTTCGTTTTCTTGATTTTCAAAATCGTTTTGTGGAAATTGAATTAAGCAATACAGATGAAACATCTTGGAGCAAAAGTGTTTCAGACATCTTACAAACTAATGGATTAAGTGATGAGAAACCAAGCATTGCTCTTTTTGATGAGATCCAGCGTTTCAATACCATAGATCCGGATGGTATTCCGGTTCCTCAAACCAAGTTCACTGATTTTTGGGAGCTTTTGAGTGATGGGCGTTTGAGCAAAAGAGAACGGGAAGATCTTGAACATTATCTATTCTCCTATCTTTTCCGAAAAAAAGAAAATGACAGACGAAAGCAGAACGGAGAAACGGAGCTGGATGAAAATCCATATCTGAACCTGTGGGATGCCAAAGAATTAAAAAAATACCTCAGCATGGATGATGATGTCATGAGCATCATTGATATGAAAGAGGAAGATATGATTAAGCTGATCCGCAAAAAGCAGAAAGAAAAGAAAATCTATGAACCCGTAGATTACAGCAAAATGCTTATCATTATTAGTGGAAACCTGGACGAAGCGTTTCAGATGTCAAGAGAAACCAGTGAGGCAGATGTTGATGCCAATATTTACCATGCTTTCACAAAAAAAATAACGGTAGTTGATATTAAAAATGCTTTAGCCAGAAAGTTTCGCCCTGAACAGGTAGCAAGATTCGGGAATATTCATTTAATTTATTTTTCATTAAAAACTGAGGATTTTCATAAGCTTATCCAACGGGAAATCAATAACCTGAAGCATAAAACGAAAACGAAATTCGGGGTTTCTTTAAAAATAAATAAAGCCATCAATGAACTGATCTACAGAAACGGAGTTTTTCCGGTTCAGGGAGTGCGTCCAGTATTCAGCAGCGTTGTGGATATTTTAGACACTAACCTCAGCAAATTTCTGTTTGAAGCCATTATCCATGAAGATAAAAATATCGAAATCGATTATCTCCAGGATAAAAAGATTATTACCGGAAAGAGGGGTTCCAGAACTATTGAAATTCCATATCTAGGCAGAATCGACAGTATACGTCAGGCTAATCAACAGGATGCAGTGGCCAATATCAGTGTTCATGAATGCGGGCATGCCGTTTCTTATATGCTGTATACAGGTTTTGCCCCACTACAGCTTAAAAGCAAAGTAGCAAGCAGTTATGCAGCCGGTTTTACTTTCCCACATCAAATTCATGATACCAAGGAAAGTATTCTAAACAGAATCAAAATCTATCTGGCAGGAGGAATTGCTGAAGAAATTATTTTTGGAAACCAGCATGCCAGTATCGGCAGAAGCCACGACAGGGAGCAGGCAACAAGCCTTGTCATTGATTTCATCAGAAAATACGGTTTTGAAGAAGAGTATCAGGCTGCTTATAATCTGGAAGCCTATCCTCATCGTATGCAGCAGCACATCACCGACGAAAGAATCGAAACACTGATGCAGGAACTCGTACAAAAAACAAGAGAAGATCTGATTCTACATCTTGATTTGCTTAAAAATATGAGCAAAACCCTTAGTAAAAAAGGAAGTATGTCTCCAAAAGAAATTTACGATATAGCAGTCAAACATCAATTAGAGGTCAGTATCAAAGAAGAAGGATATCTACATATTACCAATTATCATGATTTGCTGAATTCCTAGAGAAAATATCTATAGAAACAGCAAAATCCATTAATAAATTCAACCCTTTTAGTTCAATCTGAAAGGGTTTTTCTTTTTAAATTTATACTAGTAAAAATCAATAATGGCTTTCGGAATTTCCGGAAGCCTTTTTATTTCATTTTTAGGGAATATTTTTTGCTGGACATAGAATATGCCATCCAGTGTTATCAATCATTTTATCTATTTTCCGGAAACTGAAATAATAAGAATTTTCTATCAGTCCGGAGCGGTGTATGATTATTTTAAGGTTCCTTCCCATATTGCTGAAGACTTTGGTAAGGCATCTTCCAAGGGGAAATTTTTGAATTCGGTTATCAAACGTAGATTCAGTTATAAAAAATTAAAATAAAAAATGCCCCCATTTACTGGAGGCATGTATATTTATTTAATTTAGTAAAGTTATTTAATAATCAGCTTAGATGTTTTACTATCTTTTCCATTAGAAACCTGAATCATATAAACTCCTTTTTCAAGTTGTTGACTTACTTTATAAACTCCATTTTCTTCCTGAGATACGGTTGGGTTAGCCACTACTCTTCCTGCCATATCAGAAATTGAAACTTTAAGATTCTTTCCATTTTTGGCTTTAATGAAAATCTTATCTCCAGTAGCAACCGGGTTAGGATAAATCACTAAATCATTATTATTAGCTTTTGTTTCGCTTGTTCCAAGGTTTGAAACTAATGTCACAGAATAGTCCTCTGCCTGTCCATAGTTTAACTGCCCACAAGTTGCAAATGCTATTGGATCTCCCTCATCAAAACCTTCAGCTATCACTCTCATTCTTAAAGGAGTATTCATAACCGCTGTGGAAGGAGGAGTAAATGTTCCCGTGAAAAGTCCTCTTAAATCTGCACCCAGTTGAATATCATCTCCACTGGCAACTAATTCTGATTCTTCAAATAAACCATTATTGTTATAATCAATCCAAACTCTTACAAACTGAGGATTTTGGAAAATTTCCACCTCAATAGTTTGTGGTTGATTAACAGCTAAGGTAGTATGAGAGTTTTTCAAACAAGATTGTAAGGTATAATCTACATAATAAGAAGGATCACCAGTCCATAGCCCTGAGCTAGCATTATTAATTTGTCCTAGTTTAACAGAAGTAGGACCGATCAAATAATCTCCCATATTCGTTACACCAGTTGGAGCACAAGCTGCTATAGGTGTAGTAGATCCTGTAGATGTAGAAATTGGCGTACCACCTGATGAGGTCGTCAAGCTACTTCTAAGTAACATAAACAATCCCTGTATTTTATCCCCTTGCCCAAGAGTAAATTTCTGTGCTATTGAATTTGTATAATTCATCATATTATACTGTACTCCCTGATAATTAGTTGATGTACAAGGATTGGTCTGTGCATTTGTAGGTGGAACACCAAAATAAGCTGCCCCCGCTCTTTCCGTATCGCAAACCATATCATTATCTTTTGTACAATCTCCTGTAGTAGCAGGTGGACAATAGTTAGCATTGGAACTGCTTACTTGATAATTTCCTCCCTGGAATGTATGATATAGCCCCATAGCATGCCCAAACTCATGAGCAAAAGTTGTATCATGAAGAGTACTTACAGTTCCGGCCTTCATAAAAGATTCATATTGGCTATCCTGCGAATTCGGAAATGCAGCAAATCCCATTAAACCGGCATTTGGAGTAGGGTCTCCATCAAACATATTGATCAAATAAATATTGAAATAAGAAGATTCAGGCCAGTGTGGAGCTAATCCCTTAATAGCTGCTCTCGTAGCACCATTAGCTGTCTGTTGAGCCATTCCAGAAGTACTATATCCAGGAAGAGAACTTCCGTTATATCTTACAATACCTGTTGTTTCCGTACATTGTGGAGTTCTTTTTGCCAGTACTAATCTAATTGGGAATACAGCTGCTGTACCAAAATCAGCCGGCACGCCATTAGAAGGCCATGGATATGTTCCTGCATACATTTTATTAGCATTCTCTATCCATGTCTGAATCTGTGCATTTGTTCTGCTAAATCCACCATCTCCCCCTTCAATTACATGAACAACAACTGGAATTTCATAAATTCCATTTACCGTTTTATTAAAGGCAGATGGATTTTTTTTCTGTTCTAATTGAATTTTTCTTGCAATGTTTTCAAGGGCTTCCCTTGCTCCTGGATTTTCTTTATCTTGCTGTTCTAAAAGCTGGTCAAATCCACATAGTTTCTGTTTTGGCAGCTGTTGCTGCGCAGACAGCGAAAGCGAAAATAGCGCTGCTCCATAAAGGAAAGTTTTCTTCATTTCTATAATTTTTAAATAGGTTTTTAAATTTTAGATTTCAAACACATTTCAATCAGTTACATTCATTTTCTACATATAAAAAACAAACATATTTTTAAAATCACAATAGTTAGTCGGAAAACATATATTTTTGTTACATAATTCTAAATATTTATTTTGATTAACAATTTTAAAACCATTAAAAAAATAGACTCAAGAATCTGAATATAAAAAAAGCCGCACAGATGTGCAGCTTCTTTTATATTATGAATATTCTTTCTCTATAAAGAATAGTTTGGAGCTTCCTGAGTGATAATCACATCATGTGGGTGCGATTCTTTCAATCCGCTTCCTGTAATCATTACTAATTTGGAATCTTTCTGTAAAGTTTCAATATCTTTAGCTCCACAGTATCCCATACCCGCTCTTAAACCTCCGGTTAACTGGAAGATCACATCTTCTAATTTCCCTTTGTGTGGTACTCTTCCTTCAATTCCTTCCGGAACGAATTTTTTAGCTTCACTCTGGAAATATCTTTCTTTTCCACCTCTCTTCATTGCGGAAAGGCTTCCCATTCCTTGGTAAGACTTGAATTTTCTTCCCTGGAAAATAATTTCGTCTCCCGGAGCTTCGTCTGTACCTGCTAAAAGAGAACCTAGCATTACTGCTCCTGCTCCACTTGCAATAGCTTTTACAATATCTCCTGAAAGCTTGATTCCACCGTCAGCAATTACTGTTACGTTTTGAGATTTAGCATATTCGTATACATTGTAAATAGCGGATAACTGAGGTACTCCAACTCCGGCAACCACTCTTGTTGTACAGATAGAACCTGGGCCAACCCCTACTTTAAGAACGTTAGCTCCTGCTTTGATTAGATCTGCAGCCGCTTCAGCCGTTACAATATTTCCTCCTACGATATCTAAGTTTGGATAGGCCTTTCTGATCTCAGAAATTTTATCTAAAACACCTTTAGAATGTCCGTGAGCAGAATCAATTGCAATAATATCCACTCCAGCCTGTACTAAAGCTTCAATTCTGTCTAAAGTATCTTCTCCAACTCCAACTCCGGCCCCTACGATAAGACGACCGCTCTGGTCTTTGTTGGCATTTGGATATTCAAGTTGATTATCGATATCTTTAATCGTAATTAAACCTACAAGCTTGTTATCCTTATCTACGATTGGTAATTTTTCAACTCTGCTTTTAAGAAGAATTTCTTTCGCTTTTTCAAGGTTGGTATCTTTGTCTGAAGTGATCAGGTTTTCTTTGGTCATGATCTCCTCCACTTTCATATCAAGATCCTCCTGATATTTTACATCTCTGTTGGTAATAATTCCGATAAGAACATTATCAGCATCCACAACAGGAAGTCCTGAGATTTTGAACTGAGCCATCATCTCTTTAGCCTGTCCTAAAGTGTGGTCTTTTGAAAGGGTAACCGGATCGGAGATCATTCCGTTTTCGGAACGTTTCACACGGTTTACCTGTGCTGCCTGCTCGGCAATCGTCATGTTTTTGTGGATAAAGCCTAACCCACCAACTCTTGCCAGGGCAATTGCTAAATCACCTTCAGTAACAGTGTCCATTGCAGCGGAAACTATCGGAACATTCAGCGTGATTTTGTCGGTAAGTCTTGATTTTAATGAAACCTGGTTAGGTAAAACTTCTGAATAAGAAGGGACTAGAAGAACGTCATCGAAAGTGATGGCTGTCTCTACAATTTTGTTATGAATAGACATCTTTACTTTCTTTGCAAAATTAGGTTATTTTGATGACATATGAAAATCATTTTTAATAGTTTAAATAAAATTTAATAATCAATAAGTTAAATCGAAAAACCGCCCTTTTTAAGAACGGTTTTCCTTCACAAAATAAATTTAGTATGTCTGAAACTACTTGTCTGGGATCAATATTTTGATCAATAACAATTATTTTACAAGATTCCCATTCTCGTCCAGATTCTCAATATGGGTCTGATTATTTTTATCTACATATAATTTTAGCCTTACTTTTCCTTTGGTATCACGGATAAAAACTCCAACATCTCCGTTTGCTGTTTTCCCTGCAAAAAATCGTTCATTGGTTAACCTGCCTTGTTCTCTAAGCATTGCGTATGCTTTTTTACTGGCAACAGGATCATTGAGCTTTTTCAGGGAATCCTCAAACTTAATAATAGCTTCCAAAGGGAAATCATCCGGACGATCCCAAAGTTTTAAGCCGTACACTCTTTTTTTATCTTTTCCGGTTTCTTCAAGATACTGGAGCTGCATGATTTGATCTGTATTTCTCTGATCTATTGAATATACCATTCCTGATCCTTTTTCATCAGCATCATATACAAGTCCCCCACATTCATCCCCTAATGAATTAAAGAAAATCAATCCTGCATCCCTTTCTCTCTGATTCATATTTTTATGATTCACCATTCCCGGATGCTGACGCTCTTTATTACTGATGACCATTTTTAAAGTTCCATCTTTTTCAACAATATTGATGCGTTCTACATCTATTTCTTTAAAACGTTCTACAGAAGGATTGGCTTTAAATGCCAGTATAAAAAGTAATACACAAACTACAGTAAGCGAAGCTGCATATATCTTTAACATACGAACTTCTTTAATAAGCTTTTCCATAGGAAGATTTTTGAAGTGAAATCAATTACTTATCTGAAACAGCATTAATCATTTTTGAAATATCATCAGGTGTAAAACTCCCTCTTACATCTACAAAGACTAATTCTTTATCTGAATTCACTGTAATCAGCATATTCTTAATAGCCTCTCCTTTTTGCTTTACTCGCAGGTTTACATTTTCACCATTATGTTTTATGGTAGCCCAGTCTTCATAATGATTAGTATTCAAAAATTTGGCATAATCATTCAACATTTCTTTGCTGCCGTTTTCTACGGTAAGAACTTTTATTTTAGAAACCTTTTTAATGAGACTAATAAGTTCTTCACTCTCTCCGTCTTCTCTTAAAGCCTTCTTGATATAGGGCTTAGCCAGCAGTAACGGCACATTAAAACTTGTAAACTTGGCATCTTTAAAATCATATCTTGCATCTGAAAAGAAGTCCATGTTAGGTTTTTCAGAAACAATACAGGATTGAAGACTACCGATTACCAAAATTGAGAAGAAAATAGTTTTGAGCGTTTTCATGGTAATCATTTTAATCCATTGGTCTTAGTAATCCTCCTGATGTCTTACTGATGTTGGACTCTATTTCCGGTCTTCCTTTATATCTCACAGATCCTCCTGAAGATGCTCTTACTTTTAATTTATCCGATACGTTTACGGTAACATTCCCTCCGGAAGTAGCTTCCGTTTCAAGATAAGTAAATTTCAAATCATCTGCTTTACATAATGCCCCACTGCTAATATCTATAGTTCCGGAATCTGCTTTTCCACTCAGACTCATATTAGATCCGCTTGAACTTTTAATTCCGATATTTCCGGCAGTAATTCCTGCTCTGATATTTGACCCTGAGGATACTGAAATACTTGCTGCATTTGAGACTTTAAAGTCACCGGTAATATTAGCTCCGGATGAAGCATCAATCTTCATATTTTTCTCCTGAATAGAGTTTACAACAGTAAGATTAGAACCGGATGACACATCAATATTGTCCATTTTTGGAGAAGACACATTGACACTTAAGTTTTTAAATCTCAGATTTCTTACTCCTTTATTATCAATATAAATTTTTAAAGTACCATTCTCCACCTTGGTAATAATGTATTCTAATTTATCTGCATCTGCAATCACTTTTACACTGGTTGGTGTTTCCTGTTTAAAAATTACATTGACACCGGTGCTGACCTGAATTCCTGAAAAATCACCAACGTTTCTGGCTTCTCCGTTAAGATAAGACGAATTATTACCTGAAGTAAGATTATTTCTTGTATTGGAAATTGGATTCTTTTTGGTTTCACTGGAGTTAATGATCTTGCTTACATCGTCCATAGAAAGCTTTCCGTCAAGCATTACAAAAATACTTTCCCCACTTCCGCCGTCAATACTTAGTAACAGATCATCCAGAATACCGTTTTTAGCTTCCGCGGATAAAAATTTCACTTTAGCTCCGGCATTATTCACTGACATGATTTCGTTGTAGTTCAGATTCTTTAGATAAGAAGAAATATCTTTACTCAATTGGGACATGTTACTCTGAACTTTACGCCCTTCCGCAGTATTTCCTTTCTCTGGATTTTCCGTAATAAGAATCTTGAGCCCGTTAATTTTTGACAATAGCGGTTTTATCTGATCCAGCTGGGAATCATCAATATTAAGACTGCTAAGCATGCCGAACATCGGTTTGGCAATCTTAATAGAGGTTACTCCCTCTACTTCCTGATATTTATCAAAGAGTTGGTCAAATTTATCTTTTTGTCCATATACATTAAAGAAATGGGAAAAAGCGAGGGCGAATATTATGAATAGTTTTTTCATGAGTCAATTTTATTTTTAAGTTAATGATGGCAACTGTTATTCTGATTAATAATCATCATCTACCACCGTAGGCTGTGCCAATTTTTCACTAACGTTATTTGCAAATATCTGGAATGAGTATTTTGTTACATTAATAGCTTCTTCTACATTGTCAATTCTTTTCCCGTTTACAATAACGTAAGAATTTTCATATCCTGTAGAATCTTTAGATTTGTTATTTTTAAAAGAGGAATTATCAGCATATCTTGGCCTTCTTTCTTTTTTAAGCCTTCCTCTTTTCGGTAAGATTTCATCCATAACATCTTTTTCTGCCACATGATTATCCTGAAAGATGGAATCTTTTTTAGCTCCTGAAATAGAATCGGTATGATTCACTGCTACTTGTTCCTGGTGATTATTATTTTCTTCAATAAACCCGGACTTTTGCTTTAACACTTCGTTTTTCACCAGACTTTCCTTGTCATGAACTCCTGTTCCTGAATTATTTTTAAGGAAAAATCCGATCCCAAAGACCAACATTACACTGGCAGCCATCCAGAACCATTTGGGAAATGAGGGCTTTTTCTTTTCTTCTAATGGAATAATAGGGGTTGTGTTTTCTTCAGAAGTTTTATTTTCTGCCTGCTGAAGGAAATCATCAAAACTCCATTCCATTTTTTCTTCCTTTATATCCCGGAAGATTTCGTCGTATTTATCTTGTAATTGATCTTTTTTCATAGCTCATCAGTTGTGAGATTTGTTCTTTTACTTTTTGTCTTGCCCGCATAAGGTTTACCCTTACTGCATTTTCCTCCATTTCCAGCATTTCAGAAATTTCGGAAACGTCGTACTCTTCTACATCTTTCAAGTGGATCACCAGCTTTTGTTTCTCGGGGAGCTGATTGATAAATCCTACAATATGTTCCTTAAGGTTATCAACTTCCATACTGTAAAGCTCCGACCGGTGAAGCTGCATATCCGCAAAGCCTATCTTCACATCGTGATGCTTCAGACGGTTCAGGCATTCATTCCGGACAGACTTCAGCGCATAGGATTTTAAGTTTCCAAATTGTCCCAGTTCTTCCCGTTTCTGCCAGAGTTTTATCATGATATCCTGTACTACATCTTCCGCCTCATCACTACTCATGACGAATCGCTTCGCAAAACGATACATCTCGTCTTTGAGAATAAACACCGTATTCTTGAAAGTTTCTTGGGTCATGAGTTTTGTTTCTTATAGGTAAGACAACCAGTCTTTACAATCTATTACATCAAAAATAAAAAAACTTCAAAAATATTTGAAGTTTTTATTATAATAGAATTAATACGTCTCAAAAACATGCTTCAAAATAGCCTTATCTTCCTCAGTTAAAGCTACTTTTCTTCTGGCCATTGCTCGTTCTGCCACTTCATAGACTTTATCCAATCTGAATCTTTCATCATCTTTTAAGCCACCCCATGAATAGTTTTCCACAAGATTCGGTGGAAAACCTGGTTTGAAGATATTAGAGGCAACTCCTATTACAGTTCCGGTATTCAACTGGGTATTGATCGCTGTTTTGGAATGGTCTCCCATGATCAGACCTGCAAACTGTAAACCAGTGTCTTCGAAAGCTTTGGTTCTGTAATTCCATAGCTTAACATGGCTATAGTTATTTTTAAGATTGGAAGAATTGGTATCTGCTCCAAAATTACACCACTCTCCTATTACAGAATTTCCTACAAATCCTTCATGTCCTTTGCTCGTATATCCGAAGATTACAATATTATTCACCTCCCCTCCTACTTTACAGTGCGGACCAATGGTAGTGGCTCCATAAATTTTTGATCCTAAATTAAATTTGGAATCATCCCCAAGAGTTATAGGACCACGAAGATTGCAACCTTCCATCACTTCAGCATTCTTACCGATATAGATCTTTCCGGTTTTAGTATTCAATGTGGAAAACTCGATTTGAGCACCTTCTTCAATGAACAAATCTTTTTTATCTCCTAAAAACCCGTTGGTAGAAGATAACTCCTGTGATGTTCTACCGTTGGTAAGCAGATCAAAATCAAAATCAATGGCGTGATGATTATAAGTAAACAGATCAGTAGGCTTTTTAAAGAAAATAAGCTCTTCTTTGATATCTGTCATTTTTTCGATCTGATTCAGGGAAAATCCTTTCATATTGATCTTCGCGGCTACCAATTCATCTTCATACACCAAAGCTTCCCCTTGTTTAAGATCTTTGATCTGCTGGATAACGGATGCTGTGGGGATAAAGTTCGGAACAATGAAAAGACTTTCCTTTTCTTCCGGAGTTTTAAATTTATCCTGAAGATACATTTCTGTAAAATAAGAAATTTCAGTATTCTCAAGAATTCTCTGCCATCTTTCAGAGAAAGTAAGGATTCCGCATCGCATGGCTGCAACCGGTCGGGTAAAGGTAAGCGGAAGAAAATCTTCCCAATATTGTGCGTCTGAAAATACTAATTGCATTTTTTAGAAGTTAAAGGTTAAAAGGCAAAGGCTAAAGCAGATCCTTATACTGCCTAGAAACAAAAATACAAAAAGATGAGAGAAGTTAAGATGTAAGTTAAAAGATAATAAACAGATCAACCTGAATATCTATATTCCAGCGAAATTTTAGATTTTGGCTAAAGTCAGTGGATTTTTTTATTTATTGTAAATGGGTTAAAGCCCATTTCTATTGAATTTAAAACAACAAAAAAGCCTTCCAAAAAAAATGAAAGGCTTTAATATTTTGAGTATACAAAAATTACTTAGCGAATTTTTTGTATTTGTTCATGAACTTATCAACTCTACCTGCAGTGTCAACTAATTTCACTTTACCAGTGTAGAAAGGGTGAGAAGTTGAAGAGATTTCCATTTTGATTAATGGATACTCTTGTCCTTCGAACTCGATAGTATCTTTTGTTTCTGCAGTAGACTTGCAAAGAAACACCTCGTCGTTACTCATATCTTTGAAAACAACAAGTCTATAATTTTCTGGGTGGATTCCGTTTTTCATAATGCTATTTTTAAAAAATTAAAGTTTGCTTTCGAAATAGTAATGGATATTTCTCTGCTAATTTTAGGTTGCAAAAGTACAACTTTTTTTCTAATTTCCAAATACTGAATTCAATATTTTTTTCTTGATAAGAAATTCAAAGTATTTTCGTTAAATTTGGAACTTACTTAAACTTTAATTTCAATGAAATTCAAATTATTACTGGCTTTTTCTTTCTGGATGCTCCTGGTAGCAGTATCATGTAATAAGGATGATATTACCTTTGATACCCCTACACAACAACTGAGGTTTTCAAGGGATACTGTATTCTGCGACACAGTTTATCATCAGGTACGTTCAGAAACCTATGTAGTAAAAGTATATAATAATGAAGATAAAGATGTTTTGATCCCAAGGGTAAATCTTGAGAAAGGAGCGACCTCGTTATACAGAATTAATGTGGATGGAAAACCGGGATATGATTTTAAGGATGTTCCATTAAGAAAAAAAGACAGTCTCTATATATATGTAGAAATTGCTCCTCAGGCAACAGGACCTGAAGCCATTGCCGAAGACAAAGTGATTTTTTCCGGACCTGCCGGACAACAGCATGTTACTTTGTTCTCCGTAGTTCAGGATGCTGAATTCTTTATTCAGACACCAACCAATCCTAATGTAATTACAAGTTCTACCACATGGACCAATAATAAAGCGAAAATCATCTACGGTGATCTTACTCTTGATAAGAATGTAACATTGGATATAGATCCAGGGACAAAGGTATATTTTCATAAAAACAGCGGAATGAAGGTTTCTTCAAATGCTGTTTTAAATATCAACGGAACCCTGGACAATCAGATCATTCTTCGTGGGGATAGAAATGACCCTTATTATGATACCATTTCTAAAAACTGGAATTCTATTAAAATGGAACCTAATTCTATTCTTAATATGAACCATGCAAGGCTATTTGGCGGAACAAGAGGCTTAGAAATGAAGCAAACAACGGCTAATATCTCCAATTCCTTCATTCATACTTTCTTTGAATATGGAATGTATGCTGTAAACTCTACCGTTACTGCAAGTAATTTAGTCATGAATAACTGTGGCTTGTCATGTATTGGAATCTTCAAGGGTGGAAAACATAACTATACCCATGCTACGATTGCCAACTACTCTAAATCGATGGGAACGTTTGACAGAAAAGGAATCTTTGCAACAAATGAATGGAAAAATGATGCTGGGCAAACAGAACAGGGAGCCTTGCAGCAATTTAATTTATATAACAGTATTGTATATTCTGACAGGGATAACGCTGTACAGTTTGAACAAACACCAGGGCAACAATTTGAATATTTAATTCAAAACTGTCTGTTAAAATACTCCAGTACATCTGAAGCAGGTTTTACCTTCGACAATAATGTGAATGTGATACAGAGCATCAAAAATACAGATCCGCAGTTTATGAATTATTTCGCTGCAAAAATGAATCTGAGAGTTAAAACAACTTCTCCGGCCAAAGGCAAAGGAAATACCACCATAGCAGGAACCGTACCTTTTGATATCGTAAACGAACCAAGAACCACTAATCCTACTATCGGAGCTTATCAATAATGGAAATCACTCAATTACAACAACAGGTTGACGAATGGATTAAAACCATCGGCGTAAGATATTTTAATGAACTGACCAATATGGCTATGCTGACGGAGGAAGTAGGTGAAGTAGCAAGAATTATCGCCAGAAGATATGGTGAGCAGAGCGAAAAGGAAAGTGATAAAAGTAAAGACCTCGGAGAAGAACTGGCTGATGTGCTTTTTGTAACATTATGCCTGGCTAACCAAACCGGAGTTAATCTGCAAGATGCTTTTGATAAAAAAATGAAGATCAAAACTGACCGCGATAAGGAACGGCATCAGAATAATGAAAAATTAAAATAAGATTCCTGGTCACATACTTCTGATATATAGGAAGGTATTTAAAGTATGTGACCAGGATTGAAATATGAAGAAATAATGAAGAAGCTAGAAAAATCAACATTAATAGGAAATAAAACAGTACAGATCAGCGGTTCGAAAAGTATTTCGAATCGTTTATTGATTCTGGAAAGCCTGTTTAGTAATATAAAAATCGGGAATTTATCCAATTCTCAGGATACCCAATTGCTGAAAAAAGCCTTGTCTGAAGTTAAAGAAGTAGTGGACATTCACCATGCAGGAACAGCCATGCGTTTTCTTACGTCCTACTACTCTATTCAGGAAGGAAAAACCACGATTCTTACCGGTTCCGGAAGAATGAAGGAAAGACCTATTAAAAATCTGGTAAGTGCCTTGAAAGATCTTGGTGCTGAAATTGAATATATGGAAAACGAAGGTTTTCCGCCTTTAAAAATTACAGGAAAAAAGATTACACAGACTTCTGTAAATGTTCCGGCTAATATTTCCAGCCAGTTTATTACTTCCCTGCTACTTATTGCAGGAAAACTTGAAAACGGATTGGAGATTCACCTTGTGGGTGAAGTGACTTCAAGGTCTTATATTGAAATGACCCTTGATATTCTTACAAGATTCGGAATTACAAACAGTTTTGAAGGAAATACGATTAAGGTAAAACCCTTCACTCCAAATGATGAAGCTTCTCTCAAAAGTTACGAAGTGGAAAGTGACTGGAGTTCGGCCTCCTATTTCTACTCGATCTGTGCATTGGGAAGAGAAACTATTCATTTAAAAAGTTTTTACAAAGAATCTACACAAGGAGATTCTGCCATTGCAAAAATCTATGAGGATTTCTTCGGAATTAAAACAACCTATTCTGAAGCGGAGCACAAACTGACTTTAGAACCTCAGCCTGATTTTACTTTCCCTGAAAAAATTGTTCTGGATATGAACAACTGTCCAGATATTGCACAAACCCTTTGTGTAACTGCTGCAGCTCTGAAAATTCCTTTTGAAATTTCAGGATTAGGAACGTTAAGAGTAAAAGAAACTGATAGATTGCAGGCTCTATATAATGAACTGAAAAAGCTCGGCACTGAAACAAAAATTACCGATTTAACCATTGAGTCTGTAAGTTTCGGAGAGCCTGAAGCACATATTTCAATTAAAACATACCAAGATCATAGAATGGCTATGAGCTTTGCGCCTTACTGCCTCATTGGAGAGCTTACTATTGAAGATGAAGAGGTTGTGGAAAAGTCTTATCCGATGTTCTGGGAAGATCTTGCCGATATAATGACGAAATAATTTGAAAATCTAAAAATGCAGTAATTTGAGAATGAATCATTGAGCATTCTCAAGTTACTGCATCAACTATAAACTACACCCAATCATGAAAAAATTACTGGTCTTGTTTGCCTTGGCACTTCCGTTGTCAATTTGGGCACAATATCTTTTACCCAATGAAGAAATCATCTATTCTTTTGAAACAAAAAATGGAAAGAAAATGGCATTGGTAAAGGATAAAAAAGATGCATACATCCAATATCGCTTCGGAAACAAAAATAAAGTAGAAATGGAGTTCCCGTCAACAAAAACCAAGGATAGCTGGAAACAATTCAGCTACAGGTTTTATATGAGAGGCGGAGGGAAACAGAATGCCGGAATGGAACTTCATTATCTGTCATTTTCTCATAATGGTTATCAATATCAGGTATACAAATCTTACTATGCAGAAGACGCATCTTATTCTACTGGAGTTACCGTAACTGATGCCAAAGGCAAAGAAACCGATATTACTGGAATATACAAATCAATAAAGGGTAACCTAAGCAGCTTGGACGAATCTAAACTAATCGTAAAAGAGGATACCGGATTATAATTTCTGAATATTATGCCCAATGAAAAAGATATTTTCTTTTATTTTCATCCTACTGGCTACTCTATCATATGCTCAAAATCTGAAAATTTTTTCCGTTCCAAAAGGTTACAAGAAAGTTACTGAGATCAAAGGAGATTTGGATAAAGACGGAAAAGAAGAAACGGTTATTGTATTTGATACAGATAAAACGGCATCTGACTATGAAAGGGCTCCCGGGAAAAAGGATTATCAAAGAGTTTTCTATATCCTGAAAAATGAACAGGGACAAGCTAAAATTTGGAAAGAGAATTCCTCTCTACTCTATTCAAGCGGATTAGGCTTTTACCCAGATGATAATATTCTTAACATTCAGATAAAAAATAACTGCCTAATTGTAGAACAAAGTTTTTTCTCCAATTCAAGGCATACTCAGGTTAACAAACATACCTTCAGATTTCAGAACGGTGATTTTTACCTGATTGGTTCCTTTGATAATTTTAATGACACCTGTGAATTTGATTTTACCAATGAAATTAATTTTTCTACCGGAAAAGTCATTGTAGACAGAGAGTACTCCTCATGTGATGATGAGGTAAAAGTACCAGAAAATATTCATAAGGAGTTTATCCATAAAATTCAGCCTCTTATTACAATGGATAATTTCAAAATGGGAGAACATAGATTCAAAATTCCGGGAATGAAAGAAGATTTTGTGTTTTAAGTAGGAGAGGGATGATGGAAGCTGGAGTTGATCTACCCCTGACTCAAAGTATTTCTTTCTTCTAACTCCTAACTTCCTGTCTCTACACAACAACTTAATCATCTCTTAAAACTAAGTTAACTCCTCATTGCTTGACATATTCTTAATTTTAGCTACAATTAAAATATAAACTATGTTCAAGCGCCCAATCAAATATGTAAAAATTTTTACACTTAGTATTGCAACTGCAGCTGTATTCTACTCATGCTCGGAAGATATGGCAGAAAGAGATTCTAATGACACAGGTCTTACCTCTCTTAATAAAGCAAATTACAAAATGGCATCAGCCGTTCCTGTGGAAATGAACAGCTGGATGGCTGGCCTGCAGGATAATATTTCAATTTCAAAAATCTCTATTCCCGGAACTCATGATTCCGGAGCGCGTATAGATGCTCCTGTAGTAACAGGTACGGCGAAAACACAAAACCTCAGTATTGCTGAGCAGCTGAATGCAGGAGTTCGATTCCTGGATATCCGTTGCAGACATATTGATAATTCATTTACGATTCATCATGGTGCTATTTATCAGAATTTAAATTTTGATGATGTCCTTAATGCTTGTTATTCATTCCTTGAAAGTCATCCGTCGGAAACCATCATCATGTCTGTAAAAGAAGAACATGACGCCTCCAACACAACAAGAAGTTTTGAAAGTACTTTTGATTCATATATTCAGAAAAATCCTTCAAAATGGAATCTTGGAACTACGATTCCTACTCTTGGAGAGGTAAGAGGAAAGATCAGACTCTTAAGAAGGTTTTCAGCCAACACCGCTAAAGGTATTAATGCTACTTCATGGGCAGATAACACAACCTTTGAAATCAATAATCCGGGAGCTCAGCTGAAGGTTCAGGATTACTATAAGGTTACCAATAATGATGATAAATGGAACGGAATTTCCAATCTCTTCAATGAAGCTAAAAACAGTAATAGCGACAAGCTTTTCATCAATTTCACCAGTGGTTATAAACCGGGGATATTCGGAATTCCTAGTATTCCTACGGTTTCCAACGCTATCAATCCGAAACTTAAAACGTTCTTCCAAAGCAATACAAAAGGATCGTATGGGATAATGCCTATGGATTTTGTGAATGCTGAACTGGCAGAACTGATTGTAAAAACGAATTTTTAGTATCGTTAAATATAAATTGTAGTCTTGAAGCTGTCTCTTTGTTGAGGCAGCTTTTTTACTCTCGCAGATTGAGCAGATAACGCAGATTATTTGTTGGCCATAAAAATCAATACTATAATTTTCTTATCCGGAAGTATCTGTGTAAATCCGTACAATCTGTGGGAAATAAAATAAATACACTAAAGTTTTGAAAATCTGGCGATTTTCATTGGATATTTTTTAATGTCGTGATATTGACAACAAATAAAAAGTAGTCTTTATCAGATAGAGGCTACTTTTTTATTAAGAATAGAAGTTGATTGGATTCAGCTATTTTTCAATGCCATAAGCAGCCATGATTTTGTTGAAAATTTCTGTATTTTCAAATAATCCTGTGAACTCTTTGGAATTCGGGCCATAGGCAAAAACACTTGACGGAATAGAAGTATGGTCGTTGGTACTAAAATTTCCGAATACCCAACCCTCTTTCAGGCTTCCATCTAAAAGTGTTAAACCACCGGTTTCATGATCTCCCACTACGACTACTAAAGTTTCCTTATTTTCATCAGCAAATTTCATTGCTTTTCCTACTACATGATCGAAGTCCAGTAACTCCGTAACCAATTGTTCTATATTGTTGCTGTGTCCGCCGCCATCAGTTTGGGAAGCTTCCACCATCATAAAGAATCCTTTTTTATTATTCTTCAGGTCATTTAAGGTAAGATCAAAAGCATCTGCTAACCAGTTTCCTCTTCCGCTTGTTACTCGTTGTGAGGCCAAAGGATCAATAATCAGTGTTCTGTTGTTTATTTTTTCAGCTGACGTAAGGCTATGGTATAGATCTACTTTTGCTTCTTTCAATTTCTTTTCTGTTTCCGGTGTCAATCCGCTCGTAGGACCACCAATCAGAATTTTTGTTTTGGAGGTTGCAAAATCTTTCAGAATAGGTTCAGAACTATTTCTGTTATCAGAATGAGCATAGAAATCCGCTGGTGTTGCATCGGTTACATCGCCGGTAGAGATCAATCCGGAGACTAACCCTTTTGCAGCAATAATATCTGGAATTTGGGCCAGGGATTTACCTGTTCCATCTACTCCAACAAATGTATTTTTTGTTTTTACTCCTGTAGAAAAAGCGGTAGAACCTGGTGCTGAATCAGTAATATAGGCGTTCGATGAATTGGTCTTGGATAAACCTGTAGATCTCATATTGAAAACATTCAGCTTTCCTTTATTAGCTGTAAAAGCTGCATAATATTGAGGTAAGGAAGTTCCATCCGGAATTAAAAGAATTACATTTTTTACTTTTTTACTGATTCCATCTGTTTTATAAGTTGGTGCATAAGCAGCATATTCTTTGGTATTTTTATAGAAATTCCTTGGAATAGTATTCATGAACTTTTTTAAATCCGGAATATGATCTGTATTGATATAATCTACTCCCATATCCATCAGATTTACCCAGGCATTAGGAAAATCAGGAGCTCCATAGAAACGCATCGGTTTCTGTTGAGCATGGGCCTTATCTACAGCCTTTTTGATTTTCTCCGTTTCTTCGTCTCTCGGAATTCCTTTTCCGTTCCATTTTACCAGTTCTGGCAAATCTGCACTGAACATTCCCACTCTTTTTAACTGATCGGTAGAATAATCTTTATTCAGATCTCCATCAAAATACAGATAATTGGGATAGTTTTTAAAATCACCTGGCTGAGGTCTTCCACCTGTAATCACTATTTTCACTCCTGAATTACCGGTAATTTCAGGATATTTTTTCAATGTATTGACCAAAGCGCTCAGGGTTGTCTTATAATCCTGTTTAATATCGATCAACAATTGTAGCTTTTTAGTGGTATCCTTATAGATATTTCCTTTGTTCAGTTTGATCTGCTTTGAAATATTGTCCAGATAAAGATTCTCCAACGTTCTGTCTGCAGAAAGTTCCTTTTCCGTATGGGCCACCCAAAGCTTTCCTTTCACCAGAAAAACATCTGCTTCAATAGACCCAAAATTGGCATAATACGCTTGCCAAAAAGGGATTTCCTGCATATAATCATTATGAGAATGGGCATTTCCTACATTATAATTCAAATAATTCTGTGCTTGGTTTTCAGAGAAAACAGCAAGAGCAAGTAAACCCAATATTTTTGATAGTTTCATTCGTTTATTGTATTGTTTTTATACGTCAGATGGAATCTTTCACCTTCCTTTTTAAAAAGACTATATCATCACAGAATTTCTGCAATGATATAGTGATAATATATATGACTAAAATTTTACCAACCTTCGTTTTGCTTAATAACGCCGTGGCTGTTTACAATCTCAACCTGCGGCACCGCCCAAACATTATGGATTGCCGGATTAAAGTTTCTTGCAGCCCAAGCTTCTTTTCCGTCCATTCCATGAAGTGGTTTAGCATACGTTGCCTGTGCATCTCCCCAACGGACAAGGTCTCTGTGTCTGTCTGCCCATTCACCGGCAAGCTCGCAGCGTCTTTCATGTTTCAGGTCTGCCATTGTACAACCGCTTTTAGAAGTAAGACCAGCACGTTTTCTGATCATATTGATTTCCTGATCTGCAGGTTTATTTTGCATAAGCAATGCTTCCGCTTTAATAAGAATTACCTCAGCATAACGCATAATAGGAACTGCAAGGTCTGTACAAGGATAATCTCCATTAGCATTTACGTGCCCTTCTTTAAATGGATATTTGAAAGCATCCATATATTTGTTAAACTGGGCTTTTGTAAGGGAGTTTGAAGTAGCATACGTTCTTACCGCTCCATCAAAAGTAAACTGATCTCCTTCTTTAAGGATGGTTACACTTCGTCTAAGGTCTCCGGTTTCATATTCATCATACAACTCTTTTGTGGGCTGGAAGTATCCCCAACCATTATATTTTCCCCAACCTTTGTTTTCTAACATTACCCCCGGAAGGATACTTCCTACTCCATTAAATTTAGTAGTACTTGGGACTGACCAAATATATTCTGAACTGTAATTGTTTTCAGCTTTAAAAACATCGCCAAAATTATTCAGTAAATTTCTGTTTCCTTTAGTCATTACTTCATTCGCCCAATATTCTGCATTCTTCCAATCTTTCATAAACAGATATACTTTTGCCAGCAATGCCCAAGCTGCGGCTTTATGAGGTCTTCCATAATCTTTGGTTGGAAGTTCTTCCTGGCTAGGCAGTAATTCTGCTGCTTTTTTCAGATCATTTACAATATAATTGTAGTTTTCCATGACATTGGCTGCTCTTGGAATTGGGTTAGGATCCGGTTCTTTCGTACGGTCTATGATTGGAATACCAGCTTTTTCATTTCCATAACTGTAAGCCATTTCAAAATACATTCTGCTGCTCATAAACAACGCTTCTCCCAGATACTTATTTTTGATAGCTTGTGAAGTCTGAATATTATCAATATTACGGATAACACGATTCGCAACACCAATTACTGTATATCTTTTGTTCCATTGGGTTTCCAGATCTCCGGCAGCAATATAATTACTGCTAAAATTCTTCACATTATCTGCCTCACTTTTTGATCTTCCTGTTACCATATCATCACTGGCATTAATAAACCAGAAAAAGCCTCTTCCATAAAATTCGCTGTCAGAAAGCGGTTTATACATTGCATTAGCTCCGGTAATCAAGTCATTTTCGCTTTTCCAGAAGTTAGCTTCAGTTGGAGTACCTTCCGGCTCTATATTCAGTTCATTGGTACATGATAATACTGATGCAGACAGCCCTGTTATTAAAATTATTGTATTGAAAATCTTCATCTTTTTACTTTTAAATTTGTTTTTAGATTAAAACCCGACTTCCAATCCGAAAATAAATGAACGGGCCTGAGGATATCTTCCGGTATCTACACCATAGCTCTCCATTCCTACTTCAGGATCAAAGCCTGTATATTTAGTAATGGTGAACAGGTTATTGCTGGTCACATACACTCTGATTTTATTCACATCAAGTTTCTTATAAAGTTCTTTTGGTAATGAATATCCAACCGTAAGGTTTTTAAGCCTCAAATAAGAACCGTCTTCCACATAGAAATCCGATACTTTAGAGTAATTACCACTTGGATCGCCCTGTACCACTCTTGGAATATTGGTATTGGTATTCTGAGGAGTCCATGCATTCAGAATATCTCTGTCCATGTTATAATTCTGTCCTGTTCCCCCTGGGTTTAAAGAAATAAATTTCAATCCGTTGAATATTTTGTTTCCATATACACCCTGGAAGAATAAATTAAGATCAAAGTTCTTCCAGGTCATGTTGTAAGATAATCCGTAGGAGAACTTAGGGTATGGATTTCCAAGGTTTACAAAATCATTATTATTCAATGCTCCTGTATTGCCTTCTTTTTTCAGGAATTTAATATCTCCAGGCTTAGCATTAGGCTGAATAAGATTTCCATTAGCATCTTTATAATTGTTGATTTCTGCTTGATTTTGGAAAATTCCATCGGTTTTATAACCATAATAAGAATAAAGAGACTCTCCCACTTTTACACGGGTAGGTTTCAAGACCCCACGTACGTTATTACTGTTGATAAAGATCTCATCTACATCAGCTAATTGCTTCACCGTATTTTTTAGTTGACTCAATGTTGCTCCAACTGAATAGGTAAAATCTCCGGTATTTTTACCATTAAAATTAATTCCCAATTCATATCCTTTATCCTCAAATAATCCTGCATTTACATACTGATCTACATAGGTTGCTGTACTTTGAAGGTTGACATTAAAGATCTGATCGGTTGATTTCTTCACGAAGTAATCAAATTGCATAGAAAGCCTGTTGCGGAAGAAGGAAGCATCCACCCCAAAGTTGGTTTGTTCTGATTTCCCCCATTTTAAATCCGAATTGGGTCTTGTCCTCGCATAATAAGCAATATTCTGTGATGGATCCTGGCCGAAAATAATGTTATTATCACGAATCATCTGCGGATTTACTGCCTGATAAGAAACGCCGCCAAGGTTTCCTAAAATACCATGACTTCCTCTTAATTTCAGATTGGAGAGCCATACAATATCTTTCATGAAATTTTCTTTGGATACCATCCATGCTCCTGAAATGGAATAATAATCAGAAAAATGTTTTTCTTTAGAGACTAAAGATGTTCCATCTCTCCTTCCCAATAAGCTGATCATATATTTCCCGGCATAGTCATAGTTTACCCTTGCCAGATAAGAAGTTAAAGCACTCCTGTATTTATAACTTTCTGCTTCTTTATAAGTATCTGCAGCATTTTGAAGATATCGGAAGGCTTCCGCTTCATTCCTGAAATCAAAAGTTTTTGCACGGAACCCGTCTTCAGTGGTTTTCTGGAATGTTAACCCTGCAAGGAAGTCAAAACTATGTTTACCTGTCGTGAATTTATAAGTAAGGAGTTGCTCTGCCAGAGAAGTGGATACATTGTTGTTCTGATATTCCAAACTGTTGGTATCAAAAATCTTTCCTACTTCCAGCACTCTGGAAGTAAATTCTTTAACATTTCCAATTTTAAATGTTTGAGCAAAATTGGATCTGAATTTCAAATCTTTAGCTAAAGCAATTTCGATATAAGGATTGATCAAAATCTCATGGGTAGGATTCTGAATGCTGATTCTTTTCAAATAAGCAACAGGGTTAATCATATCTCCATATCCTCCTGCCACATCAATCGGTAATCCTGAAAAGGCTCCGGATGGTGTATATACCGGAACGTTGGGTGGATAGTACATTGCTGCAACCAAAGCTCCTGTGTATCCGTTCCTTGTGTTGGCTGTATTTCCGTCAGAATAATTATAATACATATTCTCTCCGATGGTCAACCAGTCTTTCACTTTATGTTCAGAATTTACTCTGAAATTGTATCGTTTTGCCTGCGTATTTAATAAAATCCCCTCAAGGCTTCTATGGTTCATTCCTACGAAGAATTTGGATTTATCACCTCCTCCGCTTAGATTTACATTATATTCCTGGATAGTCCCTGTACGGAAGATCTCTTTCATCCAGTCGGTTCGGGTAATTCTTCCGTCAGCATATTGATCTGCATTGAATGCCAATGGAAGGTTGCTCAGTTTTCCCGCATTTTCATACGCTTGCCTCATTACATCCTGGAACTCTGCAGCATTTAAAGATTTTTTTAACCTCCACGCCTGATTAATTCCATATTTAACATCAAAATCTACTGTCAAAGTTCCTTTTTTACCTCTTTTGGTAGTAATCAGGATCACTCCTCCGGAAGATCTTGCTCCATAAATAGCGGCTGAAGCATCCTTAAGCACAGAAATATCCTGAATATCGTTAGGGTTAATAGCAGGAGTTCCGTTAAAAACAACGCCATCCACAACATAAAGAGGAGATTCTCCATTCACCCCGCCCAGACCACGGATATTTACTTTAGGAGAGCCATTAGGATCTCCACCTTCGTTCACAACAGTTACTCCGGGAGCTTTTCCCTGGAGAACTTCCCCTACTCCAGACAGAGATCTGGAAGTAAGTTTATCCAATGAAGCCTCCGAAACAGCACCGGAAACCTTACTCTTCTTTTGCGTTCCGTATCCAACAACAACAATCTCATCGATGGATTTTTCTTTTAAACTGTCTTTTTTTTGAGAGAGGAACATCGGTGAAGCTGAAATTGCACCAATAAGTAATACCCTACCCGTTAAGTATGTTACTGAGACAGGGATTTTAAATACATTCATGACATCCTTTTTAATTAGATGCAAAATTAGAACAGCCCCACCTCCTGTTACATTAAGATTTCCTTATGTTTTTATTAAGAAATTTTAGTTTTTCAACAAGCCTCGATTTCTCTCCCAAAAACTAATACTCTTATTTTCAATACAATAAATTAATAAAATAATTATTCCTGAAATATTCTATGCATAACTGAGATTAACTTTATTTTAAGTTTGTCATCCATCAGGAGGTAATAAATAATAATGGAATAACAGATTTCACATCTTTCTACTGAAGTATTCCAGGGTAATAAATGACAGACTTCCCTTTTCTTTTTTTACATTTGCTGAAAATAGATTTTCCTGCTCACCGATCATCAAAAAAACGGATTAGTAATGACCAGGAAAAATGAAACTCATAAAAACAGTACGAATTAAATGACCATTATCATCACAGGAACTTCCTCCGGAATTGGATTTGCTTTGGCCGAATACTTCGGTAAAAAAGGACACAAAGTATTTGGTTTAAGCCGAAAATATACGGAAAGTCAGTATTTCAAATCTATCCCGACAGATGTTACTGACAACACCGCTGTTCAGAATGCTATTGCTGAGGTCCTGAAAATAGAAACCAAAATTGATGTCCTTATCAACAATGCCGGAATGGGAATGGTAGGTGCTGTGGAAGATTCTACCAAAGAAGATATCCTTAAACTTTTCAGCCTTAATCTTACCGGGCCTGTTCAGATGATGAGCGCGGTTCTTCCTACAATGAGAGCACATAAATTCGGAAAAATCATTAATGTATCCAGTATCGGAAGTGAAATGGGATTACCTTTCCGCGGGTTTTACTCTGCTTCAAAATCTGCTTTGGATAAAGTAACGGAAGCGATGAGATATGAAGTGTATCCTTGGAATATCGATGTGTGCTCTTTACATTTAGGTGATATTAAAACCAATATTGCAGACAACAGAGTGATTGCCCAGGTCTCCCAGCCTTATAAAAATGTTTTCGATAAAGTGTATGCTTTAATGAATGCTCATGTAGACGAGGGAACTGAACCACTGGAGGTAGCAGAATACATTGAAAAACTTTTAGGAAAGAATAAATGGAAAGCTCATTATTATTTTGGTAAATTCGGGCAGAAAATCGGAGTTCCCTTGAAATGGATTCTTCCACAAGGAATTTATGAGAATTTAATGAAGAAATATAATAAACTGGATTAAAATTAGTTGATTGATAAAACGCATTGTCATTTTGAACGGAATGAAATGCAGTGAAGAATCTTTGTATTTTTTCACAAGCCTTCAACTTATATTCGGAATGGTCAATTGAAGTTATTTTTAAAAATATTTTTTGTTTTGTTCTGCGTTTTTACACAAGCGCAGAAGAAACAGTATTGGCTTATTGATACTGAAACAAAGGTCAGAAAAAAAGTAAAAGATTCAACTTCTGCGGTAAAGTTTCTGGATTCTCTAACTCAGAACAATTATTTTTTCACTCAGCTGAAGGAGGTAAAGGTAAAAGGTGACAGTACAGAGATTTTTTTCGACAAAGGAAAAAACTTTAATGAAACCTATGTGAATCTTTCTGATTCCATTGTTCATAAGCTGAAAGTTCAGAAAGATTTTTTCACTAAAAATTTAGATTCTACCAAAAAAAGTATCAATAAAAGTTATATTGATGAAGGCTATTCATTCAGCAGAATCAAATCAAAATATAAAGGTCAGAAAAATGGATATCCAATTATAGAGCTGGATATCAATAAGAATGATAAAAGAACAATCAATGGTTTTGTTGTAAAAGGCTATGACAGGGTTCCAAAAAGGTTCATTAAAAATCTTGAAAAAGAGTTCAAAGGAAAAAACTATGATGAGAAGAACTTATTAGCCATCAACAAGAGTTTTCAAAGCCATCCTTTTGTGATGCTTGACCGGCAGCCACAGACCTTATTCACCAAGGATTCCACCAATATCTACCTGTTTTTACAAAAGAAAAAGACCAATACCTTTGATGGGGTCATCGGTTTTGGAAATGATAAGACGGATAAATTTAC
The DNA here is from genome assembly GCF_940807095.1 of Chryseobacterium sp. Marseille-Q3244. Classification (NCBI taxonomy): domain Bacteria; kingdom Pseudomonadati; phylum Bacteroidota; class Flavobacteriia; order Flavobacteriales; family Weeksellaceae; genus Chryseobacterium; species Chryseobacterium sp. Marseille-Q3244. Next base: position 53,275 of record NZ_CALNWX010000017.1, on the reverse strand, counting down.
CTTAAACGGTACCATGAATGTAAATTTCAGGAATATGTTCAATGGTTTTGAAGCGGTTAACCTTTATTGGCAGAGAAACCCTGACAAAGGCCAGACCTTTGATCTTCAGGTAGACATACCTTATCTTTTTAAATCCAATGTCGGGATGAATACAAAGGTGAATATTTACAGACAGGATTCTACGTTTGCTAATGTAAAATTCCTTCCTGCTTTCTATTACCATATCAATAACCGTAACAAAATCGGTCTGCGTGCAACCTTGGAAACCTCAACGGTGATTGATTCACTGTATGCTATTGGAAAAGATTACAACAAAAAAGGGATCGGAATCTGGTTTGAAATGACTGAGCCTACCGATATTGATCTGTTTCTTTACAAAACAAGAATCAATGCCGGATACGATTATTTAACAACCACCTATACCAAAGGAAATATAAAAGCTGCTCAAAACCAGTTTTATTTCTCCGGGGAACATAATTATCATATTTCAGGAAACCATTTCCTCAATATCAAAGGGGAAGGTGCTATGATGGATTCTAAAATTGAGTTTTCGGCCAACGAACTTTACCGTTTTGGTGGCTGGAATTCCATGCGGGGCTTTAACGAAAACTCCCTCGCCGCCGACTTTTATTATTACGGGAGTCTGGAATACCGTTACCTTATAGGTAACCAGGCTTTCTTTGACTTCTTTGGGCAATATGGCCAGCTCAATAATAAATCCCTGAATGTAAAACCCAAGCTTTACAGTGTTGGGCTCGGTTTCAACTTCTTCATTCCGATTGGGCTGATGAGTTTCCAGCTGTCGAATGGTAATGAGTTTGGAAATCCATTTAAGTTCAATGACATAAAAATCCACTGGGGAATTCTGAGTAGGTTTTAGGAGAGAAAGGAAACTGGAAATTACTATGAGGTTACTATTTTTAATAGTTACCCTCTTATTGAAAGTTAATAAAATGTCTTTCAGCGGTTTTCAAAATCTCAATAACTTCCAACCTCTGACTTCCAGCTTCCAGCCTTAATAATAAAGCAAAAACACCCATACAACAATACTTTCTCATTTTACCATTTCATTAATTATTTCTGTTAAAAAATATATAAATTGTATTTTTATCTTAATATGATCGTAAAATTTACGTAATAGTACCCGGCTAAATTTGCATTCAAAAAGAATGAAGAAAACTTTAGCTACGTTTGCCGTTTTTTTACTTCCGTTATATATTACAGCTCAGGAGATTGCCGTTTCCGGAAATGTAAAATCTGAAAATGGAACCAGTGTTTCAGGAGTAAATATTACCGACAAAAATACAGGAAAAACGACGATAACAGATGAAAATGGGAATTTTACCATTTCAGCCAACCCCAAAGATATTCTGGAATTCTTTTCTCCCGATTTTTCCGTTTACACGGTGGAGGTTTCTTCAAAAAAACAATACGCTGTTGTTTTAAGAAAAGCCAATGAAAAGCAGATTGAAGGTGTTGTTATTACCGCTCTTGGGATCGCTAAGAAAAAGGAAAAGATTGGATATTCTACTCAGGAAGTAGGAACCAAACAGTTTGAAACCATTACTACACCAAGTATCGGAAATTTATTCTCAGGACAGGTGGCCGGCTTGAATGTTTCCAACCCAACCGGAATGCAGCAGGCTCCACAATTTACCTTAAGAGGAAATTCTAATTTGGTATTTGTTATTGATGGAGTGATTGTAGAAAAAGAAGTTTTCCAGAATTTAGATCCTAACAATATAGAAAACATCAACGTCCTGAAAGGAGCTACCGCTTCTGCGCTTTATGGTTCAAGAGGTCGATATGGAGCTATTCTGATCACTACAAAAAGTGCGAAGAAGAAAGGTTTCTCTGTAGAATTTTCTCAGAACACTATGATTACAGGAGGGTTTACCAATCTTCCAAAAACTCAGACTGAATATGGTAATGGTTCTCAGGGAAAGTACGAATTCTGGGATGGAGCCGATGGTGGAGTAAATGATGGAGATATGATCTGGGGTCCTAAATTTGTTCCCGGACTCAAGATTGCCCAATGGAACAGCCCGATCAGGGATAAAGTAACCGGACAGGTCGTTCCGTGGTATGGAGCTGTAACCGGTACTCAGTATAATGATAAAGCAAGATATGAAAGAGTTCCGATTGACTGGAAATACCATGATAATTTAAATACTTTCTTAAAACCTGCTATTATCAACAATAATAATTTTGCGATCAGCTATCGAAATAATAAAGATATCTACAGGTTTTCTGGAAACTTCATGAATTATGATGACAGGGTTCCCAACTCTTATCTACAGAAGTACGGAGTTAATTTCTCTTCTGAAAATCACCTGGGAGACAAGTTCATCTTTGATACAAAATTTAATTTCAATCAGGCTTTTACTCCTAACGTTCCTAATTACGAGTACAACCCTAGTGGACACATGTATACCATCTTGATCTGGATGGGGGCTGATGTGGATGGAAATGCCCTAAAAAACCACATGTGGATTCCGGGAAAAGAAGGCAAAGCTCAGGCTAATTGGAATTATGCATGGTACAATAACCCATGGTTCGGAGCTGAATACTATAAAAATCAAAACAGGACCAATATTATTAATGCCCAAACCGGATTAGAATATAAGGCGACAAAAGACCTTTCCGTAAAAGGAAAAATTTCCCTTGTTGAAAATCATAGCAAATCAGAAACATTCAGTCCCTATTCTTATTTCAATTACAGTGCTCCAAGAAGTGGTGGATATATTGTAAAAGATCTGAAAACCTGGAACCTCAACTACGATGTTTTGGCTACTTATAAAAAGAAAATCTCTGATAATTTTGATTTTACGATCAATGCCGGAGGTTCTGCATTTTACTTTAAAAATAATAGGAATGAAATGTCTACCGACGGTTTAAAGATCCCGGAAATATATTCATTTGACAATTCCATCGGAGCTCTCAAAAATTACACTTATCTGAAAGAAAAGCTAATTTACAGTGCTTACTCTACTATTGATATCGGGTTATACAATGCTTTCTTCATCAATATTTCCGGACGTAATGACTGGTCATCTACTTTACCAAAAGCCAATAGATCTTACTTCTACCCTTCCGCATCCATCAGTGCTGTTATTTCCAATCTGGTAAAAATGCCTGAGGCTGTCAATATGCTTAAACTTTCTGCTTCATGGGCAAAAGTGGCTTATGATTTCCAACCTTACTCTATCAGAAATTATTATTCAAATAATAAAGGAATAAGTTTTAATGGTAATCCAACCTATTTGTATCCTACCATCCTAAATGTAGAAAATACATTGAAACCTGAACAGACCAAATCTTATGAATTGGGATTAAGTGCCGGTCTTTTCAATAACAGAATTACTTTAGATGCTACTTATTTCAGAACTCTTGATTACAACAATATTCTGGAGTTCCCAAGTGCTGAGTCATCAGGTTTTGTCTCTCAGTATGTGAATGGTAATGAATATACTACAAAAGGATTCGAAATTTCACTCGGAATGGTCCCAATAAAGACTACTGATTTCACCTGGAAAACATTAATCAACTGGAGTACGTATGAACAAAAGCTAACTTCTATTTATGATAACATGCCTAACTACAACAATATCAAGTTAGGTGAAAGAATGGACAGCTATTATGATTACACATGGCAAAAATCTCCGGATGGGAAGGTAATTCTGGATACCAAATCAGGAATGCCAACAAAAGCTAATGCTCCAAGTAATCTGGGACACTTCAATCCGGACTGGACTTTTGGTTTCAACAATACCTTCAAGTATAAAAAACTATCCTTAAATATCGGAATTGATGGAAGCATCGGTGGAATCATGAGATCTCAGGTCGTTGAAAAAATGTGGTGGGGTGGAAAACATCCGAATTCTGTTGCCTACAGAGATCTTGAATATGCTAATCCTGGAAAGTATTATTTTGTACCGGATGGAGTGAATTACAATCCTGCAACAGGGCTTTATACTCAGCATACCAATCCTATCAACTTCCAGGATTGGGCACAGAATTATCCATACCAGGCCAGAGTAACTCAGGATGAAAGTGAAGAATTTGCGAATGTTTTCGACAGAACCTTTATCAAGTTAAGATCTGTAGTATTAGAATATGACTTCTCTTCCCTATTGAATCCAAAAGGAATGGTTAAAGGGTTCACTGCCAATATCTCGGCTTACAATCTGGCTATGTGGAAAAAGTCTAAAAACCTTTATTCAGATCCGGACTTCCAGATCAGATCGGGAAGAACTGGCGATATCGCTAATGATATTCAGGATCCTTCAAGCAGATGGTTCGGAATCGGATTTAATCTTAAGTTTTAATTTAAAGGCGACATTACAATGAAAAATAATATATTCAAAACGAAAGACTTAAAAAGTAAAAAAGCAAAAAGACTAATCACATCTGTATTGACAGCAGGAGTATTGGCATTGACATCATGTGAATCCAATCTTGATAAAATCAATGAAAACCCGAATGATCAGGCAAGTATTGATCCTAAATATCTTCTCACCTATGTTGCTAAAGATGCCTTTTGGGTGAATGGAGACAATATGTATGCTTCAAGAATGATGATTGGTACCGATGGTGAAAATCCTTTTCAGTACATGAAATGGAATGACGCATCTTTTGAAGTCTATTCAAAAGGGCTTCTTAATACAGTAAAAATGATGCAGGAGTCTGAAAAAAGAAATAATAAAAACTATGTTGCCGTAGGTAAATTTCTAAGAGCTTATTATTTCTTTAATACAAGTTTAAAAGTGGGCAGTATTCCCTATTCTGAAGCAGTAAAAGGTGAATCGGGTATTACCCAACCTAAATATGACAGTCAGGATGTTGTGATGGCCGGAGTTTTATCAGAATTAAAAGAAGCCAATGATCTTATTAATACCAATGATAAAATTGAAGGAGATATTATTTTCAACGGAGATGCTAACAAATGGAAAAAACTCATCAATTCATTCCGTTTGAAAATCTTAATCACTCTATCTAAAAAAACAACCGTTGGAAGTTACAATATTGCAACAGAGTTTGCTTCTATTGCAGGAAGCCAGCCTTTGATGACCTCTATTTCAGATAATGGGGAACTTAAGTTTGCTGACGCAGCAGACAGTAGATATTCTATGTTCAACAACAGTGGATATGGATCCAGTTTATATATGGCTGATTATTTCATCAATTTATTTAAAGACAGAAAAGATCCACGTTTATTTACATTTGCCTCTCAAACTACTGGAGCTAAAGAAGCAGGAAAAACCATCACAGATTTTAGCGGATATAATGGAGGAAATCCTACTTCTCCATATTCTGACAATGCTGCCTTAATTACTGCTAAAAACATTTCTAAGGTGAATGACCGTTTCTACAAAGATCCAACTAACGAACCTTCATCAATTTTAAGCTACTCTGAACTGGAGTTTATCCTGGCAGAAGCAACAGCCAGAGGCTGGATATCCGGATCAGCAAAAACACATTATGACAATGGAATCAAAGCCAGTTTCAGTTTTTATCAGACTTACGTAAAAAATTCAGGACAATATTTTACAGGATTTGATGTCAACCAATACCTGGCTACTCCTTTGGTTGTTTATGATAACTCTGCGTCTCTGCAGGTACAATTGGAAAAAATTATGACGCAAAAGTACATGATTATGTTCCACCAGTCACAATGGACTTCTTATTATGATTACCTGAGAACAGGATATCCTAATTACCCTTTAAAACCAGGTGTAGCAGCACCATTCAGATTCAGATATCCTCAGTCTGAGTACAATTATAACAGCACCAATTTAAAGGCAGCTCTTACCACTCAATATGGTGGAAATGACAATATCAACTCTAAACCTTGGTGGTTACAGTAAGAATCTGATTTTTTTTACACAAAACAAAGAAATCGCAGGAAAATCCTATTAACTTGCGGTTTCTTTCTTATTACGATAGATCATGGACAGAAGAGAATTTTTAGAAAAATCAAGTATTTTATTAGCTGGACTAGGAACTTCAAATGTTTTACACCCTGCTATTCTAAAGGCTTTAGCGATAGAACCTGCTGCACAGTCTACTTTTTATGATGCAGAACATGTAGTTATTTTGATGCAGGAAAACCGTTCATTCGATCATGCTTTTGGAGCTCTCAAAGGAGTTCGTGGGTTCCTGGATAAAAGGACCTTTATTAAGCAGGATGGGCATTCCGCTTTTTTTCAAAAGGAAAATACAGGAAAATATGCAGCTCCGGCCCGTCTGGATTTGAGAAATACCAAATCAACATGGATGAGTTCCCTTCCCCATTCGTGGGAAAACCAGCAGCAGGCATTCAATAAAGGAAAATATGACCAATGGCTTCAGGCTAAGGCTTCGGGTAACGAAAATTATAAAAATATTCCACTTACCTTGGGCTACTACAACCGTGAAGATCTTCCATTCTACTATCAGCTTGCAGATGCTTTTACCATATTTGACCAATATTTCTGTTCTTCAATGACAGGAACCACTCCCAACCGACTTTTCCATTGGTCGGGAACGCTTAGAGAACAGCAAAATGGTAAATCAAAAGCTAATGTGGTGAATGATGATATTGATTATGATAAAGCAAGACAGGCAAAATGGAAAAGCTTCCCCGAAATTTTAGAGGAGCAAAATGTTTCATGGCGTATTTATCAAAATGAGATCAGTCTTCCAAAAGGTTTATCAGGGGAACAGGAAGCATGGTTAAGTAATTTTACAGATAATCCTATTGAATGGTTTTCAAAATTTAATGTTAAGTTTTCAAAAGGATACTATGAGCATATTCCCAACATCATCGCCTCACTAAAGCAGGAAATCCTGAAAAAACCTAACCGGAAAGAAAGACTGGGGGCCATCATTACTGAACTTCAGGAAGATCTGGTAAAATATCATCCGGATAATTATTCAAAACTTTCCCAGCAGGAGAAAAACCTCCACGAAAAAGCCTTTACAACAAATTCAAAAGATCCCGATTATCACAATCTGGAAATTGGAAAAGATGAACATGGAGAAAGACTGGTTGTTCCCAAAGGAGATGTACTCTTCCAGTTTCGTAAGGATGTGGAAGAGAAAAAATTGCCCTCGGTTTCCTGGCTGGTAGCTCCTGAGCACTTCTCAGATCATCCCGGATCACCATGGTATGGAGCATGGTATATTTCTGAGGTTTTAAATATTCTGACCAAAGATCCTGAAATGTGGAAAAAAACAATTTTCATTATCAATTATGATGAAAATGACGGGTATTTTGACCACGTGATTCCTTTTGCTCCCCCATTAAATCCAAGCCAACCGGTTGATATCAATGGAAAAAGCGGTGTGGAATATGTAGATAAAGCTCAGGAATATATGTCTGATCCAACATTAAAGGATTATGAAAAAGCAGAAGGAACAGTAGGATTGGGTTACAGAGTACCTATGATTATTGCTTCCCCATGGACGAAAGGCGGTTTTGTTAATTCTGAAGTTTCAGATCATACTTCTGTTTTGCAGTTCCTTGAGAAATTTATCATGAAGAAATTTAATAAAAATGTTCATGTAGACAATATCAGTGAATGGAGAAGAGCTATTTGTGGTGATCTTACCTCAGCTTTTAATTCGCCCAATAGCAAAGCTCCAAAAATGGATTATCTTGATCAAAAGGATTATGCTAAAACCATTAATGCAGCCAAAAATAAACCTGTTCCACAGCTAAAATGGTATTCTGAAAATGAACTGAAGAATGATTTACTTGAAATTCAGGAAAGAGGAATGAAGCCTTCCCATACTCTTCCTTATAATTTTCATGTGAATCTGGAAGCAGGTAAGATTAGAATGACTAATGCAAAAGAAAATGGAGTTCCTCTCCATCTTTATGACAGAACCCAATTGAACAGCCATCATTATTATTTTTCTTATGCATTGTATTCCGGGCAAGAACTGTCTCATCCCACAAGACAATCAGGAAGTTATGATTATGAAGTTTTTGGTCCTAATGGTTTCTTCCGAAAATTCAAAGGAAATAATATTCCGGAATCAGAAATTATCTTAATTAATAATGCTTCAAAAAGCCAGGTTGAACTGATCGTTAAAAATGGGAAAAAAGAAAGTATTATCTTGGAAAACCTGTATGAAAAAACTAAAAAAACAATTTCTATCCACAAACCGGAAGAGAAAATAGTGATTGACCTTAACCCATTTAAAGGCTGGTATGACTTAAAAGTAACATGGGGCGAGCATATCTGGCATTTTGCAGGAAGATTAGAAACAGGAAAAGTTTCTGTTTCGGATCCACATTGGGCGTAAAGTTATATTCTTATAAAAACATTATTAATCCTGTACAAACGTGCAGGATTTTTTATATACGGAAAGTGAAATATTTTTCAATTATATTGCATTACGATAGAAAAATCATCAACAATATAAAAATTATTATATATTTATTTCATAATCTGTTTGATTTTTATTATTTTCACTTAACTAATAATTAAGATCATGAATAAATTAAAATTAACCGTTGCAATGTCTTTATTTGCAGCAGCCATATCCGGAAACCTGAGTGCTCAGGACACTAATACAGATAATCACACCATTACGATTTCTATTCCAGAAGTTGCACTGGTAGACATTGAACCTGCCGCTACCAAAAACATTACATTAGGATTTACGGCTCCTACAGAAGCTGGTAACCCTCTTGTTGCAAGTGCAGCCAACACTACTTTATGGCTTAATTATTCTTCTATCAAATCCGTTGCAGACCCTACCCGTAATGTAAGTGTAAAGGTTAATGCTATCATTCCAGGAGTAGATATCCACGTAACAGCTGCTGCTGCTACAGGTTCAGGAGCTGGTACTTTGGGAACATCTGCAGGGCTACTAACATTAAGTGCTGCTGACCAGACTATTATTTCCGGAATCGGAAGTGCCTATACTGGAAATGGAGCTAATAATGGCCATAACCTTACGTATGCTCTTGCTGCAGGAAGTGGACCTGGGGGTGTAGCAACTTATGCAGACCTGCAAGCTACTGCCACTACTGTAGCTACTGTTACTTATACCATATCAGATAACTAGAATTTAAATAAAATTCAATTCTGCATTTCAAAACCAAGAAGAAATTGGATCCCAGTTTCTTCCTGTTTTTGTATTATCAATAATAAAAATTCCAAATTTGACATAATGATAAAGCGTATTCTTTTTTTAATCACTTTGATTTTGCAGTTTAGCTTTTTACATGCCGGCATTGTGGTTCTTAACGGGCTTACGCATTCCTATAAAGTAGAAAACGGGAAAGTTTACAAAGGAAAAGTTGCCATTGAAAATACAAGTAATAATCCTCAAAGTGTAAAATTGTTTTTGCAGGACTTTACTTATCATGCTGACGGAACGATTAATTATACCGCTCTACATACTCAAAAAAGGACTAATGGAGATTGGATAAAACTTAATACAAATTTAGTAACCCTTAAAGGGAAAGAAAAAACAGAAGTGTTTTATGAAATAACTGTTCCTAATCAGTCAATAGATCCCGGCAGTTATTGGAGTGTTATCATCGTAGAACCTGTAGATGATATCAAACCCAGCGATAAGCAACCTGGAGTAAGCATTACCTCTGTGATACGGTATGCGATTCAGGTCATTACAGATTACGACACGGAAAAGGCCAAACCGGACCTTACATTTGAAAATATCAAAGTAGAAAAAGAAGAAGGAAAAAAAACTGTAAAAATTGCAATAGCTAATAATGGAAATCTCTATTGCAAACCTACAGCATCTATTGAAATCTATAACCGCAAAACAGGAGAAAAAATAGGGACTTTTTCAAGCTTGACAATGGGGTTATTGCCTTCTACTTCTAAAACATTTTACATTGATATCAGTAAAGTACCACCTGCACAGTACAAAGCTACTGTTATAGCAACGGACGAAGATGAGAATGCTTTCGCGCTCAATGTGGAACTAGAAGTAAAAAATGATTAAAACCTGGACGTTATTAATTTTTATATTATTCCCGTTATTTACTTTTTCTCAACAGTCATCTAACCGATTAACGAGTAAAAAAGATAGTTTAATGCCGGGAACGTCTACTTCTATTCCTTTCAGTCTGGAAAATAATTCGCTTGAAAATAAGGTGTATGACATTTCAGTCACTACTTCAAGCCCGCTTATCACTCCCATCCTTGCAAAAGGGGAATTTCAGATTCAGTCCCATGAAGCGTCCGTATATCTTGTCCCTTTACGTATTTCAACAGAAGCTGTTCAGGGTGACTACTCTATTGTATTACATATTACAGATCGATCTACGGGTCTCATTTTTACAAAAGCTTCACAGATTACGGTTTCCGCAAGCAGAAAGCTTTCCCTTACTGCATTGGATTCTCCGGAATTTATCCGGGCAGGAGAAACCATCCAGGCTTCCTTCCTTTTAAAAAACAATGGAAATACTACTGAAAATCTTACCCTGGAAAGTAAGAATGCCCTTGTAGATCATGATGCATCAATTATTCTTGCTCCAAACGAATCCAAAGTTATTACCATCCATAAAAAAACCAATCCGGAAGTTGGTCAAAATGAATTTCAAAATCTAAATCTTTCGGTATATTCTAAAGATAATCCTAAAGAAAATCAAAGCGTTTATATCAGTACCCAGGTGATCTCTGTACAACCTGCCAGTCTGGATATCTATCACAGGATTCCGGTGGTTGCTTCATTATCCTTTATCGGAATGAAAAATATGGGAGTTTATCATGATGGCTTTCAAGGCGAAATCTATGGCAAAGGAACACTGGATAAAGAAAATAAAAACCAGATTGAGTTTCATGCCGCCACACACAATCCTATTGAATTCAATACTTTTACTCAGTATGAAGAATATTTTGTGAACTATAAAAGGGATAAATTATTTGTTCATCTGGGTGATAAAACATACTCTTCCTCCTATTTAACTGAATTTGCCAGATATGGTCGTGGGGCAGAAATCCGATATGATTTTAATAAAATAAGTTTAGGTGGTTTTTACAACCATCCCCGATTTTTCAGAGATATTAAGGATGAATTTAATATTTACTCAGCATTTAAAATCCGTAAAGAGTCTGAAATTTCCGTTGGATATCTTTACAAAATACCGATGAAGGAAAATTCTGATTTTAGGAATATCCAATTAGATTCCGAAGCTCATCTTCCTTATACTAAAGGAAAATTCAAAGTTTCGAAAAACATTAACCTTTCGGGAGAATTTGCTTATAGCACCACAAAGAAAAATGAAGGGACAGCCTATATGGCGCAGGCTGAAGTGAATTTTGAAAAGCTCAATGGAAATTTGATGTATATGAAAGCAAGCCCGCAGTTTGCAGGCTACTTTACCAATACCAGTACTTTCAGTGGATATCTTCAATACAGAGTATCGAAAAAAATCAATGTTTTTGCCAATTATATGGAGGATGCTAAAAACTTTCAGAGAGATACTTTATTTCTGGCCGCACCTTACAGAAAATATTTTCAATATGGAATACAGTATAAGTACCTTTCCAATGGCTTTATAATGCTTAATAATGGCTATCAAAAATACCAGGATCGTTTAGAGCCTAAACAGTTTGATTATTATGAGCGTTTCCTCAGAGTCTCTGTAGACCAGCATATCGGAATATTTCAGGTTAACCTTGAAGGGCAATTTGGAAAAACAGATAATTATCTGACAGGATTTAATGGAAATTCAACTTTATATTCTGCAAATCTATCATTTGAAAAATTTAAAACATCATTCAACGTCTTTGGAAGTTATGCCATGACTTCCAGATATCAATTACAAAACCAAAAACAGTTGTATTATGGAGCAAGAGTGTTTAGCAGGTTCTCAGATAAAACGAGCTTAAGCATTTTTTACCAAAACAACTACATGCCTGAGGAATACTTTAAAGACAGAAATTTATTTGAATTATTATTCCACCAGCAATTATTTCCAGGAAACGACCTGGATCTTTCAGGAAGATACTCACTACAAAGGGGACAAATAGGAGATAAGGATTTTATATTTTCAATGCGCTATACCTGGCGGCCAAATATTCCTGTGCAAAGAACTGCCGAATATGTTTCGTTATCCGGTAATATCAATACCCTTGGAATCAAAAAAAAGGAAGGCATAAGATTAATGCTGGGAAGCTATCTATCCGTTACAGACAAAGAAGGTAATTATTTATTTAAAAATGTGATTCCAGGTAATTATTTCCTGGAATTAGATCGTTCCACCATAGAAATCAATGATATCCCAACCCTCTCAATTCCAGCAGCATTATCCCTTAATAACAAGGAAAACATTTTTAATTTCGGACTCACTACAGCCGCAAATATACAAGGCTATATCCAACTTTCGGAAACGGAAGAAAAAAATCAAACGGATATTGAAACATTACAAACTAAAAAAGGAAAAAATAAGAGAGAAAGCATCATTGTAGAAGCCATTGGCAACGATCAGACTTTTCGTAAAATATGTTTTATAGGAGAAGCATTCGATTTTACCTATCTCCGGCCGGGAGACTGGACAGTTAAACTGTATAGAAATGGTCTTGATAAACGATATAAAATTTCAACAGATAAATTTCAAATTACTTTAAAACCTTCAGAAATAAAAAAACTCAACATCCAGATTGTTAAACAACAGATAGAAATTAAATATCAGCAGGAATCCTTAAAAGTAGGATATAATCAAATAAAAAATAAGAAATGATTTTGAAACACTCCCTAATACTAGCATCTTTTATTTTTTCGGGTGTATTATATTCTCAGGCAAACATTACTCTAACTTTACCTGTTGTGACCTTAATGGATATAGAACCAACAGGAAATATTACTTTAAAATTTACAGCACCTACTGAAGCCGGAAATCCTCTTGCCAACCCAACACCTGATACTTCAAAGTGGATCAATTATACTTCTGCAATTACTTCAGGAGGACTTACCAGGAGAATTACAGCAGCTATTAGCGGTACTACCCTCATTCCGGGAGTGAATATCAGGCTACAGGCAGCAGCAGCATCCGGAGCAGGAGGCGGGACCTTAGGAACTCCTTCTGCACAAGTAACCCTTACCAATACTCCTATTACCATCATAAGTGGTATTGGAGGAGCTTACACAGGCAATGGGGTTAATAATGGACACCGTCTTACGATATCTCTTGTTCCAAGCACGTATGCAAATTTATCTGCACAAACCAATACCGTTCTTACCATTGTCTATACCATTACAGAATAAAACGGAAATATGAAAATGAATGGACTCTTCTTCGGAAACACACTTATAAAAAGGTATTTATTTACTTTTATTTTATTTGTAAGCAGCAGCTATATGGAGGCACAGGTAGTAAATGTCTCCGGAAGCTGGACCGCCAGTATACCTTCTATTACTGAAGCGGGAAATAATTATTCCGGAACTTATGATAACACTGGCAACACCGGTACTAATCAGATCATACTCTCCGGAACATTACCAGGATCTTTTCTCAACCTCCTTTCAAGTACGGGAGCAAAAATGACCATGCATTACACCTCCAACCCCTGGAATACTTCTATGACGCTTTCTGCAAGAAGAACCGGAGGAACAACAGCAATACATGGGGTCTGTCTTCTGTGTACGGCAACAATCAATGGAGGAACAACCTATATTCCAATACCACAATCACCTGATGTAACATTTCTAACGTTTACTTTTGGTGGGGTTTTAGGACTGGGGAATAGTGTTACTTTCTCAGATATTGTTTTACTCCTACAGGTATCTGGTGTTTCTGTCACCATTCCTGCAAGCACTTATGGCGCGCGGGTAGTTTTCACCATCGTTGCCAATTGATGCCAGGGAAGATTATTGAAAATGATAACCAAAAAAATAAAATTGTATCTTCTATGATATAAAAAAGAACCCTTTCCAAAATTTGGAAAGGGTTCTTTTTCAAGCATATTAAATTTAGTGCTTTGCCCACCAAAGAGGGGTAAGAACTACATCTTGTCCGCCCAGTAACTGTACTGCTTTTGTGTACCCATCCTGGTCTGTATTCCTGAAAGTACTTGGATATCTTAACCTCTGAGGGAAATTCTGAATAGAGTTTGTCATATAATTTCCTGAATTCAAATTAGGTAAATTAACCAACGGTGTTTCTATTGCAGGGTTTTCAAAGAAAGGTAATCCCAGTCTTCGTTGATCGCTCCAGGATTCTAAAGGAAGCCATGGCATATTCGCAATATATTTTTGAGTAATGATTTTTGTAAGCTTATCATTTTTCACTGAACCATTTTTGTAAATGGTATTTACCGGGTATTTAATTTCAACAGAAACCATATTTCCAGTAGAAGGATCTTTATAATTCATGGTATGACTGGCTCCAGGCTCTGCCACATGGCTATAAGCTACAGAAGTTCCGTCACGGTTATAATCCGTTGAGGTAATATACTGAATATAAAATTGTGAAACTCCATTATACGCAAAGCTATCCTGAATTCCTTTATTATAGGCCGCATCATCACTCATTGGAACTGCCCATCCTTTCAGGGCTGCTTCAGCCATCAGGAAATAAGTTTCCCAACTTGCAAAAAAGATTCGAAAGTTCTTACCTTCTCTATATTGTTTTCCTAAAGCCGGCATGCATCCAATAACTCCTCTTAACCCGTTTCTTTGGCCTTTTACACCCCAGTTCCCTATAGTAGTCGTATTCCAGGTATTTACCGTATTGATAGTAACTTTAGAACCGTTGGCAAAAGTAAGATCTCCACTATTAGTAGACGCTTGATTGGTATTAATAGGATAAAGGGAATAAATTGGATTGTTGAAATCTCCGGGAATATAAAATGTTTTATAAGCCCTTGGATCGATTTTATTTGGAAGCCCATCCAGCCAATATCCTGCACTTGGGTCATTGGTCATTGTTGAGAACTGTTCATCATATTTTATGCCGATATAATCAGCATCTTTCACAGCTGTATGCTGAGCAGCAGGCAATTGATCTGTAGAATTAACTCCCCCCAAACCAATATACATATTATTAAGGGTAGCTGATAAAATCTGCGAATTCCATTCCCTAGACATTACCCCTGATAAAGGATTCCAACCGGTATCTTCTTTAACTTTAAAATTATCATCGCTTGTCCTGATGAGCATATTAGAATTAGCTGCGGCCTCAAACTCTGTTTTTGCTTTGGCAGGATCCACTTCTGAAATTCTCATCGCCACTCTCATTCTCATGGAGTTAGCATATTTTACCCATTGACTCCATTTAAAGCTATAGACCATATCATAAGCATTAGGATTGGAAGGAATAGGTTGGTTCACATCCATTTTAGCAACTGCATCCTTCAACTCATCTAAAATAAAATAATACACCTCTTTTTCAGAATTAAAACCGGGATTTACTCCTTTAAATGCCTGAATAGGCTGTGGACCAAAATTATCAGAAAACTCGCTCATCAGATAAGCTCTCCAAATCCTGGCTACCTGGATAAGATTATCATAATGAGGTTTGCCCTGACCTATTGCTTTCTTTTCATTGGCAATTTCAATAGTTGCATTGGCATTATTCAGCCATTCTGAAATTCCTTTCCAATATTCTACAGTCCAGGAATCATCATATGATCCACCTGCAATGCCTGTCGACAAATGCTGTCTTGCAGCAGTTTTCCAATACAAAACAAAAGTACGTTCAGCAATATTGGGATCTTGCTGTGCTCCTAAAATAGAATTATTTAAAAAATACTCCGGTTCTGCTTTATTAATATCTACAGAAAACGGATCGTTATTGATGTCTTCAAAATCATTACATGATGTACAAACTACAGCCAACGCAATGAGGGATAAAATATATTTTTTCATGATGTCAGTATTAATATTAAAAGCCTAATGTAATTGAGAATAAATAAGATCTTGTGGTTGGAAATGAAAGATTTTCAAATCCTACAGCATTAGAATTGATAGCAAATACAGACTCAGGATCTATTCCCTTTGCTTTACTGTAGATCATCCATACATTATTGGCTGTGAAAGAAACCTTAGCACTCTGAAGTGCAAATTTTTGAAATAAACTTTTAGGAAAATTATATGATACCTGAATATTTCTTAGCCTGATATTGGTTGCATCGTAAATGTTCTGTTCTGTAATTCCTAAGTTTCCAGCTGTTACAGCGGCCCAATAATCCTGTTGTGTTATCTCTTTTGTATTGCTTATATAACCCCCATTTTGTTGTACTACTGCATCAAGCACAATATTATCTCTTCTTCCTCCGGGAGCTGTATCAGAAGCAAGACCTACTTTCTGTAAAGCAGATTGAGTGGATGAATAGAATTTCCCTCCAATTCTTCCGTCAATAAGGAATGAAAGTCCAAAACTTTTATATACAAAGCTATTGGTTATTCCAAACAAAGCCCTTGGTGTCTGATCACCTAAATAATATTGTTCAGCAGTCGCCTGAGGCAAACCATTCAGCCCAACAATAAGTTTTCCATATTGAGGACTGTTAGGATCCTCTACTCTTAAAAATTTTGTTCCATAAATAGATCCATAGGGCTTACCTACTTCTGCAAAAAAACCTACATTATCAAAACCAGCCAAAGGATATTTTAAAACTTCTCCATCAATCCGGTCAATCACACTCTTTAGTTTAGAAAAATTCGCATTTACATTCCATGTAAAATTCTGCTTTTTAAAAATATCTGTATTTACAACTATTTCAATTCCGCTATTACTAAGGCCTCCTGAACTTATCTTTTTATACTCATATCCGGAAAGTGGATTCATTGGTAAATCTATTAACTGATCTGTTGCAGTATTCCTGAAATAACTTACATCTAAGGAAACTCTGTTAAAGAATTTAAGATCTGCACCAACTTCAAAAGTTTTAAGTTTCTCAGCATGTAAATTAGGATCATAAAGAATTTTTTTTCTGCCAAGAATGGCATGACCACCTGGATCTGCACCTAGTTTATAAGTATTATACAGTTCGTAAGGATTTAAAGAATTTCCGGTTACCGCATAAGCAGCACGAAGCTTAGCAAAAGTTAATACTTTAGAATTGGTCCCGTTTAATTTATTCAACATCTCTGTTAAAACTAAAGAAGTACTGATAGAAGGATAGAAATAAGATCTATTTTCAAGAATGAGGGTGGAAGACCAGTCATTTCTTGCCGTTGCATTAATAAACCAATACCCGTCATAATTAATCTCAGCAGAAGCAAATACAGAATTAATCTTCTTCCAGAAATCAATTTCATTATTAGCAATACCAGCAATATCACTAGTATTATTAACACTAAATACATTAGGAACAATCAAGTTTTGAGTACTGAAATAAATGGCTTTGGTTCTGCTCTCCATCATTTGTCCATATACAGAAAGCGATCCACCCCATTTTCCAAATAAGTTATCTTTTTTTGCAGTAAGGCTCGCAATATAATTATTCTCATAGAATTTCTCTTCGCTGGTTGCATAAGAATTTCTACGTGAAGATCCTGTCCATACTCTTGCATCAGCATTTAAAGCATAGAAATCCGTCCCCACTCTTACATCTCCACTCAGCCAATCATTAAACTGATATTTAAGATACCCATTTAGCAGGAAACGATCTTTCTTATCTGCATTAAGGCTATTATAAGCAGACCAATAAGGATTTATCCCGTTAGGAGTAATCCAGCGTGATTTTACATCATTTTGGGTTTGTCCTTGTTCGTAATCTCTTATATCAATGTTTTGAGGCATGAGAAGAATATTAGGATAATAATTGCCATCTCCTTTTCCTCCTGAAGGTCTGTTTTTAGCCTTTGTGCTTATATATTGTACCTTTACCTCAGAAGTCCATCTTTTATTTGCTCCAAAATTTGAGTTCATCTTAGCCATAAAATTGAATCTTTCAAATTTAGAATTAGGGATCTGGCTATTATCGTTCAGATAATTCGCCGAGGTATATAAGCTGGTACCTTCTCCTAAGTTTTCCTGAAAGCTCAAAGTATGTTGTGAATTGATACCTGTCTTAAAGAAATTTTTCAGGTTATCATATCTTTTCATATTAGATCCATCTAAAGCAGGGCCCCAAGAGCTAGAATTATCGCTAATTACCGAGTTAGCTACCCCATTTAGTCCTAAACCAAAACTCTTCTGCATATCCGGCTTCATAAAAATACTTTCAAAACCTAAGCTTGTAGAATAAGTAATTCCTAAACCACCTTTCCTTTTCCCTGTTTTGGTGGTAATTAAGATAACTCCATTACCCCCTCTGGATCCATATAAAGCAGAAGCTGCTCCTCCTTTAAGAACTGAGATG
>NZ_CALNWX010000017.1:0-30000 GCF_940807095.1 Chryseobacterium sp. Marseille-Q3244 | reverse complement strand
GACAGGGGTTGCGCTCGTTGCAGGACTTAACCTAACACCTCACGGCACGAGCTGACGACAACCATGCAGCACCTTGAAAAATGTCCGAAGAAAAGTCTATTTCTAAACCTGTCATTTCCCATTTAAGCCTTGGTAAGGTTCCTCGCGTATCATCGAATTAAACCACATAATCCACCGCTTGTGCGGGCCCCCGTCAATTCCTTTGAGTTTCATTCTTGCGAACGTACTCCCCAGGTGGCTAACTTATCACTTTCGCTTAGTCTCTGAAGCTTGCGCCCCAAAAACGAGTTAGCATCGTTTACGGCGTGGACTACCAGGGTATCTAATCCTGTTCGCTCCCCACGCTTTCGTCCATCAGCGTCAGTTGTTGCTTAGTAACCTGCCTTCGCAATTGGTGTTCTAAGTAATATCTATGCATTTCACCGCTACACTACTTATTCCAGCTACTTCAATAACACTCAAGACCTGCAGTATCAATGGCAGTTTCACAGTTAAGCTGTGAGATTTCACCACTGACTTACAGATCCGCCTACGGACCCTTTAAACCCAATAAATCCGGATAACGCTTGCACCCTCCGTATTACCGCGGCTGCTGGCACGGAGTTAGCCGGTGCTTATTCGTATAGTACCTTCAGCTACTCTCACGAGAGTAGGTTTATCCCTATACAAAAGAAGTTTACAACCCATAGGGCCGTCGTCCTTCACGCGGGATGGCTGGATCAGGCGCTAACCCATTGTCCAATATTCCTCACTGCTGCCTCCCGTAGGAGTCTGGTCCGTGTCTCAGTACCAGTGTGGGGGATCACCCTCTCAGGCCCCCTAAAGATCGCAGACTTGGTGAGCCGTTACCTCACCAACTATCTAATCTTGCGCGTGCCCATCTCTATCCACCGGAGTTTTCAATAAAAAACGATGCCGTTTCTTATATTATGGGGTATTAATCTTCCTTTCGAAAGGCTATCCCCCTGATAAAGGCAGGTTGCACACGTGTTCCGCACCCGTACGCCGCTCTCAAGATCCCGAAAGATCTCTACCGCTCAGCTTGCATGTGTTAGGCCTCCCGCTAGCGTTCATCCTGAGCCAGGATCAAACTCTCCATTGTATGTTTGTCTGACTCACTCAAAGTTTTTTAACGCTTTAGTTTTTCCTTACTTGGTTGTTATATTGTATGTCAATGATCTTTATATCTTCCGCTTTTCAACGAAGCAATCTTTCTGTCAGTGTCGCTCCGTATTTGCGAGTGCAAAAGTAAAACTTTATTTTGATTCGACCAAATGTTTTGAAAGAAAATTTTAAAGTTTTTTAAGTAACCTTAATCTCTTTCCTAACCCTTAATCCCTCTACTCCTGCGCTCCCTTAATTGGGACTGCAAAGATACAAACTTTATTTTAACTCGCAACTTTTAAATCCTAAAAATTAAAAGTTTTTTTTCGTCTGTCTCTTTCGTAAAGTATAATGTTTATGCTTATTTAAAAGCTCTTCTGCGCTTACTGAATCCCTTTCGTTTTTCAGTGGGGCAAAGATAGAAACTTCATCCATTTCACGCAAGTTTATTTAACATAAAATTCATACTCAGGTAATGTTTTACCCTTAAAGTACTGGTACTATGGGAGAAAAATTTTAACCAAAATTTGGTCAATTAGGATTCTTGTATAAGTAAAAGACAAATTAAGGCTTTTGGCAATGTTTTTATGGCATCATTTCTGTGTAAATAGCGCTCAAAAATTCCGCATATGATTTTTCCAAGCCAATTACATCTCCTGATTTAAGGTTTAACCCTCCAACTCCTGAAGTGTCCGGCTTAATTTTTAATGATGATACCTGAAAGTATAAGTTATCATCATTTGTCTTCGGCTGGACTTGTACTGTTGAACCTAAAAGTTTCTTAGTTGAAATGGTATACACTTCTCCCGGAACAATTTTTAATTTAAAAAATGACCTCGGCTTTATTGTATAATCTTTTCTATTAATATTAATCTTCTGATCTTTCTCTGAAGAGGCAAATATATACATTGATCCTTCCTGAACTTTGAGTTTTTCTTTTGGAGTGTAATATAACGCGATCTTATAATTAGAAGCATTAAAGGCTTGAGGTGATCCGTCAATATTTTCAAAAGGTTTTATTACAAAAGTATTCGCACCAATCTCTTTTGCTTTTTTGTATACTAATGAAAATACCATTGCATCATCTTTTGAGAATCCCTGGACTTCAGCTTCTCCTAAATAGATGGATTCTGTTTCTGCTTCATTTTTTTTATACAGAAACTTATCTGAATGGTCAACGGTTTTCTCCACCTTGCTCAGATAAACATTTTGTGCACTCCAAAACTGAGTACATACTAAGGAAAAGATGATGGCTATATTTTTCATATTATTGTGGTTGAGTAAGGATGTCAACACATTCTTCAAGACTGTGTTCCCAGTGTTTAGGTTCAATTTTATAGATCTCTTCTATTTTATCCAGAGACATGGTACTTCTAACAGGTCTTTTGGCAGGAGTTGGATACTGCTCGGTTGTTAATGCATTTAATTGTATTGAGGATTTTGAGAATTCAGCAATTTTCTTCGCAAAATCAAACCATGTGGTTTCCGGGTAATTTGAAAAGTGGAAAATCCCAAAGGTTTTATTTGGATTTTCGATGATTTCCATGATAGCATCTGCAAGATCATTAGCATTTGTAGGCTGACCAAACTGGTCTGCTACAATTCCTAACTCGGTTTTCTGAGAAAACAGGTTCAACATTGTTTTCACAAAGTTTTTGTTAAACTCAGAATATAGCCAGGAAGTTCTTAGAATAATAGTATTAGGATTAATTTCCAATGCTAATTCTTCTCCTTTTCTTTTTGATGCTCCGTATACTCCTATTGGATTGGTAAAATCATCTTCTGAATAAGGTAGGTTTGTATCTCCATCAAAAACGTAGTCTGTAGAAACATGAATCAGGATAGTTTTATAATCAGCACAAGCCTGAGCAAGGTGAGCAACTCCATCAGCATTTACTGCAAAAGCTTTTTCTTCTTCTTTCTCTGCCAAGTCTACCGCTGTATATGCAGAAGCATTGATACAAAAATCAGGTTTATTATCGTAAAAGAAGTCATTTACCTGTTCCGCATTGGTAACATCTAAGATTGTGGAATCTGTAAAAAGAAACTCATATTGATTTTCAAAATCGGGAGCAATCTTTCTAATACAGTTTCCTAACTGGCCGTTGCTACCTATTACTGCTATTTTTTTCATATATAATTAATTTTAAATGATCAAAAAATTCTCAATAGAAATATCAATTAAGAGTTTTTGGCATTTTGGGATCTTAAAAACTTAACTCTCGATTGGAAATCTTTTTGTATCAGATCTACATAAAACTTATTAAAAGTTTCTTTTATATCTTCAGGATGTACTTCCGATTTTCTTGTTTTCATATTGAAATAAATAACGGTTACCCAAAGTACGGCATGAATTGTTTTCTCATCTAAGCTTTTCATCAGGATTTCAACTTTGGCTGTTCTGTCCTGTACATCGATAGTTTTACTGCTGATGACTACCTGAGTATTGTATCTTACTTCTTTAAGATAGGCAATTTCATTTTGAATGGCAATCCATGTGCAGCCTGTTTGTTTGGTATATTCTTCATAAGTAAATCCGTAAAAAGTCTCTACGTGATCTTCTCTGGCATTGAACATATAATCGAGATATTTTACATTATTCAAATGACCGATGGGATCGCAATCGCTAAACCTAACTTTTACTATAGTTGATACTTCTTTTTCCATTCCGCAAAAATAAACAAACCGCCTCTTTTGGAGGCGGTTTGTGTTATAAATCTTTGTTAATTTGCCGAAATTATTGAATTCCTAATTCTTTCTTTACAGCTGCAGTAGCATCAGCACCTGCTTTGTAAAGGAATGCAGGTGAATTTGCATCCATTACATACTCATATCCGTTAGCTTTAGCAACTTTGTCTACAGCATCGTTCAATTTTTTCTCAATTGGTCCGAAAGCTACTTCTTGCTTAGCTTGAAGATCTTTTTGAGCTTTATCCTGCATTTGAGCTATTTCTTCCTGAATTTTTTGTAATTCAGCTTCTCTAGCTTTGTTTTCGTCTGCAGACTTCTTAGGAGCTTCTTCGCTATATTGCTTTAGTTTAGCTTGCCCAGCATCATATTTTTTCTTGATCTCAGCTTGTTTAGTATCGTAGAATGTTTTAAGGTCAGCATCTGCTTTTTTCTTTTCAGGCATTGCATTAAGAACTCCCAATACATCTAAAGTAGCCATTTTTTGAGCTTTTGCCATACCTACAGAAACAACCATCATTACTGCTGCAAATAATACACTTAATTTTTTCATAATTGGTAAATAAATAATTTAATTTTTTTTTAGATTTCAAATTTACGTAAAAGTTAACTTACAATTTTACTTTTTACTTTTACTTGTAGTTTTCTCTTTTTTATCTGTTCCCTTCAGTAAAATAGTTAATACTTTTTCTGTATAATCATATTTTCCCTGAAGAAAAATAACACTAATGTTATTGCTTTTATCAAGAACTATGCCCAACCCATTTTTTTCGGACATTGTTTTGATGGCTTCCCAGATCTGGTCCTGAAATGGTAAAACGAGATTTGTTCTCAATTTTGCTATTTCACCATTAGCTCCGAAACGTAAGCTGGTAGTAGTTTTGACATTTTTATCAAGATCTACCACTTCTTTTTCTCGAAGTTTCAGCTGGTCACCTATCAATAACACTTTTTCACTTTCAAAAGCCGCTTTTTTTCTTTCATATTCTGACTGCATGTTTTGTAGTTCAGACTGCCAGGTATCGATCTGAGAGTTGAGTCTCGCTTCGGCTTCTTTATACTGAGGTAATTTATTTAAAATTTCATTAGTATCTACCACTCCGATTTTCTGAGCATTTCCCAACCCAAAAATTAAGAGTAATATAAAAGTGATGGTTATTTTAAAGTTCTTCATATTTATAATTATAATGATTGGTTCATCAAGAAGTGGTTTCGCCATCCTGATGGGTTTCCTGACATTGTCTTATCAAATCCATAAGCAAAGTCGAACCCGATCAATCCGAATGCCCCCATATACACTCTAACTCCTACACCCACTGATCTTTTCAATTGGAATGGATTATAATTACTCCATGAGTTCCAAACGTTACCTCCTTCAGCAAATGTTAATGCATAAATTTTAGCGGTTTGGTTCATTGAAATCGGGTATCTTAACTCTAAAGTAAATCGGTTATAGATTGTTCCTCCACCTCTTTGGGTAATATCTTCAGCTTCCCCTCCATAAGTACTTGCATTTTCATACCCTCTTAAAGGAATCAATTCTCTACCGTCATATCTACCTCCAAATAATCCCGTACCTCCTACATAGAATCTTTCAAATGGCGGTGCTCCAAGATTTTTGTTATATCCATCCATGAATCCCATTTCAGCAGAAGATCTCAACACCAATTTACCGGCAATTTCGTTATAGATATCTGTCTTAAATTTGATCTTATAGAATTCCATCCAATTGTATTTATCAATCGGTTTCATTGTATCGTAGTTTTTATTACTGAACAATGAATATGGTGGTGTTAATTTAGCAGAAAGTTCAATATTCGAACCCATTGTCGGGAAGATAGGATCTATCCCGGCGGAGTTTCTGCTTAACCCTAAATTGATACTGAAGTTATTAGCTGATCCATTATATTCTGTAGTCTCTCCAAACTGGAACGGATAATTATTAAAGTCATACTTCTGGAACTGAATTCCCGTATATAGAGAGAAATAGTCATCCGGCCAGTTCAATAGTCTGTTCAACCCTACTGTTGCCGAGAATATATTTAATTTCTGAGAGCTTCCATACATATCACTATATCTTACTCTTGAGTTATTTAAACTCACAGAAAGTGCTGTTGGTCTTGTACCAAATAACCAAGGTTCTACGAATGACACTCCATAGTTCTGGAAGTACTGACCTGCCTGCACCTGAATAGAGAAAGTCTGTCCATCTCCCTGTGGTACCGGTTTGAAATCCTTAAACTTAAGGAAGTTTCTCAATGAGAAGTTATTAAATGTCAATCCTAAAGTACCAATAAAGCTGTTACCTCCATAACCTGCCTGTAACTGAACCTGAGAAGATCCTTTTTCTACAAGTTTCCAGTTAACATCTACAGTATTATCTACCTGATTAGGCTGAATATCCTGTCCGATCTGTTGTGGATCAAAGAATGACATCCCTGCTAAATCAAAATAGGTTCTCTTTATTTCAGTTTTTTTGAATAATTCTCCAGGTTTTGTTCTTAATGCTCTAAGGATTACGTGGTCATGGGTTGTTGTATTCCCCTGCCACGTTACTTTGTTCCAAGTAGCCTGTTCACCTTCGTTAATTCTAACTTCTAAGTTTACAGCATCACCGTTCACAGATTTTTCAACCGGTGTAACATTGGAGAAAAGGTATCCGTTGTTCATATAAACGGATTTGATATCAGAATCATCTTCTTTACCTCCATCTTCACCAACTTTTTTGTTGAATCCTACTGCATCATAGATGTCTCCCTTCTTGTATCCTAATAATCTCTGTAAGTATTCTGTAGCATAAACCGTATTACCAGTGAACGTAATATCACCGATATAATACTTTTTACCCTCGTTAAGCTTTACATTGATTTCGTAGTTGTTTTTCTTATTTCTCCATACAGAATCCGAAACGACTTTCGCGTCTCTATATCCTAAAGAGTTATAATAATTGATCAGGTTTTGTTTGTCTTCCTGATATTTATCTTCAATGAATTTAGAGGGTTTCAAAATACCACCGATGCTGAAACGTTTTTGTTTTGTTTCTTTAAAAGCTTTATTTCTAAGCTTTCTATCGGTTACACTCTGATTTCCTTCAAATTCAATATGGTCGATTTTAATTTTTCTACCCTTATCTACATTAATCGTCCAGTCTACCAAAGCAGGATCTCCGGCATTTACTTTATCCTCGATTGTGATTTTTGCATCAGCAAAACCTTTTTTGATATAGTCTTTCGGGATGTTTGTTTTAAGACTTGACACCAAGTTCTGGGTAATCTTTGTACCAGGCTTCAGATTGTTGTCTTTTGCCAGTTTCTCACTTTTTGATTTCCCAATTCCTTTCCCCTTAAATTTCACTTCCCCAAGTTCTTTCAGATCCTGAAGATAGAATTTAAGAACTACAGTCTGTCCTTCAATACTTTGAACGTATACTTCCACTTCAGAGAAGGATTGGGTATCCCAAAGCTTTTTAACAGCATTACTGATTTTCTGCCCTGGAATGTCTACGCTTTCTCCTTTGGATAAGCCAGTAAATCTAAGGATCTGAGCTGGTGTATATTTTTTTACCCCATCTACAACAATGTCTTTAAGCGTGTAAGTACCTACCTCATTGTCTGCATGTACAGCATTGTTTACTTTCGTGCTGTCTTGTGGAGTTACTTGTCCATAAAAATGTGCAGAAGCAGCAAACATAATGATGGGTAATAGTCTAAACTTCATTTTATCGAGTCTTTCTTTTCTTTAAAATTTATTGGCCTTGTATCTGCTCTCCGGTTAATCCGTATCTTCTTTCTTTGTTTTGATAATCAACAATACATTGGAAGAAAATATCTTTGGTAAAATCCGGCCATAGAACATTTAAAAACTGTAATTCAGCATAAGCAATCTGCCAAAGAAGGAAATTACTTATTCTTATTTCGCCGCTAGTTCTTATCAATAGATCTACAGGAGGAAAATCTTTGGTATAGAGATAGTTTTCGAATAGTTTTTCATCTATATTCTCTACTTCTACTTTCCCTTCTTTTACATCTGAGCTGATATTTTTAACGGCTTGCAGTATTTCATTTTGTGAGCCATAGCTTATCGCCAGTACAAGGTTTCCTTTTGTGTTTTCTTTTGTAAGTTCTACCACACGTTGCAGCTGCTCTCTTACTAAAGCGGGCAGCTTTTCAAGATTCCCTATCACATGCATCCTCAACCCTTTGCTAAAGATTTCCTCTGCTTCTAACAGCAAAGTTTCCACAAGCAAATTCATGAGGGTATTCACTTCTTCAGAAGGACGGCTCCAATTTTCTGAAGAAAATGTGTACAGTGTTAAATAAGGGATATTGATCTCATTACATGCATTAATAGCATTTCTTACAGCATTAATGGCATTTTTGTGACCGAAGCTTCTTTCTTCGCCACGAGATTTAGCCCATCTCCCATTACCATCCATAATGATGGCTACGTGTTTTGGTAAATTCTCAGAATTTATTTTATCTTTAATCAACGACATATTAATTAATCACAATAACATGGAGGTCTTCCGAACGAAAACGTTAATCCTAAACTGAATGTATTCAACCAGTCTTTGGATCTTTCATCTCCAATATTTCTCTTTTTAATAAACTCTTCTTCTCTTTCCTTAGCAACTGCATAATAGTTACCAGACTGTAGTAAAGAACCTCCTGAAGCCGGATCCAAGATGTCGGCATTAAAGGAGCTTTTCACATCCTCAGGTAGAATTTTACTATGATCAAGCTGATCGGTCAAAGTGTATCTAAATGTTGCTTCTGCAAATATAGCCCAAGTATGGTTAAATTTATACTTTAACCCTACACCAAAAGGGATATGCATGGTAACTTTTTTGCCTAATGAATATTCGGTAGTTGTTTTAAAGTCCATTTCATTAATTGGAGCCAAGGCTACACCGTCCGGATCTCTTCTGAAATCATGGGCGAGATTAGCTTTAGGTGCATCAAACACCAAAGCTCCGATACCTCCAAAAATATAGGGGCTTACCATACCTATTTGTTCATTATTAACTGGGAAAAAATTATATTCAAACATTAAACTTGCCTCATATACGTTATTTTTCCCGTATGCATTTCTATTTCTTCTATATTCTTCTTTTGCAGCTTTATCACTAAATTGAACCTGATTATATCCTAAATCCAATCTAACAGTTTGGTGAGGGTTAAAATTAAATCTATATAAAATACCACCATAAAACGGGATCCCCCAATCCGACATTCTATTTAAATCCAACGGCTTTTGTAAAATATAACTTGTGCTCCCTACATCACCCACTAGGTTACTCATACCTAGACGAACCCCCAATTCGTTTCTTTGTGCTTTAACACTCACCACTCCAAGGAAGGCAAGGAAGCTAAACAATAATTTTTTATTCATAAAAGAATATGGATTTATGGTTATTTTAAAATTTAATTTTTGCAAATATAAAACATTTTTATATTAATGATAATCTTAATGTTTAGTTAAAAATAAACAAAAAAACATAATTTGTTATAAAGTAAACGACAAAGTGGCAAAAATATTCTTTTTTCCATAGAATGAAAATATATAAAGTATGAAAAAACCCCCATCGAATGAGGGTTTAAGGCTCTATTTTTTATTAAACATTCTCTGCATCTTATTCCGTATTCTAATTAATAACGGTTCTTTATAATTTTTATCCTCATCAAAATACCCATAACCATAGCCATAGCCGTAGCCATATCCATAGCCGTAGCCCTGCTTCGTATTATAGTCATTATAAATAAGTCCTAAATGTTCAATTTCACTATTCTGATACTTCTCCGTGATGAGCTTCATCATATATTTCTCAGTATATTCGTGGCGAACTACATAGATATTGGCATCAGAATATTTCATAAGTTCGTAAGAATCTGCTACCAACCCTACTGGCGGTGAATCTATAATAATGAAATCATATTTTTCCTTCAGTTCCTGTAAAAACTTAACATTTCTCTGACTCATCAGCAATTCTGAAGGATTCGGAGGAATGGGTCCAGATGTAGCAACATCCAGATTAGGAATTTTGGTATGATTAATAATCTGGTCAATATTCACTTCTCCTGTAAGATAGTTTGAAATACCATATTTATTATCAATTTTAAAGTCACCAAAAATCTTTGGCTTTCTAAGGTCCATCCCTAAAAGAATTGTTTTTTTATCACTTAATCCTAATACGGAAGCCAAGTTAATGGAAATATAAGTTTTCCCTTCTCCTCCTACTGAAGAAGTGATCAAGATCACTTTCCCTTTTTCATCCTCATTATTCATCAGGAATCTCATATTAGCTCGAATTCCTCTAAACGCTTCTGAAACAGACGACTTCGGTTGTTCCAAAACCGTAAGCATATTTTCACTACTGTTATTTCCAATGACACCAAGAAGTGGAATTTTCGTTACACTCAATAATTCTTTAATATTCCTAATCTTATTATCAAGCACTTCACCAATCAGAATAAACAGTATTGGTAAGAACAACATTCCTCCTATTATTGCTGCTTTTGCCATTTTAATATTAGGGCTTACAGGTGGCTGGCCAATGTTCTTAGCAGGGTCAATCACACTAATATCAGATTGATTGGTTGCCACATTCATCTGAGCTTCATTTTGTCTGTTTAAAAGACTATTATATGTAGCTTCAATCATATTATACCCTCTTTCAGCATCCAGATATTTTCTTTCTTTTTCCGGATAAGAAGTTAAATCCGAATTCGCATCTGAAACCTGACGATCAATTTTGTTGATCTCATCATAATACTTGGTGTAGTAATTTTTTAAACTATTAAAAGATCCTGTTTTAGCTTCATTAATTAACCTGTTTACTTCCTTCATGGGCTCGGAAGCAGGTTTGTAAATTTGGGCTAATTCTGATCTTTTGGTATACAAAGCCTTAAGTTCGCTCACAGAAGCGGAGAAAAACCCATCTTCAAAACCGGCAGCATTGGTAGCAATCATTTTATCAAAATTCTGTGACTGAAGAGTACTTTTAATAGTATTCAGAGAGGTAATTTTGCTTACAATATCAGCTTTTTTTGCTTCAAGATCTTTTATTTTTTCAAGAGATTTTTCGTCTCTGTCTTTAATATTGTAAAGTTTTTCTGAGGTTTTCAAATAATTCAGAACAAGGGCAGCAGAATCTAATTTTTTACGGATTCCATTTAAGCTTCCTTGTAGATAAGCTGTTGTATTTTTATTAACCGTATTTTTATCTTCAAGTCTTTTTTTCTGAAGTTCAGCAACTGATTTATTCAAGAAATTTACTGTACTGTTAAGATTATAGCCTTTTTTATTGATAATCATGATGGTATTGATCTCCTTATCAAAGTTCACTGCTATAGTAGACACAATATCATTAACACTCTGGTTGACTGTCGCCAAATTGACAATAATATTATCTAATTTGATGCTAGGGGTAACCGGGTTTTGAATTAACCTAAATCTCAGATTCGGGGAATTATACCATTCATTAACTTTAATAATCTTATTTGCCGGTCTGTTGTAGGTATTTATATTATGAAAACTTTCTGTTGCATAGCTATACAGCCCTGTAGACTGTCCTTCTTCCGGCAGCACCACCTCGTATGTTCCGTTTCCTTTTGGTCTTAATGTAATTGGATAATTTACCTGTTGAAGATGCTTCTTATCGACGTCGAGAAAAACCGGAGAATCATCTTTATCCAGATAGGTAGATTTGATAAGCCCTTTGGTAGAATAATTTACAAAAAGGTTTAGTTCTTTAACCAAATATTCATTGTGAGATCTGGAAAAGAGCATTTTCTTTAAGTAAACACCGTCCTGATTCCCTCCTTGTCCCCAAATGAAATTAATAGACTGATTAGGACTAAAATAACTTGAAGTATTATTAGAAATACTTAAGGATAGATCTGAAGCATATACATTCTGAGCATAGTATTTACTGTATACCCAAGAAATGGCATAGCCAATAAGGAACATAAAGGCAAACCAATACCAGTTTTTGAGTAATCTTCTTAAAAAATGTTCAATATCAAACAGCGCAAAGGTTCCGTACTTTTCTTTGGGAGCTTCGCTTTTTCCTACGTTAGTATCTTTTCCTGGAATCATGGGATTAAAGTCTTTGTAGGATTGTGTATAGAGTTAATGCAGTTGTAATAGCCGTTACACCAGTAAGCAGCGTCTGGATAGGATCTTTACCGAATCCGTTCAAGCTTTTTCTTCTGGTATTAAGATAAATTTCGTCACCATTCTGTACATAATAGTAAGGAGAGTTCATCAGATCTTCACGGGTAAGGTCTATTTTAGCAATTTTGATTCCTTCCGGAAGTTTTCTGTGGATAACAATTTCTTTTTTATCAATTGTTCTGTTTAGTCCACCATTGATTGCTAATGCCTCAGTAATTGTAAGCGTAGTTTTATGCGCTACTTTTTCTCCGGAAAGGCCTGTAGTTTCCACATCGCCAAGTATGTAATAGGTAATTCCGTCTGTATTTAATCTTACTTCGGATTTTCCTTCCTGAAAGTTCTCATTTACTTTAGTCTGTATTTCCTTTGCAACATCATCCAGGGTTCTTCCTTCTGCTTTAATGTAGCCTATCCCAAAGACATTAATATCTCCGTTGATATCCACTTTTAATCCATTAAAATAGAAATTGACATTTCCTCCGATAGTTGAACCTGCACCACCAGCTCTTCCACCTGCTGTAGCTGCACTGTTGACTGCACCTCCGCCTCCAATTCCGCCTGAAGTATTGTAAGCTGAGTAAAATTGCGCTGCATCCCCTTTAGGAGTGGTCACAATATTAAGGTTAAGCATATCATTTTTGGTAATCCTATAGACAGGAATATTGTAGGGAACAAGACCTTCTTCATTGATTACAAGACTTTCACTGGGCTGTAAATATCTTACATCCTTTGTAGTGATACACGAGGTAAGTAAAAAAGGTAATAATATTAAAAATAAATACTTAAAATTCTTCATCATATTTGAATATTGTTTACAAAAGTAATATTTAATTGTTAATTTTTGTTATTTCTCAATCGATATATCAAATCTGGTAAATATGCTCCCATAAAACCTAATGAAACAATTACCAACAACAACAGATTCACATTGATATGTCTCAGATAATATGCTATTGCCACAATCATTAAATAATATACAATAATATAGAATGTAGATCTTCTGTGGGTAAGATTTAATTTTAGAAGTTTGTGATGAATGTGGTTCTTATCAGCATCGAAAGGTGATTTTTTATTGTAAAGCCTTACGAAGATTACGTTCAGCGTATCCACAATAGGTAAGATCAAAATAGCTACTGCGACTACCGGAGCAGACTGCAGGTGATATCTGGGTACATCGGCAAGCTTTTTATCTATAAAAATATCTATAAAACAAATAGAAGTAAAAGCCAACAGAAAGCCTAAAAGCATGGATCCTGTATCGCCCATAAACACTTTATTGGTTCTGTAATTTGACAGATTGTAATATAAAAATGCCAAAACCGTTCCTATAATTACTACCGATAAGACAACCAAAGGATAGTTATACTCACCTAATCTATAATAACTTATCCCAAACAGCGCACTACAGATCACGGAATATCCACCTGCCAACCCATCAATCCCATCAATAAGGTTGAAAGCGTTGATCAGAATAATAAAAGTAACAATACTGAATAGCACGCTTACGAAATATCCCAATTCAAACACTCCGAATATTCCGAATAAGCTTCTGATTCTGATATCTGAACCAATGACAATTAATGAGGATACAAGAATTTGTGCCACAAGCTTTTTGTACGCTCTCATCACCACAATATCATCCATCACTCCAATATAAAGAAGGATAATCAGTGAAGCAAAAAGGAATTTATAGAGGTCAAACAGCTCGTATGCAAAAATAGAGGCACAGATTCCGATGGAATAAAAGATGGCAATTCCCCCAAGATTTGGGATTTTTCTAAGGTGCGAGCTTCTGATACCTGGTTCATCCATAAGGTTCTTCCTTCTGGAAATCTTTACAATAGTAGGTATAGAGAAAAAAGTAATTAAAAAGGAAAACACGAAACCTAATCCTATTTTTACATAGAAAATAGGTATCCCTGATCCGCTTAAGAACAATTCAAAATTTTTCATTCTTTTCTTATCCAGTAACATTATCTCTCCAATTAAACCGATGATGCATATATGCTTTCATCATGTTCTACTGTCCGAAACAATAGTACTTACATTTGTGTTTATATCAATTTTCTTATCAACTTTTTCTGTCCGGCAAAAAATAACAGATAAAAAATCTTTTTTTTCACCGGCAAAGATAAAAGATAATTTGTACCAAAACGACTATAGTTCAATATATCTTGAATTTTTATTTGTCTTTCTCTTATGAAAACAGACAGTTTCTCAGCCATACTGTAAAACGTCTTTTCATCTTTTACAAAAGCCAGATAGGCCAGAAAAGAATATACTCCTTCAAAAATCTGGAAGTTTTTCAGTTCTTTTCTTTTATGAGCATACCCGGAATTCCCAAATACATTTTCTACATCTTGCACCGCCTTTAATATATCAAGTCCTTTTTCCGTATGGGTTTTAGTGATAGAATCCGTACGCTCAAGATATTGATAGTGAAAACCTTGCGTCTGCGCAATCGTTTCACATTCCAGTAACAATTGTGGAATCAACTGAATATCTTCAAAATGAACTCCTTTTTTAAATCTTTTCTGATCAAAAAGCTCTTTTTTGAATAATTTATTGCAGGCAAAATAACTGATATCTGAAAAAACAGAGAAATGCTCTTCCAGTTTTATTTTTTCCGGCATATTGGGAATTTGTGTCAGCTTTTGGGTTACCTTCCCATTTTCATCAACTTTCTGAATATTACAAATTACCATTTCTGCCTGATGTTTTTCAGCCAGATGAAGCATTTCTTCAAACATGGTTTCCGTAACATAGTCATCACTATCTACAAAACCAATATATTCTCCTGTTGCTTTTTCCAACCCAAAGTTTCTGGCATCACTTAATCCTCCATTTTCTTTGGTAAAGGTTTTTATTTTGTCGGAATATTTATCCCCATAACCTTTAATGATTTCCCCGGAACGATCTTTACTTCCATCATCTACTACAAGAATCTCAATATTCTGATGGGTTTGATTCACCAGGGAATCGAGGCATTTTGCCAAATAATTTTCGACATTATAAACGGGAACAATAATTGAAATTCTTGGGGGAACATTCACCATACATTAAAATTTCGTCAGTCTTGCATTCAACCAGCCTTTTTTAGCATCATCAAAATCCTTTCTTGAACAGGGAATGCAGTTTTCTATATTTTCATCGTCACCAAAATACCACAAATTACTGAAAGTATCACGCTTAAATGCAAATTGCCTGTCATCAATTAAAACATAAAACAATTCATATTGTCTTTCTTTGGGGTGGGACTGCTGGATATTGAACCCTTCAATCAGATACCATAGCATTTGTGCTAGCAGCTGATGATTCAGTTGATTTTCCGAATAGATATTATAATTAAAGATTCCTACTGTTTTCAGGTTTTCGCTCAGCCCGATCTCTTTCATGTAAGCGCAAATTTCTCTTCTGTTCAGTCCATTAACCTGTGGATTCATAGAAAATGGATCACTGAAACTTTCTATAGCATCACAATTTACCGTCACCAGATCTGCTTTTCTGAAGAAAGGTTCTGTTTTTTCAGTTGAGTTCATCATTTCTGCTAGACGGATGATATCAAACTCCACTTCTTTAATCAACCGCACAGAATCCATTTCATTTAAATGTTTCTGATAGCCTAAATGGTGATAATTTTTAATGGAAAAATTCTTAGCTCCAAAAATTTTACCTAAAAAAGTATATTCATTAATCTCCTCCCCTTGCTTAAGGGAAATAATGTTGCTGATCTGAGTATAATTAATGCTTTTCTGGTGGAAATTCAATGCTGAGAACAGTGAAAAAGCAAAATCATTGGAGCCGCCGATAATCACAGGAAGTGCTCTTTTATAATGACAGGCTGATAAAACTTCCTGTAAAATATAATGGGTATCCTGAACAGATTTCCCTGAGACTAAATCACCCAAATCCACAATCGGAATTTCAAAATCCAACTGTGAAAGTTTGTAAAATTCTTTTCTGACTGCTGTAAAATCCTGTACTTCTGCATCGCCGCCTGCTCCTCTATAATCCGAAACAAATAAAAGAACAATACTATCTTCTTTTATATCTTTTGTAATCCGATTTCCGATCTGCCAGCTTTCTGTTTTAAAATTTCTTGGTGAAATGATAAAGTCTTCAAAATCCATATTTTAACCTAAAAATATAATCGTTTAATAATTTCTTGATCTAACAAACATACAAAAAAACGCAGCAACTGAAAATCCTGTGGGGACTTTTATTCACAAAAAAAGCCGCTAACACTATTTGTTAACGGCTTTGTATTATATAATTAATATTATTTTTTCTTAGCAGCTGGTTTTTTAGCAGCTGTAGTTTTCTTAGCAGTTGTTGCTTTTTTTGCTGCAGGTTTTTTCTTTTCTGCAAAAGCATTTTTATCCTGATCGGTGATCCATTTTTTAACTTCATCCAGAGAAATTTCTTTCAATTCTTCTGCGTCATATTTGGTATCATCACTTTTCTTCGGAATTTTGAACATGGCTTTTCCAAACTTAATGAAAGGTCCCCATCTTCCATTTTCAAGGGAAATTTTTTCTTTTTCCCATTGCTGGATGTATCGGTTAGCCTCTTTTTCCAGTTTAGCATCAATCAGCTCATTGATATCACCCTGAGAAAGATTATCGAAATTGTATTTCTTCGGTACATTGATAAAAATGTCTTTGTACTTGATAAATGGTCCGAATCTTCCTGATCCCTTGGTTACAGGCTCTCCTTTATAAGTGGCAATCGGAGCATCTGCTTTTTTCTTCTCATTGATGATCTCCTCTGCACGGTTTTGATCTATGGAAAGCGGATCTTCACCTTTTGGAATACTGATAAACGTTTCTCCCCATTTCACATAAGGTCCGAATCTTCCTACACCCACAGAAACTGCATTTCCTTCAAACTCATTTAATTCAAAAGGCAATTTAAATAGTTCCAATGCCTCTTCAAAGGTAATGGTTGCAATATTTTGTCCGGACATTAATGATGCAAAGATTGGCTTTTCTTCATCATCTGTTTCTCCGATCTGGATCATCGCCCCAAATCTTCCGATTCTGGCATGAACATTTTTACCGGTCTTCGGATCAACTCCTAAAAGCCTGTCTCCTGTTGCACGGTCTGCATTTTCTTCTACATCTTCAATTCTCGGGTGGAATTTTGAGTAGAAATTCGTCATCATTTCCTTCCATTTTTGATCTCCGCTTGCAATTTCGTCGAAACTTTCTTCTACTCTTGCCGTGAAACCATAATCCAGGATTTCTTTAAAGTTATCTGTCAAGAAGTCATTTACAACTTCTCCTATATCTGTAGGAATGAATTTATTTTTATCGCCACCAAATTTTTCATCCAGAACTACTTTCTTGATTGTGTCTTTTACTAAAGACATTTTGATGACTTCACGGGTATTCGGTTCTATTTCTCTTTTATCTACATATTCTCTGTTCTGAATCGTCTGAATCGTTGGAGCATAAGTAGAGGGTCTACCAATCCCTAATTCTTCAAGCTTTCTGACTAATCCGGCTTCCGTATATCTTGCACTTGGTCTTGTGAATTTTTCTGTTGCCGTAATGGATTTGTAGCTTAGCACTTCACCAACTTTTACTTTTGGTAATAGTTTTTCATTGTTTTCCTCATCATCTTCTTCAGTTTTTACAATCCCGTAAGCTTTCAGGAAACCATCAAAAATAATGACTTCTCCCTGTGCTTCAAAATGGTGTGGCAATGAAGTATTTCCGATCTCGATGACCGTTTTTTCAATTTTAGCATTCGACATCTGAGAAGCTAGTGTTCTTCTGTAGATCAATTGGTACAGTTTATTCAACTGTGCGTCTCCAATGCTTTTCACTCCGAAATCCGTAGGACGGATGGCTTCGTGGGCTTCCTGTGCAGAAGCTGATTTTGTAGTATAGTTTCTTGGAGAAGAATATTCAGCTCCATATTCTGAGATAATTTGTTTCTTAGCCCCTTCAATTGCTTCCTGGGAAAGGTTTACGGAGTCTGTT
The DNA here is from genome assembly GCF_940807095.1 of Chryseobacterium sp. Marseille-Q3244. Classification (NCBI taxonomy): domain Bacteria; kingdom Pseudomonadati; phylum Bacteroidota; class Flavobacteriia; order Flavobacteriales; family Weeksellaceae; genus Chryseobacterium; species Chryseobacterium sp. Marseille-Q3244. The sequence goes on along the minus strand of NZ_CALNWX010000017.1, from coordinate 12,046 downwards.
CTCATATAGGTAATGAATCCTTCTTCGTATAATCTCTGAGCCAGACGCATTGTATTGGTCACATTGTACCCCAATCTGGATGAAGCTTCCTGCTGTAGTGTGGAAGTGGTAAAAGGAGCGGATGCAGAACGTGTTCCCGGTTTTGTTTCAACATTCAGAACTTTAAATTCTGTAGTTTTCGCCTGTTCCAGAAATTTTTCAGCCTCAGCTTCTTTTTCGAAGTCTTTTTTCAGTTTGGCAGCAATTTCCTGCTCTGTATTGTTTAAGAAAATTCCGTCAAGTTTAAAACTTGCTTTGGGTATAAATTCACGGATTTCTTTTTCTCTTTCAACAATTAATCTTACGGCTACCGACTGCACTCTTCCTGCTGATAGTCCTGGTTTTACTTTCTTCCATAAAACCGGAGACATTTCAAAACCTACAATTCTGTCCAGCACTCTTCTTGCCTGCTGGGCATTCACTAAGTTCTGATCAATATCCCTTGGATTTTCAATTGCTTTTAGAATGGCATTTTTAGTAATCTCGTGGAAAACAATTCTTTTTCTGTTTTCGGGCTTCAGTTTCAATTCATCTGCTAAGTGCCATGCAATAGCTTCTCCTTCGCGGTCCTCATCGGAAGCCAGCCAAACCATTTCTGCTTTCTTTACTGCAGCCTTTAATTCTGTTACCAATTTCTTCTTGTCTGCTGAAACTTCGTAATCAGGACTAAAGGTGGCAAGATCTATTCCCATTCCTTTTTTAGGTAAGTCCCGGATATGACCGAAACTGGATTTCACTTCAAAATCCTTACCTAAATATTTCTGAATAGTTTTTGCCTTTGCCGGGGACTCTACGATTACTAAATTTTTTGACATTCTAAAAAAAATTTTTTGCAAAAGTAAAGCTTTTTTATTATATACTTTTTGAAATCACATTTTATTTAATAATTCCAGAGGGGCAACAAACAGTCTGTAAAATACTCCTTCGAACGTGAAGCCCATCCCGGACATTTCTACTCTATACAGTAAGGATAACAGTATTATAGCTATTGTTATATAAAATTTCCGGTCAATAATTACGGCTTCATAAGCATATATAGAGGTCCCTTTTTTCAGCATCATGGCAAAAAGGATAATCATCAGCATCATGTGAATGTACATCCATCTACCCCAGTCTATAGCCAGATAAAACAGTGGAAATGAAAAGATAAAGGCTCCGATTAATAAAATATATAAAATCTTTCGGCCCTTTAGATATTTTAAATAATAGCCGATATGAAATACACTTATCCCTAAACTGATAAAGTAAAGCAGATATTCATTAAGATGTTCTTTAATATATTGTCTTTCATCAATATCCCAATAAAAGATTCCATAAGTTGGATACACCCCTCTTCTGTTCAGTATTTCCAGCGACATTCCTTCATTCACATTTTTTCCAAATACAATAATGGCTGCAGCAGGAATAATTACCGCCATAAAGAACTTGATATATCTTTTAAATTCCAGCTTTCCATTTTTCACATAGAGCGCGATTGCAAAATAAGGGACATAAAACAGGGTAACCTCATGCAAAAGTGTACTTATAAAAAGCAGTATGCAGAAGAGATATTCTTTATATTTTGAAAGCTTATCATTATCTAAAAGGTATACAAAGTAAGTAAACAAAAGAAATACAATAAATTCTTTCTTTCCTACATAGGTTACAGTATTCAGCAGACCTACAAAACCAATGGACGACAATAAAAGTGAGAGATACAACAGATCTGTTATTTTATACCTAATGAGTTTTGTATAACACCAAAAGAACAGCGAAATAATAATAAATTGAAAAAAGTAAACAATATAATTAAGACTAAGCCCTGTTATATCCTGTAGAATAAAAAAGAAACTCCCGGATAAACCTCTTCTTTTAAACCCACCGTCTTCATAATTTATGAGCCAGTCTGCCAGAATATATCCGTCATCTTTAAGATTAAATACAAGGGTAAATGCTAGGGTATAAATTGCCGTAATGGCAATAAGAAAATAAATAAAGATCTTACTATTAAAATGTTGTACAAACTTTTCTAACCTCATAGTGTATTTTTAAAACCTGCGAAACAATAAGAGTAAGAAACGGTCTAATTTTTCACAATTTTACAAGTGCTAAAATTATGAATTTACAGTTATCTACAGACATATATTTCTTTTTTTTAACAATATTCCCAAGTCCACTGAAATGAAATTTCGTTTTTGCCACATATAAGCAAACAATAAAGCCGGCCCTATAGTGAACCGGCATGTTTTTTAGGGTTTCTTCCATAAATTTTATTTTTTACCTCAACGGTTCTTCATTGAAAGTAATTAGTTCTTTGGGGATCTCGTTCTTTGATGCAGGTAAAGTCGTCACCTGATCTTTAGGAATGGGTCCCAATTCGTTCCCAATGGCATCAAATTTCATTTTTACACATCTGCAATTCATCCCAAAATACGGATCATTGTTATCATGGAAAGCTAACATACGATTCGCTGTAGAAGCAGCATCCCAAAGAATATTGATCGATCTTCCTATATAATTTGACAACAAAGCTCCCGTCCAGATTCCCGGATATTGAAAATTAATCACATTGAAACTTCCTGCTGCACTTTGATTGCCAATGACACTTCGAAAGCCTCTGGATCCTGAATTCGGATAACTTCCCACGCTGTATGACTGGTCATTAAAAGAATATCCGATGGTAGAAGTGGTACTTGGGTTTCTGACCCTTGTCCCTAAATAATCGTTAAGCACACTCAATGCTGTTGCTACATTCTTATCTTTTTTATACCAGGGTGAAATCCCAAAATCCTGATTCGTTGTGATAGAAGTTCCGGTAAGATCCGGGATACGCCATCCTTCCGGACATGGATCAAAAGGTGATTTCTTTGTTCCTCTTCCCCATCGATCTGGCGCTAAATTAGGTTCATCTGCCAACCAATCTGTTCCATTGGTAAAGTTTGGGGTTGCACTGTTATAAGCAGCGAAAGTACTTGGTATCATATAAACTAAAGGATTTCTAACTGAATAGGTTAAAACTTTTGAAATCTTATCTGCTATTTTATCTTTAGGTAATACGTTTGCATTGGCAGCATTTGTATAAGTATTGAATGGTACGATATAGCTTCCGCCCAAATTATTATAGGCTGCTCCTGTTAAAGAAGTATAAGCTACTGTTCCATCTGCCCCTGCTGTTCCCAAAAATATATTAAATGAAGCTCTGTTGTCTGCATATTGAAAAGTAGGAATAGGGTCTTTTCTTCCCCATTGATAATGCATTCCAGTTGAAGCCCGGATTTTTGAAAGTTCAGCTGCAGTAGGCGTTAATGGATTAGCAACTACGGGAAAAGCATCGGTAGCTCCTAAATTTCTATCCATAAATTCTGTCTGCAACGGGGATGAACCTTTATCCACGTAATTTACATAATTAGTTACAGCTGTATTAGGTAGTTCTGTAGTATAAGCATTAGAAGCAATGGGAGTATCTGTTACCCAAATATGCCAACTCCAATATACAGGACTTGTAATACTTCCGTTATGCAACGTAATCACCGCATTTCCGCTTTGATTAGGATTAATCGTAACTAGAATTTTAGTGTTTGGAATCCCGTCCAATGAGCTTGGTGAACCTCCTGGGATTGTTACTTTACTGACCAAAGCCGTATTCGTACTCCAAAGAACGTTTGCTTTTAAATTATTGAAACTTGATAAGGAAAGAATATCTTTATTGTTCAAAATTTCACTTTGAACAGAAAATGCTTTACTCACAGGTATTTCAAGGAGAGTTGGCGTTGTATTCTTTACAAGCTGATAGGTATTTGGATTGTTAATTCCTTCTTTAAATTCAACAACAGCAGGCAAATATTCTGTTGGAAAATCGTAACTATCCACAACATACAATGGATCTTTTATACATCTGCATGCATTTGCTCCCGAAGTTTCACCTGCTGCCAGCGGCATATACCAATACCTTCCTTTCACATTCGGAAAAGCAGCATCCGGAACATCGGGCTGGCCTTTATCCGGAACCATAAACAGCGCCCGGGCTCCCACAACAGGAGTATTATCAAAATGTTTAGCCATAGTTGCGGTCCACAAACCGGTATGGTGCTGATCTGTATATTGCCCTTGATGAACAGTGAGCGCTAATTGGCCCGTTCCAGGAAAAAGCCCCATATTAAAGCCATTCACATTGGATAAATCAAAGCCCGTATTAGCATATAATTTAAAGCCTTTCATATAGTTTGGAGTGTTTGCATCCGTTGGTTTTATCACCTGATATTTATTGGCTTCAAAAGTATTTTTCCCCATATTTGTTCTTACTCCAAATGGTGAAAAGTCTATTCTTATATCATCTATATAGGTTTGAGAGGCTAAATTAGCAACCAACATAGAAGGAATTCGCCATCCATTCGGACATGGATCATAGGAAGATTTGTCCTGATAAGGTTTTGCACTGCTGTCATCGTTATAGTTTGCATCCACCTTTCCCTGAGCGTTGTCTGACCATAAGTTTAATTCTGAAAGCTGTGCATCCGGAATTGAAGCAGATTTCCCAAACCAGTTCACCATTAAGGCAGTATTGTTATTATAGTAAGCCGGTCCTGAATTATCATCTTTATTAACGTAAATAAGGCTTATCGGATTCTTAATGGAAAGCTTTACATTATTGCTTACCTCAGCATTGGAAAGCAGAACAAACTTTCTAAGATCATCAATTTTTACGGCTCCGGTAAAATTTTTAGCCCCTCTGTGACGTACCCGCCCTATTGATCCTGAAACCTCATAAAAATCGTCTCCTTTTAAAGCCAAAGGAGGAATGGGATCTTTTCTCCCCCATTGATATAACAATCCTCCATTTTTAGTCCATTCCGTTGCAGTAATCGAACTTCCGACTGCACCCAAATTTCGATCCATCCACCTCCATTCTGAGTCGGGAATCAATTCTACAGTTCCGTTGTTTCTTTGTCTTGAGACTCCTGTAAAACTCTTATAAGTAGATCCATTTTCAGGAGTATCCGTAACCCAAATATGCCATGACCAAAAAACTTCTCCATTGATCTTTAAGGTAACTACTGCATTTCCTTCTTTGGATTTATTAATGGGAACTTTTATTTTAGCATTTTCTCCGGAGCCTTGTATTTCCAAAAGATAGTCTGTTCCCGATTTTATCAATCCCGGATTATCTTCCCAAAGAACATCTGCCGTAGCTTGTCCTGCAGGGATTCCCGAGGCTCCAAGAATTTTATCCTGCTGCCACATCGCGTACGCCTTTTTAACAGGAATATATAAACCTTCGTTATTTTGAGCGGGATCAAAGAGATAGCTATTGGGAGCTTTCGTCCAGTCTCTTTCGTCATTAAAAATTTTTTTATCGGGATTTGAATTCCTGACCTTAGTTTGAATCCTTTTTTCAGCTGAAGGTTTAATTATTGTATCCTGATCTGTTTTTGTAAGCTTTTCTATTGAAACCGCTCGTTCTTCCAACGCCATACCCCTGATAAAACAGATACATACCAATACCAGGCAAATGATTGCCCTCCATTTTTTTAATACTGATTTTTTCATGTCAATGATTTTTATATAAACACAAGTACACCCCTATACTTTTGATATAAAAAAGCCACATAATACGCCAATTACAATCAATTAAATTAATTATTAAACAAATAATTCAACATAATCATTTTATTAATAACAATTAAACAAAAAGAATCAAAAAATACACCAAAAAGAACAAAAGTAATACTCTTAACATTTTAATAATCAATAGAAAAGTTATCCAACACTCTGGATTCGGGATGTAATAAGGGCACAAAAAAACCGGAAGAAAAATCTCCCGGTTACAGTCTTATGGAACAGATTATTTATTCCTTAATGATCTTCACTACATTTTCAGAATTATTAATCCTTATAAGATAAATTCCTGTGGTTAAAACAGAAAGGTCTGTTTTTTCGTTTTCAAATTTTCCTGATTTCACCAATTGTCCAGACATATTATAAATTTGGTAATGATATTCTTTGACTTTATCATTTCCCTTAATGTATAATATACTCTTTACCGGATTAGGGAATACTTCAAGTTTATTCTGAACGATCTGTTCTTCAACAGCTTTTTTTGCCAAAATGTTTGTGGCTCTGGCCGTAGAAACTGTAGTTACCTGCAATCTTGGTATTGGTCCGGCTTCATTTGTTCCATCAGTTTTTACTTTTACACAACGGCAGCTTGCTCCGAAATAAGGGTCATTATTATCATGAAATGCCTGAATAAAATTTTGAGGAACTCCACTGTCATACTTTTTGAGAAGCAGGTTAATGGGTCTGCCATTGAAATTGGAACTTAAGCCTGATGTCCAGAAACCGGTGTACAGACTTCCATTGCTATCTCCTTCAGAAGAAGCAAAATTAGGTGTTGTATTTGTGGTAACACTTCTGTATCCTCTCATTCCTGTAAATATGGCATAGTTACCAATCATGTAATCATTATTTGGGAACATAAACCCTGCAATTCTTCTCTTTCCAACTCTCACCTGAACTCCAAAATTGTCTGTAATGATTCTATATGAACTTGCAGCTCTATATCCTTTTCTATACCAAGGGCTAAGACCAAAATCTTCCTGTGCTACAGGATTTGAAGGGACAGCAATTACCGAAACGGTTGTTAAATCCGGGATTCTCCATCCTTCCGGACAAGGATCAAAAGGAGATTTTTTATCACCTCTTCCCCAGCGGTCGGCAGCTAAATTAGGCTCTGAAGCCAGCCAGTCTGAACCTTTTCCGGTAGCATCTAATGTACTTGGTACCATAAAGGCCAATGGATTTTTCACTGAGTATGATAGTACTTTTGCTATTTTTTCAGAAGGTTTATCTGTAGCTACAACATTCGCATTGGCAGAATTACTATAAGTAGCATAGGGTCTAATATAATTGGTATTATAATTTGATTCAATTAAAGGGGCATAAGTAATGGTCCCGTTTGCAGCAGTAGTTCCTGTCCAGTATTTTACAGCATCTGTTTTATAACGATATTGACCATAATCGATATCTGATGCCGTTCTATAGGTTGGAATAGGGTCTTTTCTTCCCCACTGATAATGAAGTCCGCCAGATAGCATAATTTGTTCCGGAGAGCCCGGCAATGCTGTCTCAGGGTTTAAGTTATCTCCATTAATGGTCGGAAATACTTCTACCGCCCCTAAATTTCTATCCATGATTTCAGTATCCAAAACTTCACTTCTTTTGGCAAAGTTTATATAGTTCACGGCGTTAGCATCCGGCTGATCTGTTATATAGCGATTAGATGTAATAGCTGTATTGGTCACCCAGATATGCCAGCTCCAATATACCGGGTTGGTGATACTTCCGTTGTGTAGAGTAACGACAGCATTCCCGCTTTTGTTTGGATTAATGGTTACTTTTATCTTTGAGCTGCTGATTGCAGATATAGAACCCGGCTGATCTACGGAAACCTGCTTAATGAGACCTGTATCCGTTGTCCATAGAACATTTGTTTTTAAATTATCAAAGCTTGTTGCATTTAAAATATCAGGATTATTCAGCAATTGACTCTGAGCTGAAAAAGCTTTACTGATTGGAATTTCAAGAGTAGATTCAGCAGTAGATTTTACTATTGTATAGGTGTTCGGATTATCTAATCCTTCCATATATTGTCCTTCTGCAAAGAAATCTGTAGGGAAATCATAATCGTTCACTACATATAAAGGATCCTTGATACATCTGCAACCATTAGCACCTGAAGTTTCTCCCATAGATAAGGGCTGATAGAAATATCTTCCGTTAATATTCGGGTAATTTGAATCCGGAATATCAGGCTGCTCTTTGTCAGGAACCATAAATAATGCTCTGGCTACTATGGATGGGGAGGCATCGAAATGTCTGGTCATAGTTGCTGTCCATAAAGCGGTATGATGCTGATCTGTATACTGACCTTCATGTCTGTTGATAAGCAATTGTCCGGTACCTGGAAATTTACCCATATTAAATCCACCCACATTGGAAAGATCATATCCTACGTTAGTGTACAGTTTAAATCCTTTCATAAAGTTAGGCGCTCCTGCATCCGTAGGTTTGATGATCTGATACGTATTGGCCTCGAAAGTATTCTTACCCATATTAGTTTTTACCCCTAAAGGAGAAAAGTCAATTCTTATATCATCAATATAAGTCTTTGATCCTGCATTGGCCACTAACACAGAAGGAACCCGCCAACCATTAGGACATGGATCATAAGAAGATTTATTTTTGTAGGGCTGTGCATCATTATCATCCAGATAATTATCTCTATACTTCCCTTCTGAATTATCAGACCATAAATTCAATTCAGAAAGACGATTGCTTCCAAAATCAGGTGATTTCCCAAACCAGTTTAGCATGAGTGTCTTTCCACTGTCATAATAAGCAATATCAGCACTGTTATTCCCGACATAGATAAGGCTTAAAGGATTTTTAACAGCAAGAGAAAGATTATTTCTCACATTTGCATTCGCCAATGGAACAAATTTTCTAAGGGCATCAATTTTAACTGAATTTGTCGTATACTGAGCATTTCTATGTCTTACTCTTCCTATAGAACCTGATACTTCATAAGAGTCATTTCCTTTAGCTGTCAAAGGAGGAATAGGATCTTTTCTTCCCCATTGATAAAGCAATCCTCCATTTTTATTCCAGTTTCCTGAAGTTAAAGAATTACTCATCGCTCCTAAGTTTCTATCCATCCAGCCCCAATCCGAATCCGGAATCAATTCCACCGTTCCATCTTTCTTTTGTCTTTTGAGCCCGGCAAAGCTTTTATAAGTGGAACCATTCGTAGGATCATCTGTCACCCAGATATGCCATGACCAATACACTTCCCCGCCCACTTTTAATGCAATAACGGCATTTCCTTTTTTAGCTTTGTTAACAGGAACTTTTATCTTGGCATCTTCTCCTGAACCCATCATTTCAAGGCTATAATTAGTTCCTGATTTAATCAATCCATGAGCATCTTCCCATAAAACATCTGCAGTTAATGTTCCTGCAGGAATATTAGATCCACCTATATATTTATCCTTCTGCCACATGGCGAAAGCTTTTTTAATAGGAATATAAAGACCGTCCACAGCATTTCCTGTTTTATCTTTTCCTGTAAAAATATAACTATTGGGAGCTTTGGTCCAGTCTGCTACACTATAATCTGAGACAGCATCCGCATTAACCGTAAAACATCCTTGCGAACATTCTGAAGTATCATCATAAGCGGTAGTTGAACCAAAAACGCCAGTATATTTAATGAATTTGAATACTTCTTTTTCAACATCCTGCATAGACCTTTTGGGCTGGTATGAAGTATTAACATCATTCCTTAGCGCACCCACACCATATAAAGTCATTTCTGAGGTATTGGAAATAATAAGGTTTTCAGATCCGGGACCTCTTCTCGCCACGTTGTTTGTATATCCGAAATAAGGAGCTCCATAATTACTTGTACTGCTTGGAGTAAGGTCTATATAAGTTCCATCACTTTTATAGATTCTTAATCCGGTCGTAAGACTTGATACAATCACAACCGGTTCCTGATCCGGAATAAATTCAGATAAACTTTTCCATGTCTTGTTATACATATTAAAGTATCTGCTTTCTATAAAGTTTGGATTTTTCCAATTAAAATACCCTGGGCCATTAGGCTCTCCCGGCCATTGGCTGAATTTCACAAAGAACCCGTTCGCTGAAAATTTACCGGCAAACATATATACAGGGTCATCATAGCTATACAGGTAAGGAATGGGGTGCCCTGCTGCTTCATTGTAAATAAATTCGGAAGTAGCTCCTAAGGTATCACTGACAGCTCCTGTATTAACCAATTTTACAGATTTGCTCCCATTTGCATCTGTTATCAGATCTGATGGCTGAGTTGGCGCAAACACGACATCGTCTTTTTTATTATCCATCAAAACATTGCTCAGCTTATTCCAGGAATAAGTGGAAGTCACCCTGTCTTTTACTCCAATCACTTTTCCACTGCTGTTGGTAAGCAATGATCCTTCTTTTTTGGGAGTTAAAAGCATGGTATATTCATTCTCATCCAGGTCACAGTTGGCAGCAACATAATCATTAAGTTTATAATGACTTATACTCTTATCCCATACCACACTATTAAAATTGCTGAGATTCGTATCTGAACTCAATTCTACTTTTACATGATAAGAACTTTGAGCAGAAGCAGGAAGTTCAAAACGAACCGTAAGAATTTCATTGTACTGGTTATACGAATACAGGGTTTTACACCATCCGGTAACCCAATTACCTTGCGCATCCTTATACTTTACCGAAAGTTTTATATGGTCGCTGGTAAAAGGTTTTGTAAGTTTTCCACTCATTACCACCAACCCTTTCTGATTGACGTTCTGATTGATCATAATAAGCGGATCCAGATCATAAGTAAATGGAGCGACAAGACTGTTAAACCTGAGAACATCAGGCTTTTCATAAGTTTCCGGGGGCGAAAATTCCCGCGAAAAAGCATGAGTTGACACCACGCAGAATGCTGTTGCCAAAATTTTAGAAATAAATTTTGCTTTCATAAACGTTGTTGTTTGAATAAATGTGTTAAAACTTGACTATTGTATCCCGAAAAGATGATATCGGGTATAAGAAGAAAGGAAGATATGAGTGATTTCACTCCTATTTTTGTTCATCATGGTGTATTTGTTTTTTAGTTCAAACCTTGCACAGGTTGGGAATTATTTATCACAAATATATGAAAAACAGTATTAGATCATAACAAATTTAACAGCAACACATTATAGAAATATATCTATAAAAAAAACGATAGTAATACCGTTTTTTTATTTTATATTTTTAAGCAAAACTTTTAATTTTTTCTGAATTGGAGGTTCAAGATATTTTGCTACAAGATATGCTATAGGAATAACAAGCGAAAAAGAAATAATGGGCAGAAGCCAGTAGGGAACAGGAATATGTTCATCAATCTTTACCATCCATGAGATCATCATATTTTCATGCAATAGATAAACAGGATAACTTACAAAACCAATAAATGTGAATAGTCTCATAGAAAAGAAACGTTCCATTTTATCCCAGAATAATGCCCCTACAAAAATAAGAACCAGCATCATAAGATATAAATTTCTCGTCATATCCTGAAGCCTGTACATATAAAACATGGCACATATTGTGGCTATAACAAATGCATACAGATATCGCTTATCCCGTTCTTTATAGTAAATATAGATTAATGCCCCTGAGACAAACCATCCAAAATATACAAAATTCCCAATGTAAGCCTTAAACTTCAACAATTCTAAAGGAAGCAAATGATGGAATTCCAGGATCTGATAGGATACGGCCACCAAATAAATGATAAAGATCCCCAACAATGCCAGATTTCTTTTAAACAGATAATAAAGCGCACCAAAAATCACATAAAATTTCACTTCAATATATAAAGACCAAAATGATGATTCTAAAACGGGAAAGTCTGTTTTAAAAACACGTTCAAGCAGCCCCTCATCTACGAATAAAATTCCTGGAAGCAGAGATTTAAGCTCCGGAATTCCCAAAGGTCTTTCAGAAAAGAACCCCGCAGTAATATAGATAATCACTGAACAGATCAGCATACTTGGAAAAAGTCTCACCCATCTGTTTTTAATAAACTGGATAAACCCGGGTGTTTTTTCCATAGACATCAGAATAACAAACCCGGAAATCAGAAAAAACAGCTGTACTCCAAGATCTCCATATTTTACCAGGATATTATCTTTATACAAACCTCCAAAAGGATAATTTTTTTCCCAAATATAGTATCCATGGAAAAGAAAGACCAACAAAATAGCAAGCCCTCTTAAACCGTCTAAAACCAATATCCTATTTCTTTGTTCAGCCATATATGATAAAATATAGAAACACCTTCAAATTTCCTGTAGCTTTAGCTGTTATTCATAAAGTGGAAAAAGGTGAACTTTCTTTACAACAGAAAATTTATATCAAAAAAGAAGAGCTTTTGGAGGATACTTATAGTCCATTTAAAGAC
>NZ_CALNWX010000016.1:0-106634 GCF_940807095.1 Chryseobacterium sp. Marseille-Q3244 | reverse complement strand
ACAAAAATATAAATTTTACTTTTTGAAAAATATAATCATTAAATTTACGTAAAAAAGTAATATAAATATAATATGCAGTTTCAAGGGCAAATTTTAAAAATGATAAGCTACGATGCTAAACCCATCCTTGGAAATTGGTGATCGTAAAAACAGATGTATTCACTTTTTGGTGTATTAAATGGGTTTTATTTTTAATTTTAATTAACTGTTTATCAGTGTTTTGAATTGTTCATTTTCAGTATTTTAAATAATTTTTTTGATGATAAGAAAATATGTATATATTTGTCTTAATTTTTATTTAATCTAAACAAAAATAATAATGAGTGTCGGTTTATACTTATTGGAAAGCAAAAACTGGTATTATTTTGACCTTATACCAAAGTTTGATGAAGAGTTGTCAACGTTCATGAACGGTTGTTCTGAAAGTAAATTCATCCGAATTAATATTACAGGTAAAGAATCTTATTTAATTGTTCCTGTAAAGCATTTTTCTACTACCGGAGTTCATTACATAGGGAAAGACGTAGGGTATCGAGAAAAGAAAATGGGCGAAGTAGTTAAGATCAGTGCCGAAGAATCCTATAGATTTCTTACTTCTGTTTTTTACGATGGAAATATAACCTTAGAAAATCCGGAAGAGGCTTATGTTAAATTTTTCTCAGAAGAATTTAGTGAGTATTTTGACCAGGGAAATAAAATTGTAAATAGTACAGAGGCTGTTAAAGCAGGATCTATTTTTAAATTCTTTGGCTACGATAATGATAATTTATTGGAGTTTATTTCTAAGAATATTGCCTTAGAAACCAATTATGATAAGAAAGCAGCGATTATACGATGGTTTTCAGAATATACCCATTCGTTGCTAAAGACAGCAGTAGGAAAATATATTGAGGAAGGGATCATCTATAACAGCAATATCGAACATACCTTGATCCATCAGAATACTGATAAGGTAGATGTTAGTTTTGATGAATACAATCCGGATGGAGCTGCTATCAGAACTGAAAAGGCTCAGAATTTTATAAGAACCCATGTGGTTTATTACAATTTATATCCTGTTCTAAGGCATTTGGCTTATTTGGGTTCAATAGAAGAAGAAGTTCTGTATCAAATTATAGATACTGAAATTGATTCTTTGAGAGAGGTTTATGGTGATGCCATGAATTTTATTTACGAAACTATAGAAGCTAGACTTTTCCTGAAGCAGGCTTACAGTCTCAACCAGGACATCTGGAAAGAATATATCAGACAGCATAATTTCCTGATTAATCCTAAACATTATTCCAAAAAACTAATAAAGCCTGATTATGGTGAAATACTGCATAAAAGATATTTCAATAACGGGACTTTAGAAATCACTTTGAGAGCTTTTAATCCGGAAACGGATATGGAATTCCTTCACGAGTGGTCTAATATGGAATACGCGAAGAAGTATTGGGAAATGGATGTGGATCAGCAGGAGTTCGAGGAAGCTTACATCAAACACATGGGAGTAGATTATTCTCATCCTTATATTGGACTTCTGAATGGCAATCCTATTTTTACTTTAGAACTGTATTGGGCAGTAAAAGATGAAGTGGGTAAATATTATCGTTTCAATCCGGGAGATTACGGCTTTCATATGCTTATTGCTCCTGCCAAAGAAAAAATTCCAAACTTTTCAATGAACGCACTAGCCATGTGTATGGAATATTTCTTCTCTTTCCCACAATTGACAAGAATGATAGGCGAGGCCTCTGCATCCCATAAAGGAACTCACAACCTGATTACCAAAGTAGGGTGTGAATTCAACAGGTCACTGGCCCTCCCTTATAAAACATCCAACCTGACTTTCCTTGACCGTGAGAAATTCTATGAAACCACAGAAGATATCTTTAAAAATTCGGTCCTGAAAATAAACATTACAACATAATACTTGAATACTGAAAAAGATAATTTATGAAATATGATATCATTGGTATAGGAATAGGACCATTCAATCTAAGTCTTGCTGCTTTGCTTGAAGAACATGACCTGAAAACCATATTTTTTGATAAAGCACCCAGGTTCGAATGGCACAGTGGTTTGATGATAGACAGGACAACCCTTCAGGTTCCTTTTCTGGCGGATCTGGTAACGATAGTAAATCCCAAAAGCCCTTTTACCTATATCAATTATTTAAGAGAGAAAGGTAAAATTTTCCGCTTCTGCTTTAAGGAAAGCTTTTATGTAACAAGGATGGAATATAACCTTTACTGTAAATGGGTAGCCTCACAAATTGAAAGCCTTAATTTCAGCCATACTGTTACAGAAATAGACTATAATGAAATTCATGAATGTTACGAAGTTTCAGTCATTGATCTTATTAATTGTGAAAAGAAAGTTTATCTTACCGATAAAATTGTACTAGGAGTAGGTTCAATTCCTAATGTGCCTAAAATCACAGAACGTTTCTCTAAAGAACATATTTTCCACTCTTCTGAATACTTACACAGAAAACAATATTTGAAGAAAGGCAGTACTATTACAGTATTGGGCTCCGGGCAAAGTGGAGGTGAAGTCTTTTTTGATCTTCTTACTGCCAGACCGGAATTAGACTTGAAACTAAACTGGGTAACGGCTGCGGATAGATTCTTTCCTATGGAAAATTCGAAATTCACGTATGAATTTACTTCCATGGATTATATTTCCTACTTCAACAGGCTTCCATTAAAGAAAAGAAGAGAAGTGATTAACAAACAGGATATTCTTTATAAAGGAATCAATGATGAATTGATAAGTACAATTTATGATGAACTTTATCATCAGCAGATGAAAGAAGAGCAACCACTTCCTGTTAAAATACTGACCAATAGTTTACTTGAAGAGATGTCATACGATGAAAGCTATACGCTAAATATGAGGCATTTGGAAGAAGAAAAAACGTTTTCAGTAAATACGGATTATCTTATCCTGGCTACGGGTTACCGATATGAGGTTCCCCATTTTTTACAACCTATTGAAGATCGTCTGAACAAGAGCCAAAATGACGGAACATTATTGTCTTCAGAAAACTATACGGTGGATGTCAATGACAATGAGATATTTATGCAGAACGGTTGTGTAGACTCACAAGGGATTATCACATCAGATTTAGGAATGGGGCCTTATAGAAATGCTACCATTATCAACAAAATATTAGGACACGAATATTATCCATTGGAAAAAAACATTGCTTTTCAGCATTTCGGAGCATTAGAAACTATATAAACTATGAAGCGTATATTTTTTCTGATCTCTGCATTTTCTTCCTTAGCATTGGCTGCCTGCCCAATTACCTTAGTTGTTAAAAACATCAAGAATTATAATCATGATGAAGTATATGTAGTCATTAACGGTGAAAAGAAAAAGATTTCAAAACAGGGAACTGTTGATTTTGCTGAGGTTTCTGATGGTCTTGTAAAGGTATCTGTATTGTATCGGAATAAAGCTGTTTATAATGATACGCTGAATATCAATTGTCAAGCACACCAGAAATATGAAATAGAGATTTCAAATGCAAACCGGATTGATGAAGTTTATATCAGAGGTAAAAAGAAACTTGAAAAATTAAAGGAAACACCACTAAGTGTAAAAATCGTTGATATGCAGGCGGTAAAAAGCCAGGCAAACAATATTGGTGAAATACTGAATATGGCGACCGGAGTTAAGCTCCGAACTGAAGGGGGCGTTGGTTCCGCATTTCAGGTCAATCTTGGAGGGCTTCAGGGGAAAGCAGTCAGAATTTTTAGGGATGGTGTTCCCATTGAATTTTATGGACACAGCTTTAATCCTAATGTTTTGTCTCCCAATATGCTTGATAGAGTAGATGTTTACAAAGGGGTAATGCCTATATCGTTGGCATCGGACGCTTTAGGAGGCGGGATTAATTTTATCTCAAAGCCGATACAGAAAGATAACCTTGAAATATCTAATGAGATTGCGTCATTCAGTACCTATAAATCACATCTTAATGCTGTATTTATAGGGAAAAAAGACAGTTTATTTTATATAGGAACCCAGGCTAGCTATGTGTTTTCCAAAAATAATTATAAAATTCTCGGTGAAGTTATTGATCCTGAAACGGCCAATCTTAAAAAAGTGGAAGCCAAAAGATTTCATGACGATACCGAAGCTTCTTATATGGAGGTTTACACCGGAGTAAGGAATAAAAGCTGGGCGAATGATTTTAGAGTAGGACTTATCTATTCTCATTTTTATAAGGAAATTCAGAATGACCTCGAAATGAGAAAACCTTACGGAGAAGCTTTCGCAAAGGAAAGTAATGTGACAGGATATCTTCAGTATAAAAAAATGTTCTTTGATAATCGTCTTAAAGTAGATTTGATGACTGCCTTTGCCAGATATAACAATTCTTTTGTGGACATCAGCAGACGAAGATACAATTGGCTGGGAGAATACACTTTCAGTAATGAAAACAGTGTTGGTGAGATCAATAAAGGGAATGATCTGAAGATGAATTACAATATGTTTCATACAAGGCTCAATGCCGCATTCAGAATCAATAATAATCACAGCCTGGAATTTGGAAATATGTATTTCTATCAAAGAAGGAAGGGAAGTGATCCTTATGGGGCTGTCAATGTATACGGAGATGATGTTCTTAAAACCCCGGCGGTTTACAACAAGAATATTGCAGCACTGGGATTGGTATCTCATTGGCTTGACCGTAAAGTAGAAACTGTACTTGGGGTAAAGAATTATTTCTTCAGTTCTAAAGGATATACTACTGATAAATATAATTTCGCATGGGATTCTGACCGGAGTAAGAATGCCTCTGGATATATGGCTGGTATAAGTTATAAGCCTAAAAACTTTATCCTGAAATTATCCTATGAAAAAGCGGTTCGTCTTCCTGATGAAACTGAAATTTTCGGAGATGGAATTTTAATCAAAGAAAATCTTGATCTGGAGCCGGAAAAAAGTGATAATGTAAATGTTGTTCTGGATTATACTTCATCGAATTATAAACTGAATACGAGTTTAAATCTCTTCTACAGAAACGTCAAAAACACCATATTCATGATACCGGATAATCCTTATGGAAGGTATCAGAACTATTATGACAACAGAATTCTTGGATTAGAGTATGAGATCAATTATCAACCTATAAAAAATCTTCAGACAGGATTCAATTTTACCTACCAGGATATAAGGCTTAAAAACCTTTCCGGTTCTGAAAAGATCTGGGAAGATGCCCGACAGCCGAATATTCCTTACTTATTTGGGAATCATTATCTGAGAGTGAATTTTTCAGATATTCTGAAAATGAAGGATAAGGTGGAGCTGTACTACAACATTAATTATGTGCATCGTTTTCTATTATATCCAGTTCCGAAAAACCTTGAGCCGGGATTGTTTTCTAAAGCAACTATAGCTTCGAGTGACCTTTTGATTCCGAACGACGGGAGACTGGGAATGGTAGATGTAGGGGTAGGAATTACCTATTTCCTTGCAGATCCTAAGCTGGCCATTAATTTTAGCATTAATAATCTTACGAACGAAAGACTGTATGATAATTATAATGCACAGAAACCTACAAGATCATATCATTTGAAATTAACGTATACAATTTTTTAATATTATAATCATGAGAAAATCAAAATCGATTTCAATCATTTTATCTGCATTAAGCCTATTGCTTTTTACCCATTGCAGCAGCGATGACAGTATAGAAGAGCAGAAACAGCCAACCATAACAGCTAAAGACAGCTGGATCATCTATAACAGTACAGCAGGATGGGGAGGAAATATTTATTCATTCTCAGAACTGCCTCAGGGAGAACTTTCATTGGCTGATAAAAAGCCGTTCTACCAGATTGCTTATTCTGCAGGAGGGAAAGCTTTTGGAGAAAACATGTACAGATTGGGAGGAGCCGCTTCTTCAGAAGAAGGATTTTCTAAATTGACAGCAGATAATGCCGGAAATATTTCATCAAAAGGGTTTATTGCTACTCAAAATAATGGATTTGAACCTAATTATCTTGTCGTAAGTGATACAGAAGGATATTATTGGGATGGTTCCAGAGGAATGCTTAAAATCCAAACCTTTAATCCGGGAACTATGCAGCGTACAGGAGAAATTGACCTGTCTTCATTAGCGCAAACTATTGATCCTGCAGTGCTTGAACCAGGAGAAACAGCTTATCAGGCTGCCGGACAATTAATCCTAATAAAAAGAGATGATAAATTGTATCTTGATTTACAGATTGGTAAAAAAGGATCGAACTGGCAGATCAAACCTGTTGTAAAAGAAGTGGCAGTTGCAGTTTATAACCTGACTTCAAAAAAGGTGGAAAATGTTACAAAATATCCTAATACTACCAACTTGGGACTTTTCACTGACCATGTTCTATGGAGTATTGATGAGGTAACCAAAGATATTTATATGGTAGCAGCATCAGATATGAAAGCTCAGGAATCAGCATATTCATCAAAGATTTTAAGAATAAAGAACGGGCAAACTGTCTTCGATGCTGGTTTTGAAATTGATATGAAGAATTATGTACAGCCGGCAGAGTTTAACAGAATCTTCGCTTATAACAATAAAATTTATACTACCATTCCTTCAACAGGTGCATCCTATTATGCAGGAGGCCATGGGGTAAGCTACAGAAATGATATCTGGTTCTGGAACGAAATTGATGTTCAGACGAAGAAGGCTGTAAAACTGGATATTCCGGTAGATAATTTCTACAACTATCAAAACCCATTCTTGTATAAAAACAGAATCTATTTCATGTCTAATAATAAAGCTGATAACTTTTCAGGCTTAAGTTCTTATGACCCGGTTTCTAAAAACACTAAAGTTGAGTTTAAACTTAAAGGAAGCGGAAGATTAATGGGTGTGAATGTCATTTCCAAAAAATAATTTCTTTTTTGTTAGTACAATAAGATCATTTGATTTAACGACAGCCGGGAGAGTTTTCTCCCGGTTTTTTGTGGCGATAAGGAAGGATGCGTAGGGCTGAAAGCTAGGCGTTATCATACCCCGATTATTAAAATTCAACCTGAACTACAAGCTAAGTTTCTAATAACTTCCTTTTATTTATAGTTTAAGAGTATTTCCATCTTTCATCCTTAAGCTTCCCATCATATAAATCACAATTTTATTATTCCATACTCACTTATTTACTAAATTTGGGAAAATTAAAAAAATAATGAAGCAGAAATTTTCTTTTTTCATTTTTCTTTTAACCGTAGGATTAGCAAATGCACAGGTTGAAGAGAAAAAACTGGATGATCTGATCCAAAATACTTTGAAAACTTTTGACGTTCCGGGAATGTCGGTAGGAATTGTAAAAGATGGAAAAATTACCTATTCCAAAGGATTTGGAGTACGTTCTCTTACCTCTAAACAACCAATGGATGATAGTACTTTGGTAGGCATTGCTTCCAATTCCAAAGGTTTTACCTGTGTAGCATTAGCAATTTTAGCAGATGAAGGAAAATTGAATTGGGACGATAAAGTTTCAAAATACATCCCTGAATTTCAAATGTATGATCCTTACGTTTCTCAAAATATTACGATCAAGGATCTTATTACTCACAGAGCCGGACTAGGATTAGGACAAGGAGATTTAATGTTTTTTCCGGAAGGAGGAAGCTTAACCGTTAATGATATTGTTCACAATGTGAGATACCTGAAACCAGAAAACCCTTTCAGAACAACTTTAGATTATAATAATATAATGTTCATCGTTGCCGGTGAAGTAATCCACAGAATTTCAGGATTAAGCTGGGCCGAATTTATTGAGCAGAGAATCATGAAACCGGTAGGAATGACTTCCAGCTTTGGAAGCTACAACAGAGCGAAAGCAGTAACAAATAAAATTGATGCCCACGCTCCTGTAGATGGAAAAGCGATTGCCGTTCCTCACGACTGGAACGAAACCGGAAATGCCGCCGGAGGAATCATGAGTAATATTAAAGACATGACCACCTGGGCAGAATGTTTACTGAATAATTTCACCACCAAAGACGGTAAAAAATTAGTTTCCGATAAAAATGTTCAACAGCTTTGGAGCTTACAGATTCCGGATAAAGTAGCGGCTAAAAACCCTTATGATACAAGTTTCTACGGATATGGGTTAGGTTGGTTCTTAAGTGATGTAAAAGGTCACAAACAAGTACAGCATACAGGTGGATTGATTGGAACTGTAACGCAGTTTACATTAATTCCTGATCTTAAATTAGGAATCGTGGTGTTAACCAACCAACAGTCGGGAGCAGCGTTCAATACCATTACCAATACGGTTAAAGATTCTTACCTTGGAGTGGCAGACAGAAACTGGCTGAAAACGTATGGAGACAGAATGGCAAAAGTGAATACAGAGTACGATAAACAAAAGAAAGAAGCTTTCACCAAATCTGATGCCTTTAAAAAAGAAAAAGCATTGCAACCAAAAGCAGAACAGTTTACAGGAATGTACAACGATGTTTGGTTCGGTGATGTAGACATTGCCCAGCAGGGAAATATTTACAGAATTTCATGTAAAAATTCCCCAAGATTAAAAGGAGAGTTGCTTCCTTATTCCAATAATTCATTCATCATTAAATGGGATGACAGAAGCTATGATGCTGATGCATATATCATATTTGATTATGATGAAAACGGAAAAGCTCAATCAGCAAAATTAAAGGCAATTTCCGATGTCACAGATTTCAGCTTTGACTTTGACGATCTGGATCTGAAAAGAAAGTAGATTGTAAAATCAATGAATATTGAAGAACGGACTTTGGTTCGTTCTTTTTTATTCTTGTAGCTCTCATTGAATATATAAATAAGGTTGCTGTAACAATCCAAACCAGATTTACCCAAGGTTTCTGTGTAATTTGTGAAATCTGTGGGAGATACTACCATCCATCAAAAAAAATTGTCAACCCTCCGGAGGAGGGGAATATAAAATGTGAAAAATGAATGTAGTTTATTGGAGCAGATTGAGATCCTGCTCAGTACGGGCAAGTTCTGAATTGAGATGATGTTTTTCAAAGAAATTTTTTAATTCAAGCAATCGTTTTTTGTTATCATAGGGAATACTTGAGTTGAGTTTTCTCTGGCAGAGAGAACAGGCCCTTGCATAATGAAAATCTGTTTCAGTAAGAGTATTGGTTCCATTCATTACACAATTAGCATTTAGACAATGACTGATCCCAAACATATGTCCAATTTCGTGGGAACTGATCTTCATCAATCTTGTAAGACTCTCATTAAAATTAGAATCTGTAAGGTGCCCGTTGGCAAATCGATAGATTGAAGTAACACCCACTCCATTTTCATAGGATGCAAATCCAAAAACATAGTTCCATTCAGGCTTTGGAAAAAGGTCTCTTTCTGTGATTCCCATAAGTACTATAGCATCTTTTGGCTTTCTTTTCATTAAAACACTATCCAATACATATCCGGCTAATACTTGTTCTTGCTCATCCTTGAAAATTCTTTTTACAGTTTTTGGGAAAATACTGTTGGATATTATTGGTAATATTTTCGTTTCTAGTTGAAAATGAATTTTTAAATATTCTTTAGTGAGTTCAATTTCTTTCTTCTGTAATTCAGTGAATTCACCAATAGGCTGAAGATAAATGGTATTTTTTCCAGGTTCCGGTTTTATCTTTTTTGACCTTTGAAAATCTTCAAATTGCTGAAATCTTTCATCATGATTATACCTCCAGCTTCCAGGTTTGGGAGTGGTAGACAGCTTTACATCATTGATGGCAATTGCTTCAAAATAGGTCTTATTTTTCTTCTGACATGAAAAAAAAAGTATAAAGACTATGACATAAAAAGGGGTAAGGGTGAATTTATATTTTCCCTGGCTCATAAAAGAACAAAAGTTTCTTTCTGGCTCCATCAAATTCAGACCAGGAATCGCAGTCTACTTCAAAACCGGCAACTCCACAGGTTGGAAAATGAAAAATATCTTCAGAAATGGAATTGGCAAAATTGGAAATACCATTATTATGAGAGAAAAGGGCAACTGAATTCACATTGTCATCCAGATCATAAATTACAGATTCAAAATTTCTTTCCGAGGGATTATATAATTTTTCATTCGTAGAACAGTTCAGTTGATACGTTTGATTAAAAATTTTACATGTATTCAGTGCACGGACTGCCGGGCTGGATACAAAATGATCGATAGAAATATTATTGTTTTTCAGGAATCTGGACATGTTCATAGCATCTACCAGGCCTTTGTCTGCCAAAGGTCTGTCAAAATCATCCGTTTCTTCCGGCCAGTCGCTCTTCGCATGTCTTACGAGGATGAGTCTCTTCATATATCTGTTTTTTGGAAGATTAAAATTATAAAAAAAAATATGGAATAAAACATGATTTACATAAAAAAACTGCGTAATGAATAAAATCAGTAAATTTTACTAAATTTGCAGACTTATGGGACAAATCCTTGCAATAGACTACGGAAAAGCCCGTTGCGGCATCGCTGTAACGGATGATATGCAGATTATAGCCAGTGGGCTGGAGACTGTTGAGAACCGTATTTTAATGGAATTTTTGAAAAAATATTTTAGTGAAAATAAGGTAGATGAAGTAGTGATTGGCCTTCCCATAGATTTGAAAGGAAATATTTCGGAGGTGGAAACCGATATTTTAAAATTCATTGAAGAATTTAAAAAAGAATTTTCGGATATTGCAGTCCATCGTTTTGATGAAAGGTTTACTTCCAAAATGGCTTCATTCTTTATTTCCCAAAGTGGAAAAAGTAAGAAGAAAAGACAAGAAAAAGGATTAATAGATAAAGTAAGTGCAACCATCATATTGCAGAATTTTTTAGAACAAAGATTAAGATGATATTACCGATAAGAGCTTTTGGGGATCCTGTTTTGAGAAAAGTGGGAAAAGATATAGAAAAAGATTACCCCGGATTACAGGAACTGATAGATAATATGTTCGAAACGATGTACAGCGCAAACGGAATTGGTCTTGCAGCGCCTCAGATCGGTTTGGATATCCGTATGTTTGTAATAGACGTTACTCCTCTTGCGGATGATGAGGATTATGAGGATATTAAGGATGAATTGGCAGAATTCAGAAAAGTATTCATCAATGCCAGAATCCTTGAAGAATCCGGTGAAGAATGGAAGTTCAATGAAGGCTGTCTGTCTATTCCGGATGTAAGAGAAGACGTGAAAAGAAAAGGGACAATCGTTATTGAATATTATGACGAAAATTTTGTGAAACATACAGAAACTTTTTCCGATATTAGAGCCCGCGTAATTCAACATGAATACGATCACATTGAAGGGATTCTGTTTACCGATCACTTAAGTGCCTTAAAGAAGAAGCTGGTAAAAGGAAAACTATCAAAGATTTCTCAGGGAGACGTAAGTATTGGTTACAAAATGAGATTTCCAAAGTAATTTAAACAAGGATTAAAAGAAACAATAAAAAGCAAAAAGCTTAACGCTGATTGCAGAATTTACAAAAAATAAAATTATGCTGTTAGAAAAAATAATTTCAATTTCTGGAAAACCAGGACTTTACAAATTAGTTTCTCAATTAAGAAACGGATTCATCATTGAAGATGTTACCAACAAGAAAAAAGTAAGCATTGGAAACTCTAGCCAAGTAAGCTTATTAGATAATATTGCAATGTTTACATTTGATAAAGAAGTTCCTTTGTTTGAAGTTTTTGAAAATGTAGCTAAAAATAATGATTATAAAGAGACGATTTCTCACAAATCTTCAGATGCAGATTTGAAAGATTTTATGTTAAGTTCTCTTCCTAATTATGATACTGAAAGAGTATATGCTTCTGATATCAAGAAATTGGCTCAGTGGTATAACATTCTTCACAAAGCAGGATATATCACTCCTGAAAGCTTCGTAAAAGCAGAGCCTGAAACTTTAGATGGTGAGCCTGCAGAAGAAGTAAGCCTAGATATTGATGCTAAAAAAGCTGCTCCAAAAGCAGAAAAGCCGGCTGCTCCAAAAGTAAAAGCTACTTCAGCTGCAAAATCAGCTCCTAAAAGCACACACAGAAAACAAGGATAATTCAATTCTGAATTAACAATACAAAGCCTTGTCAGGAATTTTCTTGACAAGGCTTTTTTATTACCCGGAAACCTATTAGGTTTAAACCATCACGAACCCCGGACCCCGAAACTTTAATTCTCAACGTTTGTAATGGTGTCTGAATAACCCTTACCTTTGTATAAGATTGAATTTCCAATTACTATGAATACAAAACAGGAAAAATTAGAAGCTTTCGGGAGATTACTGGATATAATGGATGACTTACGTGAGAAATGCCCATGGGATCAGAAGCAGACGCTACAGTCTCTTAGACATCTTACGCTTGAAGAAACCTATGAACTTTCCGATGCCATTTTACAGGATGATTTGCAGGAGATTAAAAAAGAATTGGGAGATGTACTGCTTCATCTGGTTTTTTATTCTAAAATAGGATCAGAAAAAGAAAGTTTTGATATTGCCGATGTAATTAATTCCCTTAATGAAAAACTAATTTTCCGTCATCCTCATATCTATGGAGATACTGAAGTGAAGGATGAAGAGGAAGTGAAGCAGAATTGGGAGAAATTAAAATTAAAAGAAGGAAACAAATCTATTTTAGGAGGTGTTCCGAAAAGTCTTCCAAGCTTAGTAAAAGCATATAGAATTCAGGATAAAGTAAAAGGGATTGGTTTTGAATTCCATGACGCGGAAGATGCCTGGAAAAAGGTAGATGAAGAGATTCAGGAATTCCATGCGGAAACAGATGTAGAGAAAAAAGAGCAGGAGTTGGGAGATGTATTTTTTTCGTTAATTAACTATGCAAGAATTTCAGGAATCAATCCGGATTCTGCACTGGAAAAGACCAATATTAAATTTATTTCAAGATTCCAGAAGATGGAAGGTCTGGCCGAAGAACAGGACTTAAAACTTGCAGATATGTCTTTGGAAGAAATGGATGTTCTTTGGGAAAAGGCCAAACAGTTATCATAAATTCCAGGTTGGAACAATTAATGCTACCTATATTCAGTTAAAAAAAAATAAAAAATACATATGCTACGTTTTCTTATACTTCCTGCCATATTTCTATTGAGCTGCAATCCAAAAGCACAGAATACACCTGCTCAGAGTAGCGATCTGAAACCACAATTTTCTTTACCTAAAAAATTAAAAGAAGTTTCCGGTATTACGCTGTCTAAGGATAAAAAAACAATCTGGGTAATAGAAGACAGAGGAAATAAAAATGCGGTATATGGGCTTAGTGATCGTGGACAAATAATGGCTAAAGTTCCGGTTGAAAATGCTGAAAACACAGACTGGGAAGATATTATATCCGATGCCCAGGGAAATATCTATATCGGTGACTTTGGCAATAATGATAATGACCGAAAGGATCTGGCAATTTTAAAAACAGATCTGAAAGATATTACTCAAACCACTACAAAAGTTGTTCAAAGGACTAAGTTTCACTATGAAGGGCAAACAGAATTTCCACCCAAAAAATCCAACCTTCTGTATGACTGTGAAGCTTTTGTAGAGATGGACGGCAATTTCTATCTTTTCACGAAGAACAGAAGCAAAGGTTTTGACGGAACATTTCTAGTATTTAAGGTTCCTAATAAAGAAGGGAACTTTGAGGCCAAACTGATTGGGAAATTAAAACTACAGGGCGGATATAATGATGCGGCTATTACTTCAGCAACCATCAACAGTACCAAGGATAAAATTGTGCTGCTAACGCACAAAAATGTGCATGTTCTTACAGGATTTAATGCTGATGATTTCAGTGGTGTAAAGATCAATAAGATTCCTTTACATCATAATTCACAGAAGGAAGCGATTGTATTTCTTAATGATCAGACTTTAGTGATTGCAGATGAAAAAGGGAAAGATGAAAGCGGGAATGTATATCAGTTTTCTCTTAAACCATAATCTAAATACAGCAATATTAATGATGTGAAAGTCTATTGCAGTATTTTCACAGCAAAATAATACATCAACTAAAAACCACAGATCATTCTGTGGTTTTTATATGTAATAGTAAAGCTTTTATTCTTTTTTAAAAGGGCGGATTTTACGGTACAATGCCTCTAATTCTTTGGGAGGGTTGCCCGAATCAAAATTGGCAGAATTATAAGTAGTTCCGTTACTTGTTATCATAATATTAGCTATCATAGCCTGGTCAGAATGTCGTCCTGTAGTAGGAGACTGTAATGTTGATATTTTGGATAAATCAATAGCAGCAGCCTGCTGTGCGATATGTTCCCATTCGGAAGGAGATAGCGGAGAGGTATTTTCCTCCCCATTAAAAGAGGTGGTTTTAGACTTAGGAGTGAGGGTGATCGTTGTTTGAAAACCTCTGGTTTGTTCTGTTAATTCTACTTTTTCAATTTTTGCCTGTTGTGTGTTTACAGTTAAATTTTTTTCAATGTTTCCATTTTTGCTTTGGTTCTGACAATGAATACTTGATAAAACTAAAATAATATTAAATGAAATAATGAGTGTCTTCATTGGAGGTGCTTTTTTAATGATTATGTATTTTGTGATTTGCTGATGAGCTAAAATATAAAAACGATATGTAATGCTAAACTATTATGTATGTTAAAAAAATAAAACTCAGGATTTCCCTGAGTTTTTTATTGATTCATATTTTATTTAAAATTTCATTCCTATCCCGGCAGAAATTCGCCCGCCATCTGAGCCATAGAAATAATTGAGTCTGGCAGACATCATTTCCACAATGCTTAGTCAAACACCAGCGCCTACAGACTGATGCCATTTTCTGGAATATTCACCGTCATTCCATACACGGCCGATATCATACCCAACAAGAATTCCCAGATTGGCAGGAACAATATTGTTTCTGATTCTTCCAAAATCCCAACGGATCTCCGAATTATTGGTAAAATATGATCTTCCAGAGAATCTTTCATTTCTGAACGCTCTCATTCCATTATTACCTCCGATGGCTGCAGCCTGATAGAACTCAAAACTATCATTGTTGATCCACATGGCATTGCTGGCATTGGCAAATACGAAAATTCCCTTTTTATCAATTCTGTGGTCAATAGCGAATCTTCCTTTTACCGTCAGGAAATTTCTGTTAAAATTGGAAAAAGTAGCTTTCCAGTCGGCATTCAGCATCAATTCCATTCCCAGGGTTGGAAAAGCGGGATTGTCTGCATTTTTATAACTGAAAGTATAATTAGCCCCTAAGAACTGTTGGCTGTCAAATACTTCAGGCCTTACATCCGGGGAAGTGTTGATAAAACGCCCGTCTTTTCTCTGTACTTTATTATCTTCAAAAGTAAGCTGAAGTTGATGGTTAAAGTTCATCCAGCCTTTCTTTGAGATGGAAGGAGCAACATTAAACTTAGAAATTCTTGCCCTGTTGTATTCTCTTTCCGTATTTTCTTTATCATAAGGACTGTCGTTGGAAAGCCCAAAGAAGTTCTGGGAAAACCTCGGAGTGGTATATGCTGCATCAATATTAAAATCCCATCCTGAAATTGCCTTCTTGAAAATTCCTTTATAAATAAGGCTGAACCCCGCAGTAGCAGTATAAAAATTGGCTTTTAAACTATGCTTTTGGGTAAAGGGATCACGGATGAAATTATTCATCGTATAATTAGCTAAAACACCAATAATAACCCCGTCATCAGGGTTATAATCAATATTCGGATATCCTGCGAAAGCATTGTACTTCGGATGCTTGTAATTATAAGTATTTATTTCATAATCATCCGCAATATTTTTAGTAGCATTTCCTGCATTATAAGTGTTTTTTTGAGACTCGAAGTCGTAGATCTTTACTTTCCTTCCGTCTGCCACATTATATACATCATGATTATATCCACCAATTAGCCTGATGTTCATTTTGGGACGCCCTTTTCCTACTACTTCATAAATATCATCATCTTCTAACCCGTAGATCCAAAGTTCTTTTGTTTTTGAATCATGATAAGTCTTTTCAAAAACCAGTTCGTTTTTATCTTTGTGTTTACCTAATTTATATTGTTGTACAAGAACAGAATGACCATTTTTGGTAATCACAAATTTATCAGGTCCTATAGTTCCGGCCAAAGGAACTTTTTCCTGTAGTACATTGTAATACTCGGATGCGTATGTCTGTAATTTTGTTTTTCTTATTTTCAGTTTTCGCTGAATATCAGCGATGGTCTCATCCTGAACTTCTTTAGGAAGATTATGGAAGGCATCATCAATATCAGCGTCTGTTAAATGTTCCTGGATATATTTAGCCTGGGCTTCCCATTCTTCCTGGGTAGCACCTTTTAAAAAGACAAGATCCATTGGATAAGGTTCCATAGCCAGCCATTTCACACTGCTGATATCTTCCGTGAAGGTTTTCATGTGACGGATGGCCGGAACATTCATAATAATTTTAAAGGCAGCGCCGTCATATTTACTGAAAGCCTGATCTCTATCCTTTGGAATCGGTTTATAGATAATTTTATCTCCTTCTTCATATTGTGCCCATTTCCATTGATCTGAATGTCTGTCCCAGTCACCAATCAGCATATCAAACAACCTTGCTCTGATGTAAGACTCTTTGTCTACAGAATATTTGTAATTCTTGGTTAAGTTTTTCAGGACATCATCAGTAGAAACGATATCTTTTGCATGATTAAGGTAAGCCAGTGTCTTAGGGTCTGAAGAAAAACGTTCCTCAATCATATACATTTCATCCCCGTAGTTTTGATTATACTTTCCTAAAGCCTGTTGCTTGGGAATATAATATAACTTCGGATTGCTATGGAAAATATTCAGTTTTTCTGACATATTTCCTATGGTAAACGGTGTGAAAGGATGGTTGGTAGTATAAAAGTCTAAAAGAAACTTCTCCGGAAAGCTATTGGTAAGTTCTTCACTCAAAGTACTCCTTGTGAAAGCCATATTATTAAGAAACCTAACCGCGCTTTTTTTCACTCCACGCATTACAAATTCCTGCCCGTCATTTGCTTTTAGTCTTAAGCTGTTGGATTGGTTTCCGCCTCCTTCTCTGAATGGGGTATAACCACCATCCAGCTCTGAAAGATTGGCTGTAGGGGCTTCAATAGACATCCCGTAGTATTTTCTGTAATGATCTCCCCAAAGCCATCGGTAGAACCCTCCTTTCTGCGTAAGCGGTACCGGATAGATGGTTGAAGACACCGTAGCCGGGAATGTATTGGGAAAATTATTCACAAATACATCTGGTTTGGATATAACAGATATTTGTGACAATTTCTGCAGCTTAGCATCCTTTGTGGAAAAAAACTCCACATCGGTACTCTGATCTTTTCTGATATTGAGGACAGCGAAGCCACTTCCCCCGTAGGAAAAGTCTGTTTTTTCAGTAATGGTAGACGGATTTGTTTTGGAACCTGCACCACTGATGATCTGTCGTATGTTTCCCTCTTCATGATATTGCAAGTTGTGATCGTGACCGGAAACGAAGATCACATTTTCTTTATCCTGAACTATACTCTTCAGCCTGTTGGCTAGTTCTGCATAATGTTGATTGTTTATATCCGCAGGACTTATCCCCGAAGAGCTTCTGAGTATATTGATGGCGCTGGCGACTCCGGGAACCGGGATTTTACTGTTAAGAGGAAAAAGGTGCGATTTTGCCGAATGAAACCCTGCATGGGTTCCGCTGCTTATGATGGGATGATGTAAAGCTATAATGATTCTTTTACCCTGATTTTTGATGATAAGATCTTTAAATTCGGTATAAAAATCTTCACGGGTTTTGATGGTACAGCCTTTATTAATCCCAGGATAGTTATCCCAGTTTGTAATAGCCCATTCCGTATCAATGGCGATCAGTTTAATATCTTTGGTAATGCTGATATCATCAATAGGACATCCGTTTTTGGGTAAAAATGCTTTTTTATCATCGAAGTATTTTTTCACCAATGATTCCTGAGCATTTAATCCACTTAAACCACTGTACCAATCATGATTTCCAGGGATGACAAGGGTTTTTCCTTTAAAATTTTTAGTAATGATAAACTGATCCTCTAGTTTTTGTTTTGCTAAAGCATAGCCTTTATCCGATTCTTTAGGCATCCCGTTGGGATAGATATTATCTCCGAGAAAGATAAGCATTGAATTACTGTCTGCAGAATCAAGTTTGTTTTTAAGTAAATTCAGTGTTTTCTGTGCCTGAGGTTCATCTGCGTTTCCGGCATCTCCAATCAGGAAAAGTTTAAAATCATTTTCAGATTTTATTTCAGAATCTTTTACTTCAAATAAGTTTTTGCCTTTTTGTACGTTATATGTTGCGCAGGAATACATGACTCCGGCGGACATTACTGTTCTCAGAACAATAGAAGTATTTTTTAGATGAGTTTTAAAGGATAAATTCATAAATTTACAATAACAAAAATTCAGGAATGAGCATTCTAGACAAAGCTAAAAATTATGTTGAAATCTTATTCAAAGATAAGTTATCTTCAGTATATTTTTATCATAATTTTATTCATACTGCCTATACGGTCAATAAGGCTGAGGAGATTATGAAGCATACCCCTGTTTCTGAAGAAGATCAGGAAAAAGTACTTGTAGCCCTGTGGTTTCATGATACGGGATATATAGAATGTGCCATGAATCATGAAGAAAGGGGAGTGGAGATCATGAAAAACTTTCTTCACCAGGAAAATTATCCGGAAAGCTATATCTCAGATGTGGAGAAACTGATATTAGCGACTAAAATTACCTATGTACCTCAGAATTTATTGGAAAAAATCGTAA
Organism: Chryseobacterium sp. Marseille-Q3244; assembly: GCF_940807095.1. Classification (NCBI taxonomy): domain Bacteria; kingdom Pseudomonadati; phylum Bacteroidota; class Flavobacteriia; order Flavobacteriales; family Weeksellaceae; genus Chryseobacterium; species Chryseobacterium sp. Marseille-Q3244. The sequence continues at coordinate 87,889 of NZ_CALNWX010000016.1, read as the reverse complement.
AAGATGCTGATTTCAGTCATTTTGCAGGTCATGACTATAATGATATTTCTGATGCTTTAAGAAAGGAATGGGAACTTACCAATGTAAGATGTTTTTCCAATGAAGAATGGAATGCCGGAAATCTTGATATGCTGAAAAACAAGCATACTTATTATACGGATTATGCCCAGGAAAATTGGGAACCTTTAAAAAAGAAAAATATCAAGAAGATTGAAAAGAAGCTGGAAAAAGAAGATGAAAAGAAAGCCAGCGCGGATAATAAAGATAATAAATCTGACAACAAAAAAGATAAAGAAAAGTCTGACAGAAGTGTAGATACTTTATTTAGAGTAACGCTGAACAATCATACAAGGTTAAGTGATATTGCAGACAGTAAGGCTAATATCCTACTTTCTGTTAATGCGATCATTATTTCAGTATGCCTTTCTGTGTTGGTTCCAAAATTGGATGCGCCTAAAAACTCTCACCTGATCCTTCCGAGTTTTATTTTATTGTTATCTAGTGTACTGACAATTATATTTGCGATCCTTTCTACAAAACCGAATGTAACAAAAACTACATTTACCTCCCAGGATATTGCCAATAGAAAAGTAAATCTGTTATTCTTTGGAAACTTCCAACAGATGCTTTTTGACGATTATCATAACGCGATGAGAGATTTAATCAAAGACAGGGATTATATTTATGATTCTATGGTAAAAGACCTGTATTATTTGGGGAAAGTTCTTGACAGAAAGTATAAGCTTTTATCTATAACTTATAAAATCTTTATGGCTGGGATTATTATTTCTGTGCTATCTTTTGGATTTGCATTCCTTAGTCTGTAAAAAATATAAATAACGATATTCAGCCAATTTTAATATTGGTGATTTTTTTATGAAGTAATAAAGTTATTATTTTTCAGATTCATTCTGACTGATTGAAACCCTGAGTGCCAGCAACCCTGTAATTCCCTGGAGATCCTCTACTTTTAGAAACTCCACATCATGTTCCAGAATACCCTTTTTCTGGAGTTTAGTAACATATTCCAGGTATTCTTTCTGGTTTTCCATACCGAAATAGACAATGGTAATCTTTCCGGGAGCTGTAATTCGTTCTGACGAATCTTTTACATGAGCTTTATCCAGACGTTTTTTAATGATCTCGTAGTAAGAATTATAGGCCCCGTCTACATCGAAACGTTTTTCATCCATTCTGAAACGGATGTCTATTTTTTCATTATACACAAAGATCAAAGATGCTATATCCAGTGGAATAGGAAGGTCTTTTTTAAAGGACTGAAACTCAATCTCCATCTTGCAAATGGTTTTCAATTGCGAGTATCTCAGTTTATGAACTACTTTTGAAGTATAATGAAGATCGGGAGAAATAGATTGCCCAATATAGAGATTATGCTCTACACCATCAGATTTAAATCTTTCATAGTAGTGCGGAAAAATTTCCTGTGCTTTGATCTGGCTTTCATCCAGCATATCTGCAAGTTTTCTGTTGACAAGCGTAATAGAATCATCCAAATTTTTTCTATGGCTGTAAAACAGATCTGTTTGGGCCAGTACCTGAGAAAAATAATCCTGAATTTTAGCCTTCACTGGTCTAGGGGTTCTCACCTCTAATTTTCCTTGTAAAAAAGGATGAATTTCCTCTCTCAATACTCTTTGGAAGCGTTGTTCTGTATCGGCTTTTATTTCATTATTTAATTCATTTTCAAATACATCCAATGCCAATATGAATTTTTCAGAATCAGAATTGGTGAGAGTGAATATATCATTAAGCCATTCAATCTGATGGTTGAGGTCTTTAAGCATCAGGTTAAAACGCTTTTCAGATGACGAACGGATATCTGATACTCCAAATAAGGGAGTTAGATTTTTGAATGATATTTCCTTTAAAGTATGTATTTTTTTCCCAAGGGAAGCGGTAAAATATTTCTCTGCTTCATTTCTGAATTTCCATACCACACTATCGTGAATGGTTGTATATTCTCGCTGTATAATGGCTTCTATCTGATAATTTTTTTCAAAATAGAATCTGCTGAGAGAGAACAGGACCATATCGGTAAAAAACTCAAGTTTTTTGAGTTTTAAACCATTGAAACTGCCGGCGATAGGAGAGGTAAACTCCATAATAGCAAGAAGTTCATTATCTTTCATGATAGGAATGACCATGAAGCTGTTGACATTATTATCCTTTAAAATAGTAAAAGACGGAAGCTGCCTGACATTCTCATCCAGATTATCCACATTGGAAACTACAATGGATTTCGAATTGTGGCTTAAATTGCTAAAAGTCGTTTTACGGGTTTCTTCGTCAAATGTATTGATCCAGAAATCCAAAATATGATTGGTGAGCAGGCTTTCATAAATCGGAAGTTTATCAAGCTTCTGTTCTTTTTTGTTAAAGGTCATCAGCCCGAAACTGAGCTCCGGAACATCAAAATAGGATTTGAAAATTTCTGTCAGATTCTCATTCGGATTTAAATTTTCAGGATCAATTTCGATCATGCTTGATTTAAGATCAGAAAGGGCTACTTCAGAGGTACAGTCTACCAACGAGATGATGGTAAAACCTTTCAATATCCAGGATTGCGATGGAAAATATTTCTTCCACAATTTAAAATCATCCAGATTTTCCAGCAGCATATCCATGATTTCATCGGATGGTATTTTAGCATCCTCTGTAGGATAAATTTCTGTAAAATCTGAATTCACCGTTATCTTGTAGTGTTTCATGATTCCCAGTTTATTCGGGATATCATAATAGAACGGGATGGTGCTTCTGATATCTTTTTTAAAATAGCTCTGAAGAATCAGGCAGCAACAAAACACATAAAATTCGTTGTCACTGATATTTCTAAGTTCAATTTCAAAATCTTTTCCTGCATCTTTAAGAATATCCTTAAATCTCTCCGTATAGTTGAACGTAATATTGGAAAGAGGGATACTTGCTGCTTTTATTTCATTCCGGGTAAGTCCTGTAGGGAAAAGATCGGTGAGCAGTGATCTGATGAGGTCTTCATTTTTTTCCAGAATACTTATATCCTGAAAGCCTTCTTTAAGTTCTTGAAAATTCCGGGTTTGCTCGATCAGGGATTCTGCATAGTTTGCCCTGTATTCCAGACGGTCATTATACCGGATATGTTCCAGTACATCCAAATATTTTTTGAACGAGATATAAACCTGAAATGGAGAGTCTTTTTTGTAAAGATTAGCCAAGAGCTGAAATTTAAAGTAAAGTTATGAAAAAAAGACTATTTATAAATATGCTTTGTATTAGTGAAAATAATATTTTGTAGCTGTTTTATTCTATTTTTTTGAATGAATTCCTAAAAATAGATCTTCTATTGTTAGATTCTGTATTTCTTTTTGAAAATATCAATGTACCAGCAAAATTTTAATAAAAAAAGCACAACTGAAAAGTTGTGCTTTTTTATATTTTAAATTCAGATCTTACAGTCCGAACATTTTTGCAAACAGATCCGGGAAAATACCCAGGATAATAATAGCTATAATTACAAATACTGCAACAATATTGTAAGTAAGCGTTACTTTCTCTGATGACTTGAATGTTGATTCTTTAAAGAAGAACATGGCGATGATCAATCTTAAATAGTAAGCGATCGATAGGGCAGACCCTAAAACTGCTACCAATACTAAGAAAGCTGCACCGTTCATTGCCTGAGAGAATAAAGCAAATTTCCCCATGAAACCAGCTGTTAACGGAACCCCTGCCATTGAAAGCATAGAGATCGCTGCCGCTGTTGCCAATAAAGGTTCTGTTTTTGCCAATCCTTTGAAAGCTCCGAAAGAAGTTTCTCTTTTTAATTTCTCTACCCAGATCAGACACATGAAAACTCCTACTGTAGATAAAGCATAAGCGAATAAATAGAACGCTAAGTTATAAGTAGAAAGACTTGTCATTCCAAAGAATACCAATCCGATGTATCCTGCGTGAGAAACTGAAGAGTAGGCTAACATTCTTTTTGCATTCGTCTGAGCAAGACCCATAACGTTTGCTAATAATAAAGTGATGATTAAGAATACTCCCAAAACATTGATCCATTCATGAGTAACTCCGGCAAAACCGATCGTCATCAATCTGAACAGTGCAAAGAATCCGGAGATTTTTACTACACTCGCCATGAAAGCTGTAATCAATGAAGGTGATCCTGCATATACATCAGGGCTCCACATATGGAAAGGAGCTAATGCTACTTTAAATGCCAATGCACAAAGGATAAGCAATACTCCTAAGATGAACATTACGTTCCCTGTATTCGCTACTCCAAAGTCGTGAATTTTATATAGATCAAAACTTCCTGCACTTCCGTAGATGAACGCAATTCCGAAAAGTAGGAAACCTGTTGCGAATGCACCCATTAGGAAATACTTGATTGAAGCCTCATTTGATCTTAGATCAGTTTTGTTGGCACCTGCCATTACATATAATGGAATAGAAAGGATTTCAACACCTAAGAACATGGTTACCAGGTTCTGGTATCCGAAAAGTACAATTCCTCCACATAATGCAAATAACATCAATGCATATAATTCTGATTGGTGGCTTCTGTGGTTGCTGAATGCAAAACCTCCCAAGAAGAATAACAATAAGGTTGTTACAATGGATAATTTAGTGAATAATGCAGTATTGGCACTGTATTCATACATATGCTTGTAATGATCGAAGAACGAACACTCAGGCATAAAGCTTACATACAATGCGATGATTAAACCCAAAATCCCAATGTATCTTGCGAATTTTCCTTGTTCGAAAACTCCTGAAAATAACGCAATAACTGCCGTTAGGAAAACAATAATTAAAACACTCATAATATAGATTTGAGATGTGAGATTTAAAGTTTAAAGTTCAAGGTTTAGAGTGTAAAGTTCCAGGTTCAAAATTTCCCGTCTCTTATCTCTTCGTCTTTATCTTTATGCTCTCTAATCTCTTATTTTTTTAATTTTTAAATCTTTTAATTTTTTAGTTAGCCATCGCTGTGTAGATAAACTTCACTGAACTACTCACCATATCGATTACCGGTTGTGGGAAAATACCAAGTAAGATCACAAAAACCGCTAAACTCGCCAATACAGAGAATTCTACACCAGATAAATCTTTTGCTGTGCTTAGTACTTCTGCATTTCCTTCTCCAAACATTGCTTTTCCGTAGAATCTCAATAAGTACACTGCACAAAGAATTATCGTAAGACCAGCAATTACAGCTGCTGTTCCATTGAAATCATATACTGCTTTTAACAGGATAAATTCTCCGATGAATCCATTCGTCAATGGAACTCCCATTGAACCTAATATAATAATCAGGAACAATACTGCAAATTTAGGCGCTACTTTAGCCAAACCACCCATTTGTCTGATGTCTCTTGATTTAAATCTCTTGTATAAAATATCACAACAGTAAAATAATCCTACTACGTTAATACCGTGAGCGAAAGTTTGTACCAATGCTCCTTCAGCACCTTCTACGTTGAAAGTTCCTCTTAAAGTAACTACTGCTGAAGCGAAGATACCAGCTACCATCAATCCTACGTGAGAGAAAGATGAATAAGCGATGATTCTCTTCATGTCCGTTTGGATAATAGCGATCAATGCTCCATGTACAATTCCCACGATGGCAAGGATAATTACAATCTGTCCTGAAATTCCGGCAATCGGAAGTGGAGTGATTGGAAGTAAGTAACGCATTACACCGTACACTGCCATCTTAAGCATGATACCGGATAATAGCATCGATCCTTGAGTAGGAGAGTAGGTATAGGTATCAGGCTGCCAGGTATGGAAAGGGAATACCGGTAATTTCACTGCAAAAGCAAAGAAGATAAACCAGAATACCACAGTCTGTTGTGTTTCGTTCAGTTGTGCATTGTATAGATCAGTTAAAGCGAATGATGCAGAGTGGTTGTACACATAGATCAATCCGGCTAACATAAATAAAGATCCAACGAATGTATATACGAAGAATTTCGTAGTGAATTCAAACCTTTTATTCTCTTGTCCCCAAAGTCCGGCAATAAACCAAATTGGAATCAAAGTTACTTCCCAGAAAATGTAGAACAATAATCCATCTAAAGAAGTAAATACTCCTACAAGACCGAATTGCATCAACAGAATCAATCCGTAGAATGTATTTCTGTAGCTTACATTTTCGTTGAATGAAGATAAAATGATGATTGGCGCTAAAATATTAGTCAGCAATAAAAGAAGCATACTCATCCCATCGATACCGAAGTGAAGAGAGCTCTTCATAAATTGTGACCAAGGATAATTGATCTCGTGCTGCAATACGCTGTCTACTGTCGGAGTAAAATCAAAATCCGAAAGTATATAAAACGTAAGAAGCATTTGAACCAATGCAATTCCCAGTGCCAAATATTTGCTGGAATTACTCTTCCACGCAAAAACTAATCCCGAACCTACTAGAGGTAATAGTAATAATGTTAATAATAAACAAGACATTATTATTGTAATAAAAAGTTAACAATTAATATAATTCCCACAGCTAAAGACATGATAAGAATATACGTCTCTACATTTCCGTTTTGTACACGCTTCATAGCTTTTCCGCTGTCTTCAGCACCATCACCTACAAAGTTTACAAAACGGTCTAAGATCCCCTTATCAAACATCTTTCCTCCACGTCCTAATCCTTCAACAGTTTTTACAATCAATGCGTTGTAAAGTTCGTCTACATATAATTTCTTAGCAGAAAGCTTTTCCCATCCGGTATAGCTCTCTTCTGCCACAGCCATTTTTTTCTTTTTCACATAGGTATTTCTTACGATAAACCATACAGAGAAGAACATTAATACTGTTGCTGCTAATAAGATCATTTCAGTGTTGAAAGGTACTCCTGAAAGAGTAGCTTCCATTTGGCTGTAGCTTTGTTCCGTAAGAACAGGCTTTAACCATTCCATCAGTTTAGCATAGTGTCCGTGACCGATGAAGTGTGGCAGGTTGATGAAACCTCCGATTACAGAAAGGATAGCCAATACGATCAATGGTAATGTCATATTAGATGGGCTTTCGTGTAAGTGATGTTTTTGCTCTTCAGTACCTCTGAATTCTCCGTGGAAAGTCAGATAGTATAGTCTGAACATATACGTTGCAGTCATTGCCGCTAAAACAAATAAAATTATCCAATACATTGGATTTTTAGCGAAAGCTGCTACTAGAATTTCGTCTTTAGAGATCATCCCTGATAATAAAGGGAAACCTGAAATGGCTAATGTTCCGATCAGGAAGGTAGCGTGGGTAAGAGGAATATATTTTTTAAGACCTCCCATGAAACGCATATCCTGCTCGTTGCTCATTGCGTGGATTACAGAACCTGCACCTAAGAATAACAAAGCTTTAAAGAAAGCGTGCGTCATTACGTGGAACATGGCTGTTGTATAAGCACCAAGACCTAAAGCGATGAACATGAATCCAAGTTGTGAAACAGTAGAGTATGCCAATACTTTTTTGATGTCGTTCTGACGTAGTGCGTAGAATCCTGCTAAAGCTGCAGTTAAGAATCCGATGAATAAAATTCCTCCTTGTACCGTTGGAGCTAAAGTAAATAAGAAGTTAGATCTTACTACTAAATAGATACCCGCCGTTACCATCGTTGCCGCGTGAATTAATGCAGAAACAGGAGTTGGTCCAGCCATCGCGTCTGGTAACCAAGTATATAATGGAACCTGAGCAGATTTACCGGTAGCACCGATGAATAAACTCGCTGTGATAAAGATAATCACTGTTCCGTCTAATTCAAATTTTGAAGCGTTTTCTGCTACAGAAAGATAATCTACAGCATTGGTCTGAGAAGCGATCATGAAGATACCGATCAATAACGCAAGGTCACCAATTCTGTTCATGATGAAAGCTTTTCTTGCCGCTTTACCATATTCTTCGTTAGTGTACCAGAATCCGATCAACAGGTAAGAACAAAGACCTACACCTTCCCATCCAATGAATAAGATAAGGTAGTTGCTTCCCATTACTAAAAGTAACATTGAGAAAATAAAAAGGTTCAGATAAGTAAAGAACTTATAGAATCCTTTGTCATGACTCATATATCCGATAGAGTATAAGTGGATCAGTGAACCGATACCTGTAATGATCATGACCATCATTAAAGATAGCTGATCTATTTGGAATCCAAAATTGATTTGAATACCATTAACTCTAAACCATTCAAAAGCTTTTACGATTACGGGCTGGCTTTCAGAATTAAAATTCATGAAAAGACTTACAGCAATACAGAATGATCCGAAAACCATCGCAGTTGCCAAAGAACCCACCACTATTTTTGGAAGATTTTTTCCGAATAAACCGTTTATAAGAAACCCTAAAAGTGGTAAAAGTACTATTGCATATACTAAATTCTCCATTCTTATCCTCTTAATTTATTAAATATACTCACATCTACAGAACGGGTATTTCTATACAGCATAGCAATAATTGCCAGACCTACCGCTACTTCCGCAGCAGCAACCACCATAATGAAGAACACTAAAAGCTGTCCGTCTCCGTTGCCTTTATATGCTGAAAAAGCAGCCAATAAAAGGTTTACAGAGTTAAGCATAAGCTCTACACAGCCTAGAATCACAATAGCATTTTTTCTAAGCAATACGCCCATCACTCCTAAGCAGAACAATACTGAACAAAGGATAATGAAGTAGTCCAAAGGGATGCTTTGTATAAATGTATTTACTTCTCCCATAATTTTATAAATCTTTTTTACCGATTAATACCGCACCTACAATACCTGCTAAAATCAGGATAGAAGCAAGCTCAAACGGTAAAACATATTCATTAAACAAAAGTCTACCCAGATTTTTAGTAAGACCAACACCTCTGTCTACATTCTCTACCACAATATGGTTTTGCTGAACGCCTCTGAATACTCCTAAAACTCCTACTAAAAGAAGACCTGCAGTAAAAACTCCAATAAATTTTAAAGTATTACCCTTCTTACTTTCGTCTGCTTTATTAAGGTTAAGCATCATTAGAATGTAAAGGAAAAGTACCATAATAGCACCTGCGTACACTATAATCTGGATAATTGCTAAGAATTGAGCATTCAAAAGAATGTACATTCCGGCAATTGAAAACATCGTAACAATTAATGACAAAATAGCATATAAAGGATTTTTTGCAAACACGAAGTATACCGCACTTGACACTGCTAAAAACGCCACCAAGAAAAATAAAAACTGATCCATTATTTTACCGCATTTTTTTGTTTCTCGGATTGTCTTGTCGTAATGTCAATCCTTTCATTTATTTTTTCAACTAATTTATCTTTTCCGTAAATGAAAGAACCTCTGTTGGTTTCTACGTCTACCAATCTGTCAGTAAGATAAATCGCAGATTTAGGACAAGCCTCTTCACACATCCCACAGAAAATACATCTTAGCATATTGATTTCATATACTGAAGCATATTTTTCTTCTCTGTAAAGTCCTTTTTCCTCTTTAGTTCTTTCAGCAGCAGTCATCGTAATGGCTTCTGCAGGACAAGCTACCGCACAAAGCCCACAAGCTGTACATCTTTCTCTGCCTTCCTCGTCTCTTTTCAAAACGTGCTGACCTCTCCAGATAGTCGTTCTTGGCTTCTGTACTTCCGGATACGAATATACTGCGGGAGCACCCTTTATCACGGTTCTTACAGCATGCTTAAATGTAATCCCCATCCCTGTAAAGATCGCAGGAAGGTAGATTTTTTCAGCAAGGGTCATTTCTTTATTGGAAACAACTTTTGATCTGTTTGTAAGTTTCATTTAATTATAGATATTAGATGTTAGACACCAGATTTTAGACTAATCTTGTCTGCTATCTTAATTATTTAATATTGATGATTGAATATGATAGGCTAAAGATAAAACTTTGATTTCATTATCAAATTTTCAAATCAGCTCATTTTCAAATTTTCTTAGTTTGCAAATGCTAAAATTACAGCTCCTGTAATTAATAGGTTTACCAATGCCATCGGGATTAATGTTTTCCATCCTAAGTGCATTAACTGGTCATATCTGAATCTTGGAAGCGTCCATCTGATCCACATGAAGATCAAAATTCCGATGACAGTTTTCGTTAAGAATGCTACGATACTTAAGATTCCTGCAACGTTTTCTCCCCAGTTCTGAGTGACCCACTCAATCCCAGGATAGTTATAACCTCCGAAGAAAAGAACCACCATAAAAGCATTAGAAATAAACATGTTCACGTATTCCCCGAACATATATAAACCTAACTTCATGGAAGAATATTCTGTAGAGTATCCTGTTACCAATTCAGATTCACACTCTGGTAAATCGAACGGGTGTCTGTTTGTTTCTGCTAAAGCTGCTACAAAAAATACAAGGAAAGCAACCGGTTGGTAGAAAATATTCCAGTTCATTCCGGAAACCCAAGGAATAATTCCCCATAGTTTTCCGTGAGTCTGGTTTTCTGTGATTACTTTTAAGTCTAAGCTTCCAGCCATCATAATAATAGAAAGAAGCGCTAATCCCATGGCCAATTCATAAGAAATCATCTGAGAAGAAGCACGGATAGCACCTAGTAATGAGTATTTGTTGTTCGAAGCCCAACCTCCGATCATGATTCCGTAAACCCCGATGGAAGCCATTCCGATGATGAAAAGTACACCAACGTCAATGTTAGCCACCTGAAGATCAAAAGAAGTACCTGCAATATTTAAACTTTTACCCCAAGGAATAACGGCTCCTGTGATTAATGAAATAAACATTACTAAAGCCGGTCCCAATACGAAAAGGAATTTTTCAGCATTGGCAGGCGTAAAATCTTCTTTAAAGAAGAATTTTCCACCGTCAGCAAGAGGTTGCAGTAATCCGAAAGGTCCTGCTCTGTTAGGACCAATTCTATCCTGCATGATAGAGGCTACTTTTCTTTCTGTCCAGGTAGAGTAGGCTGCAATCGTTAACGATAGCAGGAAAAGTGCTAGTACAAGTATAAGTTTAAATGTAAGTAAATCCATTTTATTGTTATAGATGTTAGAAGTTATGAAGATGGAAGCTGGAAGATGGAAGTTATAGCAGTCACATCACCGAAGTCTCTCATTTTCAAATTAACTCATTATCAAATTTTCAAATTTTATTTTTCGTCTTTTTCACTGATTTCCTTAGCACCAGGATTATCAATCATTATCAATTCGTCTTTTGGCTTCTGGTAATGATTAAGTGAAATTACAGAGTGTCTGTCGATATGTCTAGGACCTTCGATATTCCAGTCTGATAATGCTTTTCTTTCGAAACGGCATGTATCACAGATGAACTCTTCAACTTCGCCCCACTGGTCTTTTCTTGCAGTTACTCTTACGATTTCATCACCTTTCATCCAAACTACAGTTTTTCCAGAACACTTATCACATTTACAAGAAGCGTTCATTGGTTTTGTAAACCATACTCTGCTGGCAAAACGGGATGTTCTGTCTGTTAATGCTCCTACAGGACAAACGTCAATAACGTTTCCGATGAAGTCATTGTCTAAAGCTTTATTTAAGTAAGTAGAAATTTCAGCATGATCTCCTCTGAAAAGAATACCGTGCTCTCTTTCACCTGTTAATTGGTTAGCAGCTAATACACATCTTGCACAAAGAATACAACGGTTCATGTTCAGTTTGATGTGCGGACCAAGATCATCAGCTTCGTAAGTATTTCTTTCGAATTCTGTTCTTGTCTCAAGGTTTCCATGCTCATATCCAAGATCCTGAAGATGACATTCACCAGCTTGATCACAAACAGGGCAGTCTAGCGGGTGATTGACCAATAAAAATTCGGTAACCGCTTTTCTTCCTTCCTGAGCTTTCTCAGAAGTAAGGTTTTTAACTTCCATACCGTCCATTACATTCGTTCTGCAGCTTGCTACCAATTTCGGCATAGGACGTGGATCTGCTTCAGATCCTTTAGAAACTTCTACAAGACACGTTCTGCATCTTCCTCCACTGGTTTCTAATTTGCTGTAGTAACACATAGCGGGAGGTACAGATTTACCACCGATTTGTCTAGCCGCTTCCAAAATAGAAGTACCAGGCAAAACTTCAGCAGTCTGTCCGTCTATCGTTATTTTGAATTTTTTAACTTCTTCGCTCATATTGTATGCTTTAAGCTTTATGCATTAAGCAATAGGCTTTGTTATTTATATTTCTTTGTATTAAATGTATATCCAATTCCAGCCATCAACTGTCCGAAAACAAAATCCTGCTGTGCTTTGTCTGGCTTGTTATTCAATGTAGTTTTAATATCCCACATATTGATGTAACCTGCTTTTCCTTCTACTCTTACCATCACATGATTCCAAAGTACTAAATTCAGACTGGCTCTTACATCAGTTCCCATACCTGCAACGTGAAAACGGTCACTTCTTTCATTTCCAAAAAGCTTTACATTGCTTTTGGGGAACATAAATCCGATACCGGCTCCATACGACCAAACCAAATCAACATTTTTCTTGTTAATAAGACTTTGGTATTTTTCAAGACCTAAATTTTCATAGTTAAGTCCGTCTGTGTGTTCAAAAGTAAGGAACTTCTCATCTGCAAGGTTTACTTGCCCGTTCTGTACCATGGCTGCATATTCAGGATCTGATATATGCCCTTTAAAGTTAACGGTTTGATCCTGGTCCATCACATATTTCATGTGGTCAATTCCTAAAACAAGGGCTAAATTATCTTTAATAAAATATCCTATTCTGAAATTATACTGCGTTACAGTAAACCAACTTGGATCAAAATAAACAAGACCAAATTTGGTAGGTCTATCCTGAGCGGTTACATTATTCAGTTGAAAATCATATCCATTTCCTTTAAAACGAATATCAGAATTACTGAATGCTGCTCTGTTCCATCCATAAAAAGCGAACATCTGACCTTTTTTGCTTAAAGGTTCCGGTTTCTTAGAAACAGGAGTTTTAAACAAGTCTGCATTATTTTCTACAAGTAAAGAATCTTTTTTCTGTCCGAAAACAAAACTCGACATCATTAAGCCGACAACCAATAACTTTTTCATTTTACCTACGCATTCTTTTCAACTGCTGGGATAGGATCTGCATAATGTGCCAATCCATAATTTTGGGTCTGAGATAACTCAGGATTTTTCACATGCCACTCAAATTCATCTCTGAAGTGACGGATTGCTGCTGCAACAGGCCAAGCTGCTGCATCTCCCAATGGACAGATTGTATTTCCTTCGATTTTTCTCTGGATATCCCAAAGTAGATCGATATCTTCCATTTTTCCTTCTCCTTTTTCAATTTTCTTTAAGATTTTATGCATCCATCCTGTTCCTTCACGGCAAGGTGTACATTGTCCACAACTTTCATGGTGATAAAATCTTGCTAAAGTCATTGTGTGATCTACGATACACTGATCTTCATCCAACACGATGAAACCTCCTGAACCCATCATTGTTCCGGTAGCAAAACCACCATCAGCTAATGATTCATAGTTCATATATCTTGGCTCTCCGTTTACTGTTCTCAACAATAAGTTAGCAGGAACGATAGGAACAGAGCTTCCTCCAGGAATACAAGCCTTTAATCTTTTTCCGTCTTTAATACCACCGCAATATTCATCAGAGTAGATGAACTCTTCTACGGTAATGGTCATATCAATTTCGTATACCCCCGGTTTGTTGATGTTTCCACAAGCAGAAATCAATTTCGTACCTGTAGATCTTCCTACTCCGATTTTAGCATACTCAGCACCTGTAATATCAATGATTGGAACGATGGCCGCAATAGACTCAACGTTGTTGACCACTGTTGGTCTTTCCCAAAGACCTTTTACAGCCGGGAATGGTGGTTTTAGTCTTGGGTTACCTCTTTTTCCTTCAAGGGATTCAAGCAATGCAGTTTCTTCACCACAGATATATGCTCCACCACCTCTCTGTACATAGATTTCAAGATCGAAACCTGTTCCTAAAATATTTTTACCTAAAAATCCTGCTGCTTTGGCTTCTTCAATCGCTTCTTCAAGGATATCCGGGATCCATGAATACTCTCCACGGATATAGATATAAGAAACATTTGAACCTAAACAGTAAGATGAAATTAGCATTCCTTCGATCAATAGGTGAGGAAGGAACTCCATCAGATATCTGTCCTTGAATGTTCCAGGCTCAGATTCATCCGCATTTACCACAAGGTGTCTTGGAACGCCTTCCGGTTTTGCCAAAAAGCTCCATTTCATCCCTGTTGGGAATCCAGCTCCACCACGTCCTCTTAGTCCTGAAGTTTTTACTTCTTCAAGAATTTCATCAGGAGTCATCTTCAAGGCTTTTTCAGCTGCTGTGTAACCTCCCTGTTTACGGTACGTTTCAAAGTAGCGAATACCTTCTATATGTGCGTCTTTAAGTAAAAGTTTTTTACTCATTGTTTATTATGCTTTTAGCTATTGGCTTTTGGCTTCTAGCTTTTTATAATTATTAAAAAAAGTAACTGATTTTAAATTCGGGATTTAAAATCTTTATTAGTCTAAAGCAAGTTGTCCCTGTCTGCAAAGATCAAGGATTTCATCTACTTTTTCTATCGTTAAATTTTCATGAAAGAACTTTCCAAGCTGTAGCATTGGTGCATATCCGCATGCTCCAAGACATTCAGCAGGTTTTAGGGTGAACATACCATCTTCAGTAGTTTCTCCATCTTTAATGTTCAGTTTCGTTCTGATATGGTCAAGGATTTTTTCGCTTCCACAAACCATACACGGTCCTGTTCTACAAACCTCCAAAACATATTTACCTACCGGTTTCATATTGAACATCGTATAGAAAGTTGCTACTTCATATACTTCGATCGGTTTGATACTTAATAGTTCGGCAACATAATCCATCACAGGAACATCTAACCATCCTCCGAATTCTTTCTGTGCCAAGTGAAGTACAGGAAGAAGAGCAGATTTCTGTCTTCCTTCAGGATATCTTGCAATAATTTTGTGTACCTGTGCTAAACTTTCCGGTTTAAAAGCTATTGTTTCGCTCATTTTATTTAATGTATTATTGTACAATGTACAATGTACTAATGACTTATTTATTTTAATCACTGCAAAATCATGAATACATTTTACAATGATACTTTTTACAATTTATGCGTCTAATTCTCCCGCAATAATATTCATACTACACATCGTTACAATAGCATCTGAAATTACAGAACCTGTAATCATTTCTGGATATGCCTGATAGTAGATGAAACATGGTCTTCTGAAGTGAAGTCTGTAAGGGCTTCTTCCTCCATCACTCACAAGATAGAAACCTAATTCTCCGTTTCCACCTTCTACAGCATGGTAAACTTCTCCTTTCGGTACATCAGTTTCTCCCATTACAATTTTGAAGTGGTAGATCAATGCTTCCATTTTCTGATATACATCTGCCTTTTCAGGAAGATAGAAGTCAGGAACATCCGCATGGAATGGTCCTTCTGGAAGGTTTTCGTATGCTTGTTTGATAATTTTAATGGATTCCCAGATTTCCTGTTGACGAACCATGAAACGGTCGTAAGTGTCTCCTGAAGTTCCTACAGGAATAATGAAGTCGAAATCTTCGTATGATGAATAAGGCTGTGCAACTCTCACGTCGTAATCTACTCCTGCTGCACGTAGGTTTGGACCAGTGAAACCGTAGCTTAATGCTCTTTCGGCAGAAATTGCTCCTGTACCGATGGTTCTGTCCATGAAAATTCTGTTTCTCTCTAATAGCGTACAGAATTCTTTGAATCTTGGTGGGAAAGTCTTTAAGAAGTCTTGTAATAACTCATGAAACTTAGGAGTGAAATCTCTTTCGAATCCTCCGATTCTTCCCATATTCGTAGTCATCCTTGCCCCACAGATTTGCTCATACATATCATAAATACGTTCTCTTTCGATGAACATATAGGTAAGACCTGTAATTGCTCCTGAGTCCATCCCGGTTACCCCATTACAGATCAGGTGGTCACCGATTCTTGCCAGTTCCATTAGGATAACACGCATATAATCTACACGCTTTGGAACTTTTACACCAATCAGCTTCTCTACTGTCATATGCCAACCCAAATTGTTGATTGGAGCAGAACAGTAATTCATACGGTCGGTAAGGGTAGTGATCTGAGAATAGTTTCTTCTTTCAGAAATTTTCTCAAATGCTCTGTGGATATATCCTACCGTTTGCTCAGCGTGAAGGATTCTTTCTCCATCCATCGTTAAGATATTCTGGAAAATCCCGTGAGTGGCAGGGTGGGTAGGTCCTAGATTCAGGGTATATAATTGTCCGTCAATCTGTTCCTTACTTTCGTACTGGTTTAGTATATTAGATAATGAGTTATCTTTCATAATGATTGCTTTTAGCTATTTGCTTCCGGCTATTGGCTAGCCGCCATTGGCCATTCGCTTTTTATCTTCCGAACATATTATCGTCCTTGTCGGTTCTTGTACCGTCTTCAAGTCGATATTCCTTCAACATTGGGTGGTATCCAAGATCTTCCATATTCAGAATAGGTCTAAGATCCGGGTGTCCTTTAAATTTAATCCCATAAAAATCAAACGTTTCTCTTTCCATCCAGTTGGCACCGGCATATAATTCTGTAAGAGAATCCACTTCAATATTTTCTCTGGACATAAAGATTTTCAGGCGTAATCTGAAGTTAGCCATCATATTATGTAAATGATACACAACACCTATTTCCTTCTCTGGGAATTCAGGATAATGGATTCCACAGATATCTGTAAGGAAATTAAATTCCAGTGATGAATCTTTAAGATAATGAATGATCTTCTTGATATCTTCTTTCTTCACTTCAATGGTCAGCATTCCATAAGGTTCTGAACTTGAAATAACAGATTCCGGAAATTCTCTGGTGATTGCTTCTAATACAAATTCGTTTGTCATTTCCGTTTAGTTGCTTATGTTGTAAGAATCTAATAATTTCTGATATTCAGGCATATCTCTTCTTCTGATGCTTTCGCTTTCTGCAAGAGCCTGTACCTGCATTACTCCTTCAATGATTTGTTCTGGTCTTGGAGGGCATCCAGGAACGTAAACGTCTACCGGAATAATTTTATCAATTCCCTGAAGTACAGAGTAGGTATCAAAAATACCCCCACTAGAAGCACAAGCTCCAACTGCCACTACCCATTTCGGCTCAGCCATCTGAGTATATACTTCTTTAAGAACTGGTCCTAATTTCTTGGATATAGTTCCACAAACCATCAGCATATCTGCTTGTCTTGGAGAGAAAGAGTTTCTTTCCATTCCAAATCTTGAAGCATCATAAGTAGGGTTCAGGGTAGCCATAAACTCAATACCACAACAAGAGGTAGCAAATGGCAATGGCCAAAGTGAAAACTTTCTTGCCATCCCGATTACACTGCTCAGTTTTGTTGCGAAAAACCCTTCTCCTTCATAGCCTTCGGGAGCAGGTGCATCTGTTCTTATTACTGGTTTTTTATCTGACATTTTAGTAAATATTTAAAGATTAAAATATTTAAAGATTAAAAAAATAAGACCTTCACAATCTTTAAATTACTTAAATAAATTCAATCTTTTAATGTTGAAATTTATTTATCCCAATCTAACGCACCGCGTTTCCAAACATAGAAAAACGCCATGAAGAAGATTGCTACGAATGTAAGCACTGCTAAGAATCCTTCCATACCGAATTCTCTGAAGTTTACCGCATAAGGATAAAAGAATACGATTTCAATATCGAATAGTACAAACAATACCGCAGTCAGGAAGTACTTGATAGAAAATGGTGTTCTTGCGTTTCCTTCACTAGGAACTCCACATTCCCAGCTTTGGTTTTTTACAGAGTCTCCTTTTTTCTGCTTAGGACCTAAGAAATGTGCTCCAAGTAAAGAAACAGCTACAAATCCTACTGCTACACCAGCCTGGATAAGGATTGGAATATAACTTTCAGGTAAATTCATTTTTGCATTATTATCTCAATTTGCAAATTTAACGAATAAACAAGAAAGCATGAAATTTATCAGCTTAAAAGTAGGATGAAAATAGAGAAAACCTACAATTTAGAATCAATAAAAATAACGAGTTATTTCTTCATTTTTTTAAGAAGAGCGTAAGCCATAAAGGCAATATATCCAAAAAGAACACTGCCAAAAACAATGTTGATTACCGTATTCGTTCTTCCGTCTTGTGACTGAAAAAAGATATTATAAGCAATAAATCCTGCGATTAAAACAGCGAAAATGATAAGTTGTGGCTTCATGAGGTAAGAGTGTTTGAAGGTGGGAGAGTTTTAGAGTGAATGAGTGAGATTGTGCTCATTCATCATTATCATTTATCTCAAGTGAGTATGTTCTCCTTCTCTTATGGTTCACAGGGTTATAATCCTGCCATAAAAGCTGAATGTTTTTGTTTTCTTCAAGTTCGGGATTCGTTTCCAGGTATTTTACTCCCTTTTTTCTGAATATTTTCCAGATTTCTTTGAAAATGATAGAGGTTACTCCTCTTCTTTGATAATCAGGATGGATACCAATCAGATAAAAATTAGCTCTGTCATTTTTTCTGCCTGCTTTCAAAAAATGCCACCAACCAAACGGTAGTAGTTTTCCTCCGGACTTTTGCAGTGCTCGGGAGTAAGAAGGCATCGTAATCGCAAAGGAAATAAGGTGATTGTTTTCATCCACGATGCAAACAATGAAGTCTTTGTCAATAAGCTTAAAGTATTTTTCCTTGTATGTTTTACGCTGTTCGTCAGAAATAGGAGTGTAAGTGGAAAGATGTTTGTAGGTTTCATCTAGAAGATCAAACATTGGATCCACATACTGAATGATTTCTTCTTTATTGTTAAATTTTAAAACGCTTAGTTTGTATTTCTGAGAAATAAGCTCGTTGAATTTGTGGATTTTTTCTGGTAAAACTTCAGGGAAAATAATCTCAAATTCTACCCATTCCTTTTCTTTTACCAATCCCAGTTTTTCAAGATGTTTTGGATAATAATCATGGTTGTAGATGCCAATCATGGTAGCCAGCTGGTCAAAACCTTTAATCAGCATTCCGGCTTTATCAAGATTGGTAAAACCCATTGGGCCCTCAATCTTATCAATATTCTTTTCATGGGCATAATCAACCGCTTTCTGAATTAATGCCTGTGAAACTTCTTCATCATTAATGAAATCTATCCACCCAAAACGTACTTTACGGATCCCTAATTCTTTTTCCTCCTTGTGGTTGATAAGAACAGCAATTCTCCCTACAATTTTGTCATTCTTGTATGCTAAATACTGTTTCGCTTCAGAATATTTAAGTGCGGGATTTTCATCAGCATTCCAGATGTTGATTTCGTCATTGATAAAGGATGGAACATAGTACGGGTTATTTTTGTACAGATCCATAGGAAATCTTACGAATTGCTTGAGTTGACCGGGAGTTTTTACTTCAATAATTGAAACTGTTGACATGTTTTTTGAGAGTAATTTGAGGACAAATATAAATAATAATATCTTATACTTTGGCACAGTTTTTATATCATTATGCTTAAAAATTGAACACAAAATCTAAATAAAATGACGGGTTATTATATCATTATTGGTATTTCAATGCTGGTGAGCTGGTGGGTTTCGTCCAGGTTGAAATCAAAATTTGAATATTATTCCAACGTACATCTTCGAAATGGCCTTTCGGGGAAAGAAGTAGCGGAAAAAATGTTGAGAGATAACGGGATTAATGATGTTCAGGTAATATCAGTTCCCGGACAGCTAACGGACCACTATAATCCGGCAGATAAAACAGTAAACCTTTCTGAAGGGGTGTACATGCAGAGAAATGCAGCAGCGGCAGCTGTAGCGGCTCACGAATGTGGACATGCCGTACAGCACGCGGTAGGATACTCAATGTTGAACTTACGTTCAAAATTAGTTCCTGTTGTTAATATAAGTTCCAATCTGATGCAGTTTGTTCTTATTGCAGGTATTGCGATAATGGCAGCTACCAGAACAATAGAAAATCCTAATGGAAATACAGCGATTCTGGCTATTGGTGTGGCTATGTTTGCCGTAACCACTCTTTTTGCATTTGTAACGTTGCCGGTAGAGTATGACGCTAGCAACAGGGCAATGAAATGGCTTAAAGATACAGGTACTGTAACTGCTGAAGAATTTGTAGGAGTTCAGGATAGTTTAAAGTGGGCTGCAAGAACATATGTTGTAGCGGCTTTAGGGTCTTTAGCTCAACTTCTTTACTGGGGGTCTTTGCTTCTCGGTGGAAGAAGAGATTAATCATTAAATTCAAATGAAACATATTGCATCTCAGATAATTTTTCTGAGATGCTTTCTTTTTGTACCAGTTTTAATGAGGCGGTAAGGATACAATTTTCATTAGCATCAAAATTAACTACCTTGGCATCAAATTTTGAAAGCAGAGTAAAGATGGTATTCTGTTGGTTGAAGTTGAATTGGATCTCAATTTCTGTTTCCAATTCTCTTGTAATGATATTGGCTTCTTCTAAGGTGATCTTAGCAGATTCTTTATAAGCTTTTACTAAGCCGGAAACCCCAAGTTTGGTTCCTCCATAATAACGGACAGAGATAACAAGAACATTGGTTATCTCATTTGCCAGGAGCTGGTTGTAAATAGGTAACCCGGCACTTCCTGAGGGTTCTCCATCATCATTAGCACGGTAGTTTTCACCATTTAATCCCATTCTGAAAGCATAGCAGTGATGTGTTGCCTTTGGGTGCTCTTCCCTGATCTTTTCCAATGCAGCTTTTAGTTCCTTTTCATTGGTAACAGGAAAAGCAAATCCGATAAACTTACTCCCTTTTTCCTTTAATAAGGTATTTTCTATGGGTCTTTCTATGGTTTTGTATTCGAACGTCATGCTGTACTCCTCTTTATTTATGCAAAAGTATTAAATGCTTTATAAACTAGCACCCTTATTAGAAAAGAAGCTGTCGGAATTCCGACAGCTTCTTCAGTATTTTTAATTTTTTATTATTTTTTGGGTGAACCATTTTCCATTGGATTCAAATTTCACAAAGTAAACTCCGGGTTTCAGTTGTGAGATATTAATTCCGTTATTCTCTTTTGTAAATACCACTATTTTTCCCTGAGTATCATAAACCTGAACTTTATCTAAGGCTACTGGCGTTTTAAAGAACACTGAAGATGTAGTAGGATTAGGATATATCTGATTATTTGGACTGTCTTTTGTTTTTTCATTTTCATTGGTTCCAAGAGCTTGATCAGGGAATTCCACAATGAAAATATCTGAAGTTGTTCCAACAGCAATAATTTTATTTTTAAAAAATTTTATGTCATTAATTGTTGCCAGGTTAGAATTAAAATAGTTAGTACTCGGAACAACAAGTTGTGATGTTAGGCCTCCGTCTGCTGTCCTGTATATATCCCAACCGGAATCTATACGATAGCCTATAAGTTCATTAATATAATGATATTGATCATCATCTGTATTTTCGGTCCAGGTAGAACCAGCATTACTACTAATATAATGCATGTTATTATTTGTGCCTATCTGTATCTTGTTTATATTAATAATATTGATATAAGTTATTGATGTTGGTACGGTGTAAATGATATTCCAGGTTATTCCGCCGTCTGTTGTTTTATAAAGCTTTTGGTATGTTCCGGCATAGCCAATCATATCATTATAAAATTGGATTGTTTCAACCTTATCAGTTAGAGTAAAATAAGAGGTATTGGATGTTGTAAATAGGTGTATTCCATTATTGGGTGAAACATAGGGGGATGCAGTTCCTAGTAAGACATCACCATTACTTTTAAGCCAGTAAGGAGATACAAATGTGGGATGATTGATTATATTTGAATTATCCCATGTCTTACCAAAATCTGATGTGAAAGAATGGTTTCCGTTACCAATAAGGACTCCTTTGCCATTTTCTCTTATATGTGCACCTTTGAAAGCATCCAGAGTGAAGGTTGCTTTTTTGTTGGTCCAGTTGTATCCTCCATTTTCAGTATAATATACTACACTATAGCCAGTTTGATTTCCTACGATAACTCCTTTGTCATCATTACCGAAAGATATGTTTTTCAAGTTAGATTGATATATACCGGGTACCTGGATAGTCCAGTTTGTACCATTGGTAGATTTATAAATATTAGCATCACCGCCTATCAAAATATTACCATTTACAAACCCTATAGAATAGAGACTGTTATAGGGGAAGGCGTCAATCAGTCTTTGCTGTGTCCAGGTCTGTCCCATATCTGAAGATTTTAATAACCTGTTATCTTGGCCTACGGCATACAATTTTCCAGCATTGTATTTAATATCAAACAAACGATATTGGGTATTGGTGGTTAAAGCTGTCCAGCTGTTTCCTTGGTCTGTTGTTTTGAAAATTCCACCGTTATTTCCTGTAATATAACCTTCATTATCATTAATGAAAAGGATTTTGTCAATTCCGGTTGTATTTAGAGGAGTTGGGATCCATGTTGCTCCTTGATTGGTCGTTTTGTATAACGTTCCGTTCTCTCCAGATACGAATCCTATATTCGGATTGATAAAGAAAACATCATTTAAGGTTGTATTGATAGAAAGAGATACGGAGGTGAAACTCACTCCTCCATTTGTTGTTTTATAAATTACACCTGTACTACCACAGACAAAACCAACAGATTCATTAACAAAATACATGTTTTTCAAGAAATCACCACTTACAGGGTACGGTGTGGAGGTAGCAAAAGCATCTGTAGTTTTAAAAATCTGATAATCTTTTAAAACGAAACCTACATTATCATTAAGCATTTGAATGTCTAAGCATCCAGATCTGAAAAGTTTTCGCCACGTAATTCCGCCATCTCTGGATGAAGAGGCAGCCTTGTCTTTGTCTACAATGTATAGAGTTTGATTGGGAGTAACTTCTAAACTTTTGATTATTGAATACCCTTTTACAGGAGTTAAAAATTTCCATTCCTGAGCTTTCATAAGCGATACTAAGCTCAAGAAAAGTATGGAGAAGTATTTGTTCATTATTATTAGCTTTTTGCAAAGCTAATCATTTAATTCAGAAAAGATACAAGCCGTCAAAATTTGACGGCTTGTATCTTTTCTGAATGTAAAAAATCTCTTTTAAATTCCATCTCCGCAAAGATCCATTGGAATCAGACACATATAACTTGTTGGTCCACAAAAATCCTGTGGACATTTATCTCTACATCTTGTAGGTTGTCCGTTAGGTAATATACATGTTACAAAAACAGCACTTCCCTGGATTGTTCTCAATCCGGCTCTGGATACTTTTTTTAAGTTTTTCATGCTCATATTTTTAGTTTAATTAATTTGTACGATATGCTGATATTAACATGGGAATGATCCATCTGCCCAAGGCGGTGGGCAGCTCATACTTGACGGCGTTGCACAACAGTGTTGTAATGATGGAGGGTAAAATGAACAACATTCAGGTGCTATACCTCCCTGTACTTTTTTTAAACTTTGTCTTGAAACTTTTTTTAAATTTTTCATAATAATATTTTTTTTGAATATTACTAAGGTAAATAAATTATTTCATTTCAAGGTGATAAATGGGCTTATTTTGATTTAAAAAAGGAAATGGTATTATCTCTGTAGTTTTCTGTTTTGTAAGGAAAATGCCTGAATTCTGGGGTTTCTGTCCCGTTTTCTAATTTTAGATTTTCATTTTTAATGACGATGGCTTCGTCCCAAAGACCAGCATCAATGAATTGTTGTAGTGTAAAGCGGCCTCCTTCAATAATAATAGATTGAATCTGTTCTTTATATAAAGCTCCCATCAAATCAGGCAGGAAGTTGTCTTTTTTAATTTTAATAAACTGGATATGACCTTCTGTTCCTTCTTTTACAGTATTTAAAACTATTGTTCTGGCTTCGTTGTTGTAAATCTTAAAGTCATTCGGAACTTTCAGATCAAAATCAATTAAAATACGAACAGGATGAGTTCCTTCAACGTTTCTTACAGTGAGACTTGGATTATCGGCTAAAGCTGTTTGTGTTCCTACCAGAATAGCGTGTTCATCTGCTCTAAGCTGGTGGACGAATTGGTTGACCAAAGCATTAGAAATAGCAGTTGGCTTAAAATCTTTATCTAAGAATCCATCACCAGATTCTGCCCATTTTAGGATGATGTAAGGTCTTTTCTTTTCATGATAGGTGAAAAATCTTTTATTCAGTTCGATACATTCTTTTTCAAGAATTCCTGAAACAGCTTCTATTCCTGCATCCTGAATGATCTTTTTTCCTTTTCCATTGACCTTATCATGAGAATCCATAGCACCAATGACTACTTTTTTAAAGCCTAATTCTTTAATTTTTAAAGCACATGGAGGAGTTTTCCCATAATGAGCACAGGGTTCTAATGAAACATAAATCGTTGATTCTGGAATCAGGGTTTTATCTTCCACTGAATTGATAGCATTGATTTCTGCATGGTTTTCCCCTGCTTTGTGATGGTATCCTTCCCCAATGATTTTACCGTTGTGAACAATTACACTTCCAACAAGAGGGTTAGGATAGGTTTTGCCAAGCGCTTTTTGAGCTAGCTCAATACATCTTGCAATATATAGTTCGTCGTTATTCATATTTATAAAAAGAAAAAGCGAAGACAAATTGCTTTGCTCCGCCCTTATTTATTTTGTTAAGATTTATTCTCCGGCAATAATGCTGTGAAGATTTTGCTTTAAAGTTTCCAGATGAGCTTTCTTTTCATCAATAGTGTTGTAAGTATCTCTTAACAGAGGATTCTCTCTTGATGGTTTATTAAAGAACGAAAGGTTATTTTCAAGCTTAACGATTTCAGCTTCAAGATCAGAAATCTGATTTTTGATTTTTCTTGCCTTGTCGGTAAGCTGATTTTCAGATAATCCTTCTTCTTTCAATTCAAGTTCATTGATCTTATTGATCTTCAATTTCTCTCTTAGAGTCTTATTGAACTCAGAATTGATTGAAATTTTATCTCTTGGAACTTTTCCAATGGTATTCCACGCTGTTTTAATGGCTTCGATTTTTTCAATACTTCCTTCATCGTTGGAAACCAATTTCAATTCGTCAAGAAGAGCTTTTTTATTCTTGTAGTTTTCTTTCCAGTTATCGGTAGAAGTATTGCTCTTTTCTCTGTAATTGTTAAAGAATGCGTTACAAGCGTCACGGAATTCATCCCAGATTTTATTGGTCATGCTCTTTGGAACATGCCCGATTTTTTTCCAGTCTTCCTGAAGCTTTTTGAACAATGGAACAGCGATATCCCACTCTTCGTTATTCTGATTGTCCTGAGCAGTTTGGATCAGTTTTAGTTTTTCTTCCAGATTAGCCTGCTGAGAACCTTTTAAAGATTTATAATAGTTGTTTTTTGTTGTATTAAATCCTCTAAGGGTTGTTTTGAAATCATTCCAGTTCTGGTTGGAAAGTTTTCTTGGAACACTTCCTGTTTTCAGGAAATCGGAACGAAGATCTTCAACTCTTTTGATAGCGTTCTGCCAGTAATTATGGTTAGGCGTTTCAGAAGGTTCTGAAAGTTTTTTGATTTCAGCGATAATCTGAGTCTTCTTTTCAAGATTGACAGCCTGTTCTTTTTCAATAGACGCTGAAAGTTCAGATTTTCTTTCGTGAATTTTATTGGAAATCTCTTTGAATTCTTCCCATGTTTTTTCACGGAATTCTTCTGCTACAGGTTCTGCTTCTTCTTTCCAAAGTTTATGAAGATACTGAAGTTCATTTAAAGCCTTTTGGATAACGGGTTCATTCTCCAATTCCTGAGCACGGGCAATGATATGCTGTCTTTTTTCAAGGTTGTGGCTGTATTCCTGCTCCAAAAATTCTTTATTCAGATCCAGCATTTGATAAAATTGATTCAGATGGTGGAAATAGTTATTGTTAAGAATTTTGAATTCAGATTTAGCAACCTGTCCGGCTTTTGACCATTCTTCTTTGATCTCACGAATGGATTTGAAAAGATTGACTCCAGGTTCTGAATTGGTATATAGATTTTTTAATCTTTCAATAATAGTTTGACGGTGTTCCAGATTTTTCTTCTGTTCTTCTTCCTGTCCTTTTTGGAATTGATCATGCTTTTCTCTGAAAATATTGATTAAAGCAGAGAGTTTAGCTTGTGAAGGATGCTCATAACTAAAGGTTTCAGTAGCATTTCCAGCTTCTGCAAACTCGTGCTTTTTATCTTCCACTTCATCATGGATGTGATGACTTGCTTTTTCTTTTAGCTGATTGAATCTTTTGGAGTTTTCACCGGCGTTAGGCGCGTTGATGATTTTTTCCATTTCTTTCAGGGCATCAGCCAGAGAAATCTCAACATCTTCATGTTCTTCCAGGTGTTCAGCATCATCTCCATGAGGATGGGCATCATGAGAAACTGTGTTTTCCGATGTCTCCTGTGGTACTTCGTTAGGATTTTTCTTTTCTTCGTTTTCAGAAAGATTGTTTTCTGTAGTCATAGCAAATCTTTTATGTGAGTGGCGTTAATATCCTTCAAATATAGCTGTAAGGCCAATTAAAGTACTAATTTATGTTATTTTTTTTAAAAATTCCAAATTTCCCAAGCTTTTTCTGCTTGCTGTTCAAGCATATAATAACCGTTTACTGTTTTTGCTCCTTTTTCGGAAGCATTGATGATAAATTGCGTATAGTTGGGGTTGTAAATTAAATCAATAACTAAATGTTCCGGGGAAAGCGCATCAAAAGGAAAAGCCAGGCAATCTTCAACATTCGGAAAAGTACCTACCGGTGTACATTGAATAATAATTTTTTGTTCCCGTACAGTTTCCTTATCAAGGTTTTCAAAATTGATTTCCGTACTTCTAGAAATGGTTTGTGATGGAATATTATGTTTATCCAAGACATACTTTACTGCTTTTGCTGCGCCACCGTTTCCTAAGATCAAAGCTTTATCCTGCGATGATTTTTTGTGAAGAAGAAGTGTCTTTTCAAAACCGAAAGCATCCGTATTGTAACCGGTTTTTTTACCGTTTTGAATTAAAACACAGTTTACGGCACCAATTTTTTCAGCTTCATCACTTAATTCGTCAAGATAACTGATGATCTGTTCTTTATAAGGAATGGTAACATTAAAACCTAATAACTCAGGTGAGGAAAAAAGGTTTTCTACTTCATTGATTTCACTCAGGTCAAAAATATCATAGGAAAAACCTTTAAGCATAAGCTTTTGGAACTTATTTTCGAAGAATTTTTTAGAAAAGGAATAGGAAATATTTCGTCCTATCAATCCTAATTTTTTATTGGAATCCATACATCAAAATTATAAAAAAAGACCGGATAAATCCGGCCTTTAGTTTGAAATATTTTATAATAATTATTCTACGATAAATTTAGTAGAGAAATTATCTGTTTTTAAGATGTAAGTTCCTTTTACTAATCCTTTAAGATTGATTTTATTTGAATTTTTAAAAGGATTGGCAATCGTTTCAATTACTTTTCCTGAAAGATCATAGATTTGAGCTTTTGAAATTTTGGTAAGGTTTTCCCCTTTTACAAACAGTTCATTGTTTCTTACCGGGTTAGGGTAGATGGTGAACTCTGCTTTGTCTTTCTTCGTTTCAGAAGTTGCCAGCGATCCGTTGTAGCAAGTCCATTTAAGATCATCTATTGCCACTCTGTTATTGTTGCTAGGGTTTACGATTTTAATAACAGCGTTTCCTGTAACATTCACATTGATTGGTGTTGTTGTTGCTGTTACGCTGTAAGGGACTGTTCCTACTAAATTATCATTGACAAAAACATTCAGGTTGCCATCTGATCCACTGAATTTAAGTTGAGTAGTTACGGTTAATGTCTGAACTCCGCCAGGTACGTTGGAGCTCGTTAGATCACCTCCTTGAATTGTTATTGCTTTACCATTAATAGTTTGGTCTGTTCTTGCAAAGGTTGCTGTCCAACTTACATTATTGTTTGTCCATGTTCTGGTTTTATAGTCACTTGCATTTGCCGGAATATTACTAAAGTTCTCATCACCACAGTTTCCTACGTTTACGGGTCCGTCAAGGGTAGTTCCTGTTGCAATATTACTTTGTGGGGAATTATTTCCAAATGCATCTTTAGCAATTACATAGAATGAATATTGGGTAAGAGGTAATAATCCGGATACTGTAGCTGTAGTTGATGTTCCGGATACAGTAGATTTAAATGTATTATTTACATAAATATCATAACCTGTTACTCCAACATTATCTGTAGATGCAGTCCAACTTAATGAAATAGAATTTGAAGTTGGAGTGTTTGTGGCTAAATTGGTAGGTGCTGTAGGAGCTTGGTTATCAATTGCGGTAGCCCAGATTAAATCTACATAAGCGGGATTATCAATGAATGGGTTTCTATTCCCCTGGAATGTGAAGGCTGCGTTATTTCTGTTTATTTCTTCAGGAGATACAGGGTCCATCGCATTCCATGCTAAAAGTTGCTGAAGTTCCCACGCCTGCAAACCTGGAAATGAGGAGCTACCTAATATATCACCACTACTGAACGTAGAAAGCTTATCTTCATATCTTGTTACAAAATAAAAGATCATTCGGGCTACATCTCCTTTGAAAGCATCAATAGGTTCAAATACTGTTCCGCCATAGCCCGGAGAAGTTGAATTTCCTAGCTTAGAACCATTCTGTGAAGTATAAGTAGCAGATCCTACTTTACCAAAAGGATAATTAGATCTCATCCCATTTACCTTCCCATCAGTAGGACGGATAAAGTGAATATCTGCAACCATTGGTGAAGCTTGATTGAATAAACTTTGAGGAATTATATGCTCTCTGTTATAACATTTACCTTCATTAACGTATGTTCCGCATTGGTTTGTACCTATAGTATAGTTATAAGGATCTGGTCCATTTGGATTCTCAGAGTAAATGTCTAGTACTGTACCATCGTTTTCAAAATTTGTGTTTGTATCACGATCGGTTGTGTAATAGCCTGTCCATAAGCCTCCATACCCTTTGTCTTGGTGACCTGAAGTAATAATGCCTTTCAGTGCCGTTTTAAGGGGAGCTCCCGTTAAACCGTTAGCTGCATTATAATAACCAGCAGGTGCCTGTGCAAATGCATTAATGAATGCAAAGCTTAATAGGAAAAAAGATAAAATTCGTTTCATTTTTTTAAAATTGGGGCGTAAAGGTACAAAAAAATGAAGCGTAAAAGGGTTTTTGATGTTAAATGTGTAAACTTGGTATATTAATTTTTAGTAATATACTCTTTGCTGATCTTGGAAAAGAACCAAGAGATTGTAATTCCAAATACAGATGCAGTAAGAGCAACGATAAAGTAGTTTTTTCCTACAATTTTTACCGGGAAAGGAAGTACGTCGTTGGCTCTGAAGAATTCCGTATACAACTGAAAGTAACATAATGCGGTTCCGCAAATTAAACCGGTAATCACTCCGGAAATTACAATAAGAAGTCCCGTATAGAAGTAGGTCATTCTCAGATGACTTAAAGGAAAGCCTAATGAAATAAGAGATTTTGCCTGTTCTTTTTTATCAAGCTGTAAGATAATGATAGCTCCGGCAAGATTAAAGGTGGTGATGAAAATAACCAGTGCAAAAATCAGGTATATAAATAGCTTTTCAGTATTAATCATCTTCCAGAAAGCTGCATTTTCCTCTTCTTTTGTTTTTATTTCAATGTTTTTGCCAACAGAAGAAAGTAGATTTTGTTTCACAGCATCAGCGTTTTCCGGATTTCTTAATTTAATAACAATCTGGTAAGCTGAATGTTTTGGAAGGCTTAATAATTCCTCGGTAAGTTCGATAGGGGAGATAATATAACTGTCCAGTTGATCCTTTCCTGGGAAAACTCCGGTTACTGAAATATCTCTTTTATTGTAAATATCTTCTTCTTTACTGATGATCCCTGTTCCTGGCTTGGGCATAAATACCGTTGCATAATGATTGGAAGAATCTACCGGAATTGACAATCGGTTATCCAGACTGTTTTCCATCAATACCTCATTAGAGTATTTGAAACTTGGATAAGTTCCATAAAATACCTCCTTATTGATAGGATTTACTTTTGTATAGGCAGAGTCAACACCTCGTAAATAGGCAATGTCACCTTTTCCGTTAAAGCTGATATATACCTTTTCCTCAATAACACGGGAGTAGTTAGCAATCTCTTTATTACTTTTTAAAATTTTATTAACCTGATCCAGGTTTTTAATGGTTTTACCTGATATACTTTTTAAGGTCAGGTCAGCATGAAGATTGGAGATTAAGTCTTTGTTCAGATTTTCAAGCCCTGAGAAAACTGAAATAATAACGAACATTGCAGCCACAGCAACCGTCATGGCACCTACTGAAAGCCACGTAATAAAGGTAACAGCGGTACTGCCTTTTTTAGCCAAAAGGTATCTGGATGCTATGTAAAATGCAATATTCTTCAAGATCTATAAAACAGGATTGTCACCTTCGCCTCTTAATTCTCTTTCCAGCTTTTCAACATCATCAAGAGCAGTATCTAAGTAAAAGTTAAGTTGTGGAATAATACGTACCTGTTTTGCCATTTTCTGGCCGATAAAGTTTCTGTATTGAGGTTTGTTTTCTTCAATCTCCTTCATTACCGCTGTACGGTGTTCTTGAGGGAAAATACTTAAATAAATTTTTGCAATACCTAAATCCGCCGTTACTTTTACATCTGAAACGGATACCAATATACTTTGTTTGCTGTCAGCAGCCTGCTTGCGGAAAAGTTCTGCGAAGTCCTCCTGAATAATCTGTGCTACTTTTCTTTGTCTGTTACTTTCCATAATTTATGCAAATTTACTACTTTTGTTTGAATTGATACTTTGAAATTCAGCGATCGTATCAAATTTACGAATTAATTATATTTATTAGTATTTATGAAGCTAGAACATATCGGTATTGCCGTAAAGTCTTTAGGAGTTTCTGACGAGCTTTTTGCTAAACTATTAGGAAAAGAATCCTACAAACAAGAAACAGTGGAAAGAGAAGGAGTGGTGACTTCTTTCTACGGAACAGGAGAAAGTAAAATCGAACTTTTGGAAGCCAGTAATCCCGAAAGTCCAATCTCAAAATTTATCGAAAAAAAGGGTGAAGGCATCCATCATCTGGCATTTGGGGTTGAAAATATCCTGGACGAAGTAAAAAGATTAAAAAAAGAAGGATTTCAATTTATCTCTGAAGAACCCAAAGAAGGTGCTGATAACAAATTAGTTGTATTCCTTCATCCTAAATCAACAAACGGTGTGCTGGTAGAACTTTGCCAAGAAAAGCAATAAAAAATTTTGTAGTGAAAGAAATTTTACTATTTTTGCAAACACAAAATTTAACCAAGTTTTGAGGTCCTATAGCTCAGTTGGTTAGAGCACCTGACTCATAATCAGGTGGTCCCTGGTTCGAGCCCAGGTGGGACCACAATAAAATCAACCACTTACATAATGTGAGTGGTTTTTTTATATTCTTATAAGAATTGATTCTTTATAATCTTGAAAACATAATGTTTTTTTAAGCTCCCTATTATAAAGAAATTCTCCAAAGATTTTAAATTTTCCCGCAAGGTCTATTATACTTTTGAAATAATTTTTTCCTTAATTAATAAAAAAGTAATCCCTGTTGTGGAAAAGCGTATTGGGTAGTATAAATATTTATTTAAATTGAATGACTCTAGTGAATATTGAGGAGATATCCATAAGACAACTCATCTATAAATAAATATATTATGAAAACCTTTGATGAAGATTTTAATTACTTTAGACAAAATTGTACGTTTGAAAATTATTTCTTAAGGAAACATTTTCACCACAAAAAAAGGACTGGCTTTTATTAATTCCTCTCTTTCTTGCATTTGTAGGTTGTATTTTACTTTATTTTAATTATTTGAAATGGGGACTAATATTAGCAATACCCAGCTTTTTGGTTTTCTTTTATTACATTATTCTTGTGAAAGCTAAACAGGCTAATAGTGAATTAAAAATGAATAATTTACCTTTTTCAAAATCATCTTATAAATGGAAAGTTACTGAACATGATGGAATAAGAATCAGAGAGGTGGGTAAACTCTATGAGGATATCAGTAATGATATTATTGTGAAAAGAATAAGTATGGCAAAAGAAAAAATCAAAACGGATAAAAATGAAATATTCATGGATATTCAAAATATTGTAAGCTTTTTCGGTAAAAATTTCATAATACTTTTTCTTGGTTTTTTCATGGGACTATATAGTAAATCTGACTTTTCTACAGAGAATTTTGAAGCATTGATGTCAATCATAAAATTATTGTTTTTGTTTGGGTTGATGATAGCTTTGATGTGGGTGTTTTTTATTAAAAAGAATTATACAGATTTGAGTAAGAATAGAAATGAACAGTATGCCGATTATATTTTTGTAATGGAAAATGTTTTATTAATGAGAATGTAAAACTAAAACCTCTTTTGGAGATTACATTGAAATCAAACGTACGTTTAAAAAAACCATAAAGAATAATTAAAACTCAGTTAACAGCCTTCTTCCTCAGATCCCGTTGCTTTGCAGAAAAAAGTAATGATGGAAAATAACAATCTGCTTAACAGAAGAAGGTTTCTTAAGAATTCACTATTAGCAGCTGGAGGAATCTTTATTGCTCCTCTCATTGAAAGTTGCAGCGATCAAGACTTTACCGAAGGCGGAACGGCTCCTAATGATCTTAAAAATTCAGGTTTTGATAACGGAGTAGCCAGTTTTGATCCTACCGCAACAGGAGTTATTATATGGACAAGATATTCTGTAGGAGTGGATGCTGAAATTACATGGGAAATAAGCAAAAACAGCAATTTTTCTGAAGTTTTAAGAAGTGGAAAAGCTAGTGCTGTAACCATTAATGACTTTACTGTAGCGGTAGATGTACAAAATATTCCATCCAATACGAAATATTACTATAGATTTTATAACCTTAAAACAAAGGAAGTCAGTGTAACAGGGGAAACGATTACCTTACCTTCTAAGGCAGATTCCGTCAGTGAAGTGAAAATGGCGGTGGTATCATGTTCGAACTTTCCTGCGGGACTTTTCAACGTATACGGAGCCGTTGCCAAATCTGAAGCTGATGTAGTAGTACACCTTGGCGACTATATCTACGAATATGCACCGGGAGAATATGGAACGAATCCATATACCAACCAGCTTGGAAGAGCTCATAAGCCTGCGAAAGAAATCCTGAACCTGAACGATTACAGAGAAAGATACAGACAATACAGAAGTGATAAAAACCTTCAGCTGGCCCATCAGAAAAAACCTTTTATTTGTGTATGGGACGACCACGAATTTGCAAACGATACCTATAAAGGCGGAGCAGAGAATCATCAGCCTAACGAAGGTGATTTTCAGGTTAGAAAAATGGCAGCATTTCAGGCTTACAGTGAATATATTCCGCTTAAAACAGGGAAAGATCTGAAAATCTACAGAAGCTTTACCTTCGGAAATATTGTTTCCCTTTATATGATGGATACCAGAGTGATTGCAAGAGATAAGCAACTAGAGTATTCAGATTATCTGGATAATGCAGGAAACTTCGATCAGTTGAAGTTTAAAACAGATTTTTTAAATCCAAACAGAAAACTGATCGGAAGCGAGCAAATGGCATGGTTAGGCTCCCAGATCAATTCTGATTCTACAAAATGGAAGGTATTGGGACAGCAAATCCTGATGACCAAAATGATGGTTCCTGCAGAACTATTGATGCTATTGAATAAGATTTTAGCAGAAATAAAACAGTACGGAAGCGCACAACCGGCTACGATGCAGGCACTTCAGAATACCATTGCCCAACTGATGGTCATAAAAGGCAGATACAAAGCTCAGGATCCCACGCTTACTCCACAAGAAATAGCAAGGATAACCACCACTTTACCTTATAACCTGGATGCCTGGGACGGATATTTCATGGAAAGAGAACAGCTGTATTCTATGCTTGCGGGTAAAAATGTTGTTGTGTTGGCAGGGGATACGCATAACGCTTGGTTAGGGACATTGACTAATGCACAAGGGAAGGTTATCGGAACCGAATTAGCCTGCAGTTCCGTTTCTTCACCAGGCCTTGAAGGCTATCTCGGAATTACATCAGATCCTGGTCAGGCAATCGCATTAGCTCAGGCATTTTCATTACTGATCGACGATCTGGAGTATGCGAATCTTTACAAAAGGGGGTATCTGCATGTTAAATTTACTTCAGGAAATTCAGTAGCAGAATGGAGGTTTGTAGATAATGTGATTTCCGACCTCTATAATGTTACTACAGAAAAAACACATACAATTTCATAGTTTCAAAGAACATATCTTATTTTCAATTTTGTACAAAGCTATAGGCAATCCTATGGCTTTTTTTATTATCATTTTTTTCC
This sequence comes from Chryseobacterium sp. Marseille-Q3244, assembly GCF_940807095.1. Taxonomy (NCBI): domain Bacteria; kingdom Pseudomonadati; phylum Bacteroidota; class Flavobacteriia; order Flavobacteriales; family Weeksellaceae; genus Chryseobacterium; species Chryseobacterium sp. Marseille-Q3244. The sequence goes on along the minus strand of NZ_CALNWX010000016.1, from coordinate 53,573 downwards.
GTATCTTGAACAGATGCAAGAAGATTTTAGAAAAGAATTTTTACCATTAGCCTCCAAACCTAGCTGGGTAATCACATGGCTGATGAATATTTTCTTTGGATCAGTGTTGTTGTTTATGTTTACAGTACTTGCTGTGTTTCCTTTTTTGGTTTCGGGGAATATAAAGGTATTTGTTGTAGTAGCTGTATTATATTATCCTGTTTGGGTTATAGGTATGTATCGGTTTTTTCGTTATGTGAAAAAATCAAAAGGTATATCCGTAACAAAAATTATGGTAGATGATAAAGGCATTCATTTTTATAAAAAAAACGGAAGCATAGATGCTATTCTTTACAATCAGTTAGGAACGTTCCTTCGTTCAGATGATTATGAGGTTTACCTGACAATGAAAAGAAAAACATGGATACTCACTGTAGGAATCAATCGTAATGAAACTAAAGTTGTATTTGACGGAACAGACATTGGAAGTACTCATTATATCAAAAATGGAAGAGCTCTACGTGCCAGGTTCATAGAAGGAATTGTTCGCTTCAGGCCAGATTTGAAAATAGATCCGTTTGTTTTTAAGGAATTCAGTATCCATCCCGAAAAATTCACATTTGACGGAAAAAGATATCTGAAGCATGTAGGCGAAGCTGCTATCATAGCCGGTATTATAGTATTGCTGAGTTTAGGATTAATGCTCTTGGTTGTAAAAATGTAGAAAGACCAACCGTAAAATGTATCCGTTTTTCCTGAATATGTATCATAAGGACACTGTTCAAAATATTTAATTTTACCCATTATTGAAAGCCTGTACAATGAGTATAAAAATATTAAATATCCCCGGATTCTGCCAATACCTGAATGTTGGCAATCTGAAAAGTGATGATCTTCACATCGTAGATTTTGAGACGCAGAATGATATCAGGCTAAAATCTGAGCCGGTAACCATTGATTTTTATCTTTTGGCTATCAAACCACCGATGGAAGTTAAGTTTGTTCCTCACCAGCTTCTGGAAGATCAGTCAGACTCTTCCTATATGTATGTGGATTGTCCGCAAAATACGTTGGAGTGGGAGATTGCTCCACCATTTTCAGGGTTATGTATTATGATGGGGGCTAAATATCTTGAGAAATATGCCAAAGATTATAGCTTTGTACATTATAACAATCATGAAGCTCTTTTCCTCACTAAAGAAGAAGAAAGTATTTTGTGGGATCTCTTCAGAAAAGCAAACCACGAATTTCAGAAAGAATATTATTCAAAAAAGGTTATCATTTCTTATGTCAACCTGATTCTTACTTACGTTAAAGATTTTTATGACCGTCAGTTTGATACCCGCAGTGAGATTTACCACAGGGTAATCGATGAGTTTTATAAAAACCTGGATCATTATTTCATCGATAATGAGAATCTCGCCGGACTCCCTTCTGTTGCTTATTTTGCACAAAAAAGTAACCTTTCTCCTAATTATTTCGGAGACCTCATCAAGCACTTTACAGGCAAATCACCATTGGATCATATTCATGATTACGTTGTAAAGCTGGCAAAAGATAAACTCAAGAATACAAGCCTTTCTGTAAGTGAAATATCCTACAGCCTCGGGTTCGATTATCCCAATTATTTTGCACGGTTCTTTCGTAAGAAAACAGGCCTTTCCCCAAAAGTTTTCAGGAATCAGTAAACAGTTTGAACAATATAATAAAAGGCAGCTCCGCGAGTTGTCTTTTGCTTTTTCAGGAGCTTTTCCGGCTATTCACTCATACTCCTCGCGCCAGCGCATCCCAGGCTTACCTCCCCAGCTTTCCAGTTTAGCTGCGGGGTAACCGTTACTATCCGGGCTAATGTATGCGTAATGCGTAATAAATGATGAGTAATATTAATTCTAAACCGGTGTTTTGTTTTCAATAATATCTACAAACATCTGTGTAAATCTGAGCAATCTGTGGGAAATAAAATTCTGCAATCTAATAAGGATTGTGCCTAACCACAAAAGTCACAAAAGATTTAAACACTTAAGGGATTTTAAGTTAAAAGCTTTGTGGAGAAGAAGTACACGCAAGTTTTTGAAAACCTATGATTTTCATATCCGCAATCATCTGCGAAATCTGTGCGATTTGCGGGAGATAAAACTTTAGCAGGTCTGAAAATACCCAAAAACATCATCCGGCTCTAGCCAAAATTTACTATAGAAGTACCCAAAAATACAAAAAGGTAAAATGTATCTGTTTTCAGGTAATGTGTCTCCGTCTCAAGAGCGGGTCCCTTTCTACCTTTGATTTATCAAAATGAAAGAAGAATAGAGCTGAAAAAAAGTAATCAAAAAATAGGATACTCTTTTGTTCTTCCAGCTTTCATCAAAATAAATAATAACAAATAAAATACAAAGTCATGTCACAGGAAAAGATCAGTATCAAAAACACAAACGCCCAGGAAATTATCCTGTCAGCAATCATCAATTTCCCTGAAGGGTTTGATCAGAACAAAAAATACCCGGCAGTCGTAGTGTCTCATCCGGGCGGCGGAGTAAAAGAGCAGACCGCAGGTCTATATGCTAAAAAATTAGCTGAATATGGATTGATAACTATTGCGTATGATGCTTCTTATCAGGGAGAAAGTACAGGAGAACCACGCCAATTGGAAAATCCTTATATCAGAACAGAAGACATAAGTGCAGTAATTGATTACCTTACAACCTTATCTTATGTAGATGCTGATAAGATCGGAGCTATGGGAATCTGTGCAGGAGCAGGATATACAGCCAATGCAGCTATCAACGATCATAGAATTAAAGCGGTAGGAATGATAAGCGCAGTAAATATTGGATCGATGTTCAGAAACGGATGGGAAAACAATGTAAAAGATGCCGACGCACTACCTTACTTAATAGCTGGCTCTAACGCAAGAACAGCAGATGTCGGGAGTACAGAAATCCAGACGATTCCGTTAGCTCCAACGAGAGAAGAAGATGCACCCAATGAAGAATTAAGAGAAGCCTGGGAATATTATCATACAGATCGTTGTCAATATCCTACAGCACCAGGTTTTTCTACAACCAGAAGTCTGACACAGCTTACTTCTTATGATGCCTATAATAAAGCAGAGGTTTTCTTTACGCAGCCGCTGCTTGCAGTAGTGGGAAGTATAGCAGGAAGTGCCTGGATGAGTGATGATCTGCTTGAACGTGCTGCCTCTACAGACAAAAGAAAATATACTATTGAAGGAGCCAATCATATGTCTTTATATGATAGAGAAAATTATGTTAATGAAGCCGTTGATCAGTTGGTAGCATTCTTTTTGGAAAAATTAGCCTAAGAAACCTGATAAATACAGCCATACAAGAATGTATGGCTGTATTTATTTACAATAAAATGGTAATACCGGATGAAAAAAATGCATTCTTAAGCAATATACTTGAAAATTAGTTTCTACTGGAATTGAAAACTAGATAAAAAACAAATCATATTTATCAAAATTTATATAAATTAGATTCACACAATTAATTGAAAAACAAATGGTGGAGAATTTCATTTATTATCTCGGACTGGTTCTGGTCATTATTGGGTCCATTATGCTGGCCAATCGCTTAAGAATAGCATATCCTATAATATTGGTAATTGCTGGTCTTTTGATAAGTTTTATTCCTGGATTACCACCCATAAAAATAGATCCGGAACTTATATTTATCATTTTTTTACCACCATTATTATACGAAGCGGCATTTGCCGTTTCATGGAAAGAAATCTGGAAAATGAGGCGGATCATCACCAGCTTTGCTTTTATTGTAGTGTTTCTTACAGCTATATCAGTGGCTTTTGTTGCCAATTTCTATATTCCCGGGTTTTCATTAGCATTAGGTTTTGTACTGGGAGGAATTGTTTCTCCACCGGATGCGGTGAGTGCAGGAGCTATTTTAAAGTTTGTAAAAGTTCCTAAAAATCTATCTACCGTTTTGGAAGGGGAAAGCTTATTCAATGATGCTTCCTCCCTTATTATTTTTAGATTTGCGATGGTAGCTGTCGCAACCGGGCAGTTTATCTGGCAGGATGCAGTGGTAAGCTTTGGATGGATGGTTTTCGGGGGTCTAGGAATAGGGGTTGTACTGGCAGTTATTTTTCTCAAAATCGAAAAAATATTTCCTACAGATGTAAACATGGATGCTATTCTTAGTCTGGTAGCTCCCTATGTAATGTATATTGCCGCTGAGGAAGTGCATTCATCCGGAGTATTGGCCGTGGTGAGCGGCGGATTGTTTCTTTCGATCAGAAGACATGAAATCTTTAGAACCTCAGAATCAAGGCTGAAGGGTTCCAATGTATGGGAAAGTTTCGTATTCCTGATTAATGGGATTGTGTTTTTATTAATAGGGCTGGATCTTCCGGAAATTATGGTAGGGTTGGATAAAGAAGGAATAAGTCTTTCTAATGCGATTGGTTATGGGTTATTAATCACAGCAGTACTGATAATTGTACGATTTTTAGCTTCTTTTGGAGCGGTTTTCGTAACATTAATTATGCGTAATTTTATCAATGTAGCCGATAGAGATCCAGGGACGAAAGCTCCCATATTGATGAGCTGGACCGGAATGCGTGGGGTAGTTTCATTAGCCGCCGCTTTATCCATTCCTGTCGTGATGGAAAACGGGCAGCCTTTTCCCCATCGTGATCTTATACTCTTTATTACTTTTATTGTAATTTTGGCTACCCTTATTATTCAAGGGCTTACATTACCTGCATTGATTAAAAAACTTAATTTATCTGACATCGGACGTGGATACCTGTCCGAAGAAGAATCTGAACATTATTTAAGAAAAGGAATGCGTAGGGTTGCTTTCAGATACCTTGATGAAAATTATAAAGAGCGAAGAAATGAAAATGAATACTTTAATAAGCTGATGGATCGCTGGGAGCAGGAAGATAAAGAAGGTTCCACCCATAAACTGTCGGATGAAGCCAAGGAAATTTATTTCGAAACTCTGGAACAACAGCGCATCTGGCTTCGGGAAGAAAACAGACAGAATCCGAATATTGACGAAGAATATATAAGACATTATTTAACAAGGCTGGATCTTGAAGAAGAAAGGCTGAGAATGTAAAAAATAAGGAAATGAATTTAGTAAAACAGCTCGGACAGTTTCCTGATGAAAAAAGAAAGGAATACTTCAGTACACTTCCCAATTACCTCAACGGGAAATTTCAGAATATACTTATTACTCCGGCTTTATTAGAAGGAGAAAGTATGACAAAAGCCCTCCTTAACAGTTTGTGTAAAATAGAAAATACTTCCCCAAAATCTGCCCTTCCATTTGTTGTCACAGATTTGAAAAACCTTCCCCCGGAAGAAAACGTTTTGGTATGGTTTGGACATAGCTCGTATTTTATACAAGTGGATGGAAAAAAAATCCTGGTAGACCCTGTTTTCAGTGGAAATGCCTCACCAATGCCCGGATCTATAAAAGCATTTCAAGGAGCAGATTATTATAAACCGGAACATATGCCGAATATCGACTTTTTGTTGATTTCCCACGATCATTGGGATCATCTGGATTATAAAACCGTACAGGAATTAAAAGATAAAGTAGGAAAAGTAATCTGTGGATTAGGAACAGGCCAGCATTTTGAATACTGGGGTTGGGAACCGGGGAAGATTATTGAAAAAAACTGGTGGGAAAGCATAGATCTTGCCAGTGGATTCAGAATTACCCTTACTCCGGCAAGACATTTTTCCGGCAGATTGTTGAATAGAAATATCTCTCTCTGGACTTCATTTGTTTTAAAGACTCCAACCAAAAACCTGTTTTTAGGAGGTGATAGTGGTTATGGAAATCATTTTGCTGAAATTGGTGAAAAGTATGGCCCATTTGACCTTGCAGTGATGGAATGCGGACAATACAACGAAAAATGGCCCTATATTCATACATTGCCGGATCAGCTTATAGGAGAAGTTAAAGAACTGAAAGCAAAAAACTTTATGCCGGTACATCATTCAAAGTTCAAGCTGTCTCAGCATGCATGGTTTGAGCCGGTAGAGCTGGCCGCTAAAAATGCAGAAGATAACAATCAGCCAATTACCTTACCTGTTATCGGTGAAAAAGTAGATCTGGATCAGTTGGGCAATGTAACCTGGAAAAAATGGTGGGAAGAATACTGGTAATAACCAATACCTTATCTGAATGTAAATAAAAAGCTACTGTCATACTGAATGAAGTATCTCTATTCAAAATGAAAATTGCTTACTCCATAAAATTAAAACCTGCCCATATCGAGCAGGTTTTTCTTATAATAAAACACTATTGAGGTTCTTTGTGAGCAGGATCATTTGTATGAATGATATCATAAAATACAGTTGGTGTGTTTGCATCAGGAGTAATTCTGTAAGTAAACGTAGTTTCGTTCAACACAAGAATTTCTACAGTACGGGTGAAAAGCACATTACCGTTAGCATCTAAAGCAACAAGTGTTCTTGTCTTCCCATCAGGAGAAATTGACCATGTTCCCTGAGATCTTAAGACATCATTTAATCCAAAAATTTTAAAAGTTCCGTTGGCTTTGAAGTAAGAATATCCTACATAACCAGCCACCGCGGAATTATCTAAAGCTACATTGGCTCCACTGTTATCTTTAGCACCTGTAGTCTTCCATGGGGTAGAAGCTAATGTAAGTTGTCCGTTTTTAGGTTCAGCATGAGGAGTTCTCGTATGAATGATGTCATAATATACAGATAGATCGGCAGCATTAGGGCGGATTCTGTATGTAAATTCATTTCTGTTTAAAACAAGAATTTCAACATCACGTGTGAAAATGGTTGTTGCATCCGGGTTTAACGCTGTAATGGTTCTCGTTTTCCCCTGAGCATCTACAGACCATGTTCCCCTTGATCTCAAAACATCAGTCAAACTGTAAATAGCAAAGTTTCCGTCCGCTTTAAAGTAAGCAAATCCTACATAACCAACTACGCTGGCGTCTGTTAATGCTACGTTACTACCGTTTTTATCCTTAGCTCCTGTCGTTTCCCAGGGAGTAGAAGATAGAACTTGTGAGGGAGTCTGTTGTTCAATAACAATTTCGTTATCATCGCTTGAACATGAAACGAAAGAAGCAGATAAAAATATCGCTGCAGACAGATAACATAATTTTTTCAGTGTATTCATAAGGGTATTTTTAAGTCTTTGCAAACTTATCCTTATTACCTATCAAAATCTTTGTATGAAATATCTCTTTTGTTGTAAAAAATATAACCGATAAAGTGTTGAATTGATTGAAATTACCAGCCTGTCACCAATAAGTTTCTTGCTGCTTTGATGCTGCATTTTTGGTATTTTGAATAGGCTAGTGCCGCCCGGCTTCTGATCTGTTCCGCTGATTAATCGTTGAGATAACCTGTTAAGGCATCATGAAGAATATAGGCTTCAGGGGCCATCAGATTTTCTCACAATGCTTATGCTTCAAATAACTTAAGTGTCAGAAAATATATTTTAAATTTGGTAATTATATACAATTTTACACTAATGCGGTTATCTTATTACTATGACTCCGTCATTCTGAATACAGGCTGAAGGTCTGCGAACGTAGTTCAGAAGTGAAATGAAGAATCTAAGCGATATTATGAGATTCTTCCTTCGTCAGAAATCGAAGATTCGACGTAGTCAATGACAGTGATGTAAAATTGTATAGAGCCACTTTAAATTTTATCTCCCACAGATCCCACAGGTTTTACATATGGTTGTAGAAAGAGCTGCGTGATCAGCAAAATCTGTAGAGATTTACCTTTAAAAATTCTATTTTTGAGTATGAATAACAGAAACCGCGGAAAAAACACAGGTGATGACACTCTGTTCGGTTCAGAAAAGCAGATCAGCAAGCTGAAGCTGGCAGTTCAGGATATGCAGTATCTTTTGACAAGAGGGTATGCGGAAAAAGCCGCATCTGACCTTGTAGGAAACAGATATAGATTAAAAACACGACAGATACAGGTGATTCGTGGAGCTTCAGCATCTGATGGACAAATTCATAACAGAAGACTAAAACAATTGAATCTTTCAGATCTGAAAGATAAAACCGTATATCTTGATGGCTTCAATGTATTGATTCTGTTGGAAAGTCTGTTGTCGGAAGCCTATATTTTTGAAGGGGTGGATGGTTGTTTTCGGGATCTTTCCGGAGTGCATGGAACATATAAACGGGTAAATCAAACAGAAAGAGCAATAGGACTTGTGGCTGCATTTTTTCAAAAAGCTCAGGTTCAGAAATTGGACTGGATTTTTGATCAGCCGGTTTCCAATAGTGGAAGAATTAAGCAGATCGTTCTTGACTTTGCTGTTGAAAATCAACTTAACTGGGAAGTTGAACTACAATACAGCCCGGATAAATTTCTGGCAGAGAGTTCCGGAATCATTATTTCCTCAGATGCCTGGATTCTGGATCACTGTAAAGAATGGTTTAATCTTATTGGTTATCTCATTAAAGAAGAAAGTCTGTTCGTTAATCTGATACAATGTTATGATGAATAAGTTCGAACAATATATGGTATGGATTTCAGAGGACTGGAAGGAAAAATATCAGGCTATTTTAGCAGAAGAGCATTTAAAAAGTTTGTCCGATAATATTCAGAAATTTCAGGATAAGAAGTTGGAGTGGAATCTCCCTTATTTTAATGAAGAAATTGAGATAAATAGGGAAGATATTTTTAACCAATTTATCAATATTATTAAGAATAACAATACGGATGAGGATAAAGCAAAACAGTTGGAAGGTATTCCATTTGAAAACTGGCTTATTGTTTTGGGACAAAGACTGACTTCTGCAAGTATTCGGGACGAAAATGCTGTTCCACCACTGACTTCTATTTTGATCGAAGCCTGCCAGGAACCTTTTAATGAAGAAATTACTATTGCCCAGCGTGCCTGGGAAAAACATACCGGAAGAATGGACGATGATTTTTGGGGTGAAGTGAAAGGAAATAACCAGCAAAAACAGGAAAAAGTAATGAAGAAAATTCACTATATCCTTGAAAATAACACCTGGTGGAATGTTTTCTTTCACTATAAGCACGAATTTGTCTTTGAAATAAGGGAAAAAGAAGGCCACGGAATTCGTTGGAGTCATGGAGGAAAGAAACTGATTGGATTTCTTGAAAAATTCATCAATGAATAAAAAAGCTGGAAGTTATTTTTGTCTCGTAACTTCTAATAACCACATTAAAAAATAGAGGTCCACTATAAATTTTTGTAATTTCTATCTCCCAATTTCCAACTCATCTTTTTACTACGCAAAAAGATTGCGTTTCTTATAAATAATTTTGCCGTGCATTTTTCTAAAAAAAATAAGTAACCTTGGAAGATAGATAAAAAAGTAAAACAAAAATTTTTAACCAATGAATACATACATTGATATTGGCATTAACCTGACCAATAAACAGTTCTACAACGAACAAGAAGAAATCATTAACAGAGCTTTGGATAACGGAGTAGATTATATGATCCTCACCGGAACAAGCGTCCGTGGAAGCAAAGAATCTTCAGAAATTGCAGAGGAATATCCTGATATTTTATTTTCAACAGCAGGAATTCATCCCCATGATGCAAAGTCTTTTAATCATGAAAGCATGAATGAACTTAGAAAGCTGTTAAAGCAGGATCATGTGATTTCAGTAGGTGAGTGCGGATTAGATTTCGACCGCGATTTTTCACCAAGGCCCATGCAGGAAAAGTGCTATAAAGCTCAATTGGAACTGGCAATAGAAGTTGATAAACCTCTTTTTCTTCATGAAAGATCAGCCTTTAAAAGATTTAATGAAATTACGGATGATTATCTTTCTCAATTACCGAAAGCTGTGGTGCACTGCTTTACAGGAACACTTGATGAAGCCAAAACTTATCTGGACAAAGGATTTTATCTGGGATTTACCGGAGCCATCAGTGATGAGAAAAGATTTAAACATTTGGAAGAGGTGATTCGTTATGTTCCTCTGGACAGAATGATGATTGAAACCGATGCACCATTCATGCTTCCGAAGAATATGCCAAGGATGCAGAACAGAAGAAATGAACCCTCCTTTTTGCCCTATGTGGCGCAAACTATTGCCCATTTGAAGAAGATCAGCATTGCTGAAGTAGCAGATGAAACTACAGAAACTGCCAGAAAATTTTTCAGACTATAAAAAAGAGCTCTACTGATTCAGTAAAGCTCTTTTTAATTATAGTGTTGAAAGGGTGACCAGCAAATTTGCCTTTTATCCTTTTCTTATAAACTCTTGATTGCAGACTCCAGTGCTAATTCCATCATTGGCTTCAAGGCAGTTTCTCTTTCGTCAGCAGAAATTTTCTCATGAGTTGGGATAATATCAGTTACGGTAAGAATCGTAGCTGCATTTTTACCTAAGTGCTGAGCATTTGCAAACAATCCGAAAGCTTCCATTTCTACAGCAGGACAGTTATATCTTGTAGCAATTTCAGGAGTGTTTGGATCTTTTCTGTAGAAAATATCACTACTGTGGATATTGATCGCTTTAGCATCTATAGATAACTCTTTAGAAGTTTCATTGATTGTATTGAAGATATTTCCTTGGTGAGGAAGGATGTCTCCTTCAATTCCCCATGCATATTTAGCATAGGTACTTTCGCTGGCAGCATTTTCAATATTTAAAATATCAAAAAGCTTAAGGTCTGTATTGTAAGCTCCACAAGTTCCGATTCTGATGATCGTGTCTACCTCATATTCTGTAAATAACTCAAAAGAATAGATCCCGATACTTGGGAATCCCATTCCACTAGCTCCTACAGTGATTTCTTTACCTTTGTAAAGACCTGTATAATAAAAGATACCTCTGGTTTTGCTTACCAGTTTTGCATTTTCTAAATAATTTTCAGCAATATACTGTGCACGAAGCGGATCCCCCGGCTGCAATACTACTTTAGCAATTTCTCCTTTTTTAGCACTGATGTGAATACTCATAATTTAATTTTGAATAGCACAAAGATAATAACTTTTATATTGACCTCATCATTATGAGAATTGAAATGAGACAGGTGTTTTATAAGAATGTAATAGGTAAATATTTGTATATAAGTGTTTTGTTTATTGCTTTCGAACACAAGTCTTAGTGTTTTTATTTTTTAGTCTGTTTTAAAAAAATGCACACCTTGAAATGAAAAAATAAAACAGGTAAATACAGAACAAAGATAGAATAACAGAGAGCAGATATAGCCAGGCTGTTCAGCTTACTTTTGCGAGAGTAATCATATTAAAATTAAAAAAATGAAAATAGAACATATTGCTGTTTGGGTAAAAGACCTTGAAAAGACCAGAGCATTTTATGAAAAATATTTTGAAGCGGTTTCCAATGAAAAATATTGTAATCCGGTCAAAAAATTTCAATCTTATTTTCTCAGTTTTGAGAATGGGTGCCGTCTTGAAATTATGACCAGGCCGGATCTTTCAGCAAGTGAAAACTCCTATGAATCCCAACAGTTTGGAATCATTCATTTGGCGTTCTCCGCAGGAAGCAAAGAAAAAGTAAATGAGCTTACAGAAACCTTAAGAAAAGACGGTTATACCATTGCTGGTGAACCCAGGACAACAGGTGATGGATATTATGAAAGCGTCATTCTCGATCCTGAAAATAACATCATTGAAATAGTAGCCTAACCTGTCATTGCGACGAAGCAATCTCTTACTTTTGATAGAACCTCTTTGTTGGAAAACAGAAAAAGGGTTTGAATAGTATTATACCTATTTTAAGGCCCAAGAAAATCAACAATTTTCAGCAATTAGATCGTTATAATGCCACGAATTCACGAATAAAATCATTCGTGAATTCGTGGCTACAAATATATGTGTCGCAAATAAATACTGTTGCCTTAAGGCATGGAGAAAGGAAAAAACTTCCCTCTGCATTTTCCAACATCACCAGATTTTTAAAAGTAAAGCTTGTACTTTCATGTCCACAAAAAGTGTTTTTTTTCATCATCACCATAATTTAATAGTAATCCTTTCTTTAAAAATTTTATTCTCAACGAAATAATTCTATTTTTGTTAGATGATGGAAACCAAATCACCATTTTTAGATACCATATTTTTGCTGAGGAAGAATGAATGCATCACTCTTTTTTCCAATATCCAGACCATTTCCCTAAAAGAGGAAGAGGAAGCAGAAGTGTATTTAGAAGCAGAATTTGAAAAAGAAAGACTGGAGTTTCTGTCCGATCAGATAATCTGTAATAAAACAACCGCTGTTTGGGCAGCAAAAGTGCTGTATCATAGTGCACAATTGTATCTGATAAGGGAAAAGACAGCCAATAACCTTGAAAGTCTTGTTCCAAAGTTTAAGAGGACAAGAGATATTCCTTCCATTTTATCTGCCGATTTATCATTAAGGTTTCTCCCTGATGTGATGTTGGCTCTGAATGCATTAGATCCCGAAGATCCACTTATTAAAATACTTGAAGATATTCTGACAGAATTTCATTATTCAGCCATAGGGTATGATCTTGATTTGAAGCAAGTAAACTGGGAAGAAGAATTGAAAGATAAAACGTACCGGAAATTATATCTGGAAAGAATTGTAGAAAAAAAAGATTACAAACTAGCGGAAATTCCGTTCATTAATACACTGCTAATTGCAGAATTTGGAATGTATAAGGATGCATTCTGGAGAGAATTAAAAATTATAACTGAAGAAAATCAATGATGCAGAATATTAATAAACTCAATACGGTTCTCAACTACGTAAAAGATACTTTCGTAGGGAAAAATGATGTGGTGGATCTGCTGGGAATCTGCCTTTTGGCAAGAGAAAATGCTTTTTTATATGGTCCTCCCGGAACTGCAAAATCAGCCATAGTAAGAACATTGGCAAAAACAGTAAAAGACGGAAAGAATTTTGAATACCTATTAACCCGTTTCACAGAGCCGAATGAAATATTCGGTCCTTTTGATATCAGAAAATTAAAAGAAGGAGAACTTCTCACCAATACAGAAGGAATGATGCCGGAAGCCTCGATGGTGTTCCTGGATGAGATCTTCAACGCTAATTCTGCTATTTTGAATTCACTTTTGATGGCTCTTAACGAAAAGATCTTCAAAAGAGGAAAAGAAACAAAGCGTTTACCTGCTTTAATGTTTGTAGGAGCAAGTAACGCTCTTCCGGAAGATGAAGCTTTGAATGCGTTATTTGATCGTTTCCTGATTAGAATCAATGTTGATTATGTCAACCCGGAGCTTCTACAACAGGTACTTTTAGCAGGAAGAAAACTGGAAAACGAAGAAGAAACAGAAGTTCCGGAAATTCATGCTAATGAGATCAGAGAACTTCAGAACCTGTGTAAAAAGATAGATTTAAAACCTATCTATGAAGTATATCTGAATACCATTATGAGCTTACGAAATACCGGAATTGCCATTTCAGACCGTAGAGCTGTCAAACTTCAGAACCTCATCGCAGCAAGTGCTTTGATTTGTGGAAGAAATGAAGCCGTTCTTTCGGATCTATGGGTTTTAAAACATATCTGGGATACAGAAGAGCAGATTGAAATTCTGGAAGGGATCATTAACAGAACCATTGAGAAAGACGATCATCCGCATTCCCATCCTCAAGCCATGCAGAATAAAACTCCTAACCCGGAAGAAGTAATGAAGGATGTAAAAATATTGGTTGATAAATGGAATCAGGAATCGCTAAGCTTTGAAGAGCAAAACGTAATCAAAGATAAACTGAGATACCTTCAGACACGCTGTGACTGGATCAGAAACCCTGAGCAAAAGCAATACATTCAGCAAGAAATTGAAAGCTTATGGCAGAAAATTCTTCAGACGATATAAAAGAATTCTGGGCAGAACTACCCCATACCGATGAAGATTATCTAGGCTCTATAAGAGACTGGAAGAACATTCATGTTGCAACGGATGGTGAAATTATATGGCTCAAAGGTTTTACTGAGGAACAGACATTGGATTCAGAACTTCATCAGCTGCCTAACTTTTTACTGTACAAACTCCGGGATGGGCTTTTATTTAAAAAAGAAGCATTGGTTCCCCATAAAAAAATGAGAACAGGATTGCTTTGGACACCAATTGATAAAGCATTACGCCTTACTTTTCCTGCCTCTAATCAAAACTATTTCGGAATTAGCGAAAAAGTCCATATCAGGTTAAAGAAAAGTGATGAAGAACATCCGGTCATTGCTCTGATAAGCATCATTACAGAGATCAAAGAGAGTATTGTGACACTGCCAAAATTCAGACTGGAAAAAATAGACTGGACTGTAATGGAAGATAAAGCTCTTTTTTTAGGAACTCCGTTATTAAGTCTGCCGGGAAAAACATATTGGACAAAAGACGGACATCTTTTGCCTTCCGGTTTTGATTTTGAGTTTAAAAATCTTAGCAAATTCTTACAGCAGAAATATAATAAAGAGTCAGACGGATGGCTTTTATGGGATGAGAATGGAAATTATCTTTCCATAAAGAAAGCTGATTTTCAACCCTTGTCTGTAAGTTCATTTCGTCTTACTGAAAAATCAAGAGAATGGAATTAAAGGCCTATTTTCAGTCCTATGAAAATTATTTCTGGGAATGGAAAACTGATGAAGATGTTCCCGGAGATTCCGGATATAATGACAATAACCTCCTCTCCATTCCTGGAGTAGGGGCTATCGCTTACAGACCTTATATTATTGAGATTCTTAAAGAACTTCAGCCGCAGGGATGGCCACCATTCGGTGCTTTACTGATGGTTTTATATGCAATGCAGGACGGTTATACAGACTTTGCGGGTCCTTTAAGATATACTGCAGATTTTTACAGCATGGGGAACTTTGATTTCAATGCTGAAAGAGAGATCGAATTTCTTGAAAAAATAAAAGCACTTCCCAGGCTTTACAAACAGAAACAAAACAAAATTGTACTGCTACATACCTTATTTAAAGATAGTCACAACAGAATATCTTCCTTACAGGCTGAAGCTCATTTAAGAATTTATTATAAAAGGCCCCAAGAACTGGCTGTAAGTGCAGAAAAGCAGCATGCAGGACCATCAGTTTTGAATAAGGACCTGACAGCAATAGATCTCAACCAAAAATTTCCCACTGTACAATCAATCATTGATGCTATGAAAGGGTTAATTGAAGAACCTGAATTGAATGATGAGGTTGTAGAAGAAGATGCTACTGCAGATACAAATAAAGACTTTATCAGAGAATTGATTAATGAGCCGAAAACATTCCAGATAGGAAGCCTGATTAAAAGGATCTGGAGCGGACTGAAAATTCCAATGAGACACCTTTCTCCGGGAGAACAGCCTATAGGAGGAATTTCCGATATGACCAATAAAGGAGATTTTCATAGAATGCTTTTGTCAGAATTTGCCAATGATGAAGATATATTCATGAACCGTGTGGCCAATAGTGAAGCTCTATATATTCAAAGAGAAATACCGCCTGAAGAAAATATTTTTGAAAGAATTATTCTGATTGATACTTCCCTCAGAAACTGGGGAACCCCGAAAGTATTGGCGTTTGCATCAGCTATTGCGATCATCAAGCATCCCAAAGCGCATTCTGAATGTAAAGTGATGGCATTGGGGCAGGCTGCAATCCCTATTTCTTTGAATAAAGTGGAAGCTGTAATTGAAAATCTTAATCAGGTCAGCCCGGTATTGGAGGTTTCAGAAGCATTGGATAAGTTTTTTAAGGACGAGTATCCCCAAAAAGATATCGAAGTATTTTTCATTACCCATCAGGAAAATTTTGAAGATGAAAAAATCCAGAGAGTAGTCAATCAGAATAGAGACAGACTTAAGTTTTTGGTGGCTACCACTTCAGATGGAGAAATTAATTTTTATAAACATCATAAAGGAGTACGGAAACATATCCAGAAAATAAGACTTCCCCTTCATGAATTGTGGGCCAATCCGCCGCAGCAAAAAAGAGCAGAAAGTAATTCAAATGGAAAGAAAACTGATCTTCCATTGAATTATCCGATCCTGTTTCCGACACCGGTTAATAAGATTGCCCAGTTTTTATACGAAGGAGAGTTTTTTATTCTGAGTTCAAAAAAACAATTGTTGAAAACTTATCTTTCCGATAATTATTACGATAGACATTCCTATGATTATTATAAAACCTATCATGGTTGTGAAGTAATGATTGAAGATATTTCTGTAAAGCCAACCGGGCAGTTTGCTCTGGCAAAAAATAAGCAGCAGCATTTTATCCTCTGTCAATATCAGCCTTCCAGAAAATTAGTATCTAAACTTAATGTAAATACAAAAGAATATTCTGAGATCAATGTCACCGGATTGAATATTCCTGAAGACTATGAACTGATCTATTTTGGGAAAAGCTTCTATCTTCACCATTTTAACAATCCTTTACTTTATAAAATAAATATTGAAGGAAATACCTCTGTAGAGCCTCTTGATAACAAGTACGATGATATAGATAAAAACACCACAAAAGTAAATACGGAAGTAGCCAAGTTAAACCGGAGTGGATTAAAAATTATTGGTAATTTTAATAAAATCGGTATTAATGCCCATGATAATCTGGTTTTTTCAGGATTTGAAATCAGTAGTGTATATGAAAATACCCTGAATCTTTATAAAAACAGATATGATATTAAGATTTTTGCGGAACAGAATAAGAATAAATACACTTTCCCTGACGGAAGCGAGGTTATTGCAGATTCCCGAGGAATGTTGACCTTCAGGAGCAGCAACAAAGGAATTGAAGAGTTTTATATACCTACCACAGCCTATGGCTTCCTGGCTCTGGCTACCTATACAGAGTTTGGCGGATCAGAATATTATCTTCCGGAACAGACTTTATTAAAGGTGAGAACCATGGACGAGATGTATAATCAATATGTAAAGCCGTTTATAGAACAGATCTTGGATTATGGAGCTTAGAATAAAACCTTTCCCGAAAAATGTATACCCTAAAAAAGGACTTTTGATAAAAGGTTCTTCACCTTTGGTATGGCTTCAGGAGATGGAAAATTTAGGAATCAGGCTGGACGGAATAAAATCTTACGCTGTTCCGACTAATAGTCCCAACGTGTTGTATGGATGTTTTCTTATATTTCATGATAATGCTCCGCAGGAAATTGGAAGGAACGCTTACTTCCAACAGGTAGATAACAAACTTTTTATTCCGGAGAATACAACATTTTACCCCAAGATTAATCCGGAAGACTGGAGTACAATAGATTCAGATTTTCTCATAATGCATCCTGATTTTGGGTTGGTAAAATTATCAGAACAGGTGGATTGGATTGAATTGATTCAGGAGGCAGGGAAAATAGAAACCAATATCAGAAAACCTTTGAACGGTGTTAAAATTCCTCAAACCATAGAAAGCTATACGGTGGAAATGGATGATGAAAAAATGCTCGAAGCATTGCAGAAACCCCAGACCGAGGAAGAATGGATGAACAGCCTGCCGTTTGACCTGAAAAAAGTAATGGCCGGAAATAAAAAAGAAATTGAAAAATACTTAAAATACATAGAAAAATACCCGGAAAGAGCTATCGAGTTGGGGGTTCCATTGGATATTCTTGGAACCTCCAGAGGAGATGGGTTTAGTAAATTTACCTGGCTGGAAGGATTGTTTGGCGGAGGAGCTGATAGTAAACAGGAAAGCACCAGTACTAGAAATTTCCGCAGAATATTCTGGGCCGTTATTGTCATTGCAATTGTTTTAAAAATAGCTTTCCCATCCAATCAAGATAAGCCCCGGCAGGAAGGAGATCAGGAATCCTCAGGAACTATTGTAACAGATGCTGTAAAAGCTCCTTCAGATATGATTGCTTTTCATTCAGGAGTCTCTGAAATAGATATGAAGATAGACTCCATGTACTACAAGCAAAGGAAAAGCTTGTCCAATGAACTCCTGAACGCTGGGCTGAAGGAAAGTAAAACAAAAAAAGAAAAAGAAGAATACAAAAAGAAAGGAGGAAGAGAGGTCAATGAAATAGGTCATGATATTCAAAAGCTTAGCAATAAAGAGCAGCAAAGCAGGGATTCGCTTAAAATTATTTATACCAAGAGAATAACAAAGCATATAAAAGAAAGAAGTGAAGTACTGAAACGTAAAATTTCAGATTCTTTAAAACAATATACCAAAGGAAAACCGGTAAACGGAGAGGTAGTAAAATACCTTTTAAAGAAAAAGCAGGTTCTGATGCAGGACTCTTTAGGAAAACTCTATGGAACCATTGATATGGCTGATATGTCACCTCCATCTACCATCAAAGATTCCAAAGTCAAAGGGGTAGAATCAGGGGGGAACTCGCTGAAGAAAGACACTCCCATTTCTGATATATTATACATGGTGATTCTGATGATTGCAGCAGTTGGATTGTATTCCTTTCTGTTTAAAAATAAATCATTAAATCTGGGTGGAGATAATGTTCCGGGCTGGGTTAAATTTCTTTTGGTGGCTATCCTGGTAGCGATGCTGGTATATCTCTTTTATCCATTAGTGAAAATGTTTGGCTATAATTGGTTTGTTTGGGTGCTTGCTATTGGGGTGATGCTATTGCTTTACCGTTTGTTCAGAGATGATAAAACCATTTTAAAAAACGATGATGATGAATAAACAGAAATTTATAGACAAATTCATGGCTGCCTTTGTTCTGCTGGCCATGTTTAAGATCATCGGAATCGTAGCCCAGCTGTTCCATGAGAGTTTTTGGAGTGTAGTAGGAACTCTGGTAATCTTTTTAATTGTAGCATTTATTATCCTTATGGTGATTGCCACTTTAAAGGATAAAGAACAAAGTAAGCAGAATTCAAGAAGAGGAGGTGCAGGCGGAGGAAGTTTCTATCTGGAGAATTCTTTATTTGACAGGATTCGAAGTAAATATGAAGACCTTGCCCAAAAATATCTTGCCGAAAAAGATTACAAGAAAGCAGCAAAAGTATATATGAATCTCCTGCAGGATTATTACAGAGGGGCAAAGACCTTGGAAGATGGCGGATTTTATAACGAGGCAGCTGCAATATATCTTAAAAAACTAAAAAGTAAATCCGATGCTGCGAATTGTTACGAAAAGGCAAAACAATACAAAAAAGCAATTGATCTGTACAAAGAAATGGAACAGAAAGAAAAAGTAGGGGATCTTTATAAAGAAATCAATGATCTGAAAAATGCCCATACTTATTATCAAATGGTAGCAGATGACTATACAGCCAATAATCAAATGGTAAAAGCTTCACTGGTATATCGGAAGAAAATGGAAAAGCCGGAAGATGCCCAAAAAGTATTATTAAAAGGATGGGAAGAAGATAAAGATGCCTTCAACTGTTTGAATAACTATTTTGCGAATATTTTTGATAGTACAAAACTGGAAACGGAAATACAGGCGATGTATGAAAAAACTCCGGCCTATAAAAAACTCACCTATCTGGAAGCAATGAAGCACGAGTTTAAGAAAGATCCCAAGTTACAGTATGTTACAAGAAAAATAGCTTATGAGATCGTTGCTGAAAAAGTAGAAAGCCGTTCAGAAATTGTTAACGAGTTGAAACATTTCAATCCTAAAGATGAAGTGATCCTTAAAGATATCTCAAGATTTAAGACCGGAAGAAATAAAATGTTTAGAAATTAAAGGGTAAAAATAAAATGGATAATATATTTAAATATATCCAATATAAATATGACAATAAAAGTCCCTTTGAAATTGTACAGAGAATGATATCAAAAGGAAGATCTCTATGGTATGCCGTAAAAAAGATATTAAGGAAAAATTTCCTGCATTTTCATTAATGGAAGCTAAAGAAGTAGTTATTATTGCAACATCGGAACACAAAAGTCTTTATGATTATCAGGGTGAGCTATTCATGCAACTTGAAAAACTCGATGAAGAAATAGAGTAAAACTCTGTGTTTCAAAAACACATAATTCAGCCGTTAAAAGCAATCATAGAATCCTTTTTTTATTACTCTTCCATGTGAGAATTATAAAAAATAACAAAAAAGATTTATCTTTGCACCAGAAAATTATGACAATACAAAGAGCACATATCAATGCAGAACTATTCGAAAGTCCTTCTAATAAAGGATTATTAGGATATGATGAAGGGGTATGGAATGAGGCGAAATGTGCTGACTTTGGAAATTATTTACTATAAACTTGTAAAAAATTAATCAAAATACAACAGAAACGCCTCGATTTTTCGAAGCGTTTTTTGTTTTTTAGGTCAGAAATTATTTAGAATGAAAAAAAATAACCATAAACATGAAAATTTTTTAATTAACAATGCAACTTTAATACGATAAAATAGAGTGATAAGTAACCCAATGAGAGACAGTCATTTAGGTAATTAAGATATCTGCAAAAGATTGCGGACAGAAATCGCTTATTCTTAATTTTGCATGTAATTAATTGATTATCAATAATTTAATTTTAAAATTTATTTGCAGATTCCAAAAAATCATATTTACTTTGCAACCGAAAATTGAAAGCAACAGGTTTTCAGGATTCAACAAAAAATAATTTAGAAACAAACAAAAATAAAATGAAACAATTTCATAACATACTCAATCAATATTCAAGACTATTCGGACAGGAGCCGACAGGGACAGTGTGTGCTTATGATTGTGAATTTGTGGATAAAAGGTGCTTATATACGTGGGTCAGCTAATGATCTTTCACGTTAAAAAATATGAAGCGCCTCCCGAAAAGAGGCGCTTTTTTTTTATGGTTTCTTTAGCTTATTTGGTAAAGCGCCGGTCTGTGGAACCGGAGAACAGGGTTCGATCCCCGAAGATACCCAAAATATAAAATCTCATAGCTCAAATGGTTAGAGCACCGGTCTTTTAAACCGGGGGTTGAAAGTTCAAATCTTTCTGGGATTACCAAACGGTTCCGTAGCTCAACCGGATAGAGCATGGGTTTTCTAAACCCAGGGTTAGAGGTTCGAATCCTTTCGGAATCACAAAATGGTCTATTGAGGTAATGGTAACCTGCCCGACTGTCTCTTGGGCACTGCGAGTTCGATTCTCGCATAGACCGCAAAGATTCGTAGAAAGTTTTGCTCCGGCTGTCTCCCGGAAAAGAATTGAAGTGAATCTGTAAAACTGGAAAGATAACGGTGGTTGTTTACCCGTCTTGGACGCGGGAGGTCGCAAGTTCGAATCTTGCTTTCCAGACGAAATGATAAGTAATCAATAATGAGTAATAAGCAATAATGCATAGAAAGTAGTTTTCAATATTACTCATCATCAATTACTCATTACTCATAAAACCGCTGCGGGAATGGTGGAACGGTAGACACACTTGATTTAGGATCAAGGCGCTGAGGGTTCGAATCCCTCTTCCCGTACAAAAGATTTTGTAGCTCAATGGTAGAGCGCTGGTCTGTTAAACCAGAAGTTGGAAGTTCGAATCTTCCCGGAATCGCAGTAACTAAATGTTAATTGTTTCAGGAGAAAAATAAAGTTTGTCAAGAGCAGAAGATCTTTACATCAAAAAAACACAAGAAAATACAGACAAACTTTTTCTTTCTCAATAAAAAAGTTACAAGTGAAAGAAAAATATGATTAATACAATTTTAGGTAAAAATAAAGTCTGTCAAGCGCAGAAGTTCTTATATCAAGCAAAAATATAGACAGACTTTGTTTTTTTGAATAATAAACATCAAAAATTATTCATTACCTCTTGCTTATTCCTCATGTTAAAATCTGATGGTTCGCCGAAGTGGAAGAGTCGGGGCGGTCTGCAAAACCGTTGCGTAAGCTGAGTGGGTTTGAATCCCATAACCATCTCAATGTAAAGCTGGAAATTGTAATGTTAGAAGATGATCCATCAACTATCATTCATTAATTATAGCTAAAAATATCCTTTATTAAGAAAAGAAAATGTCTGTCAAGCGCAGAAGATCTTTAAGCCAAAACACAAAATACAGACAGGCTTTTTCTTTTTATAAGTAATGGGCAATAAGCAATGAATGATAAATTAGCCATCATCAATTACTCATTACTCATAAAGAAATCCGGAAGTACGCCGAAGTTGGAGAGTCGGGGCAGACTGTAAATCTGTTGCTTCATTGCTGAGTAGGTTCGAATCCTACTACTTCCACCCAACCGCTGATAATGTAATGGCAGCATGCAGGAAATATACTCTTGTTGTTTAGGTTCGATTCCTAGTCAGTAGGTCAAAAAGAAGAAAATATTAAATGCTCAATATAATTTTCGAAAGAAAGGCTTGTCAAGCGTAGAAGATCTTTTTGTTAAGCAAATTTAAAGACAAGCTTATTCTTTTTATAATGGATAATGGGCAATAAGTAAGTAATAATATAAAATAGTATCACTTACTCATTGCTTATAAAAACGCTCTATTCGTCTAACGGTAAGGACGCCTGCCTTTCGAGCAGAAAACAAGGGTTCGATTCCCTTATAGAGTACTGGATGTGAATGACTGGTCAATACATAATTGATATAATACCATGAAAGTTCAGATTTAAAAAAATATTGGCCAGTTGCCATTCACACAAAATGAAGAAAAGAGAAAAGGCTTGTCAAGCGTAGAAGATCTTTAGTCAATAAAAACAGACAACCTTTTACTTTTTATAATGAAAAATAAGTAATGAATCATAAGTAATGAATGATAGAAAATTAGTTTTCATCATTACTCATCACTAATTGCTTATTACTCATAAAATAGGGAAGAGTGGTGTACTTGGTGTGCACGTTAGTCTGAAAAACTAAAGGTACAGGTTCAATTCCTGTCTGTTCCGCAAGAACATGAACGATAAGTAATATAATGAGTGATCTTTGATACTTGATTGTTTTTAAACATTCCTCATTATCTATTACTTATTGCTCATGAATTAATCTGATTCATAGTGTAATTGGTCAGCACACAAGATTTTGATTCTTGGAGTTTAGGTTCGAGTCCTAATGAATTAACAACATTTACTCTGATATTGTAATGGTAGCATCTCAGTCTCCAAAACTGATGGTATTGGTTCGAGTCCAGTTCGGAGTGCAGAAAGTGAATAATCAATAATGATTTATGAATTATAAAAAGTATAGAACTTAAATATGTAAAAAAATGGAAACGCAACAACAAACATGGCAGAATATGAAAGGAAAATTTTTCCAACATTCTATCACACAGCTGGTAGAAGAAGCCATTATTCGCGAACAGGCAAACGGACATCGTCTGAAAGTATGTGTGGGATCAGACTCTCACGTATATGGAGAAGCTATTAATTATGCTACGGCAGTAGTATTTATTCGTGAAGGAAAAGGAGCGTTTACCTTTATCAGAAAAGAAAGAGAAATACAGACCATCAGTATTAAAGAGCGAATGCTGAATGAAGTCAATAAATCTGTTGAAATTGCTTATGCAATTTGTTCTGTATTGGATACTTATGGAGTAGAAATGGAGGTACACGCAGACATCAATACCGATCCTGATTTTAAATCCAATGCAGCATTAAAAGATGCAATGGGATACATTCTGGGAATGGGATATGTGTTTAAAGCAAAACCTTTTGCCTTCGCAAGTTCCAACTGTGCTGATATGATGGTGTAATGAGGCTGGAAGTTTTTAACGTTATGATACTAACTTCCGGCCTTTATTTATCGAAGTATTAAATACTAGCTTTTCAAAATATATCACGTGTTAAGAAAATAACACAAAAAAACTAAAAACATGACTCACAATAGAATAGCCGTTATCGGTTTACACGAACAGGAATATGAATATATACGACAACATTATGATGGTCTTATGATCTGGCATCAATCCATCCCAATGATAAAAGTAGTAGACGGAACATTATATGTGGAAAAAGCCCAGGGAGTAGGAATGCTTCCGGTAGATAAAGTTGTTTATCATGGGATTTTTGAAGAGGATCTTGATTTTATCTCAGGATTGGCACTTTGGAACGGCCCATGCTTTCCAAATGCTTATGGAATGCTCGAATGTAGATTGAAAATTCCTTGTCTTGCCAAAGCGATGAAGTATTCAAAATTTAATTCCCAAAGAGGATTTATCTCTGCAGGAGCTTATGTGAATACAGATACCGAGTTGGTGGCAAAGTGGGGAAACTGGCATTGTGGAGAAAACAAACATAAGTTTACAGGAAGTTGGGAAAGTACAGAAAACAGTGTGCTGGAACCTTATTTTGAAGGCGATGCCGTAAGAATTTTAAACATAGGTGAAAAATCCTGGCAGATTAAGCTTGAAGGAGAAACATGGTTAAAATCCATACATCCTGATGATGCCCAATTTATGGAAATGGATGTAGAACTGTTACAGGATACCCTGATGTTAAAAGATAAAATAGGAATGGATGTCATTGCGAATGATTATATCGTTCAGAAAAATGGGGATAAACATTTACTGGAGATTAATCATATTCCCAATATTACAAGGTTTGAAGAAGTAAGATTACATTTTTTGGAGACAGTAGTAAACTGGATTCATGAAGATTAAGTGTTAAATAATAAAGCAATGGAAATAACTAAAAGACTATTATTTCTGGATGATATACGATATCCGATTGAGGCATATCGTTATACCAAACAGGATATTTTTCTCAGAAGAGATTGGCATATCGTTCGAAATTACGATCAGTTTGTCAACAGAATCCTGGAAAAGGGACTTCCGGAAATGATTTCTTTTGACCATGACCTTGCAGATGAACATTATCTGAAAACAGATACCGGTGAATTTGTGGAAAAAACAGGCTACGATTGTGCAAAATGGCTGATAGAATATTGTATGGATCATTATTTAGACCTACCCAAATTCTACTGTCATTCTATGAATCCTGTAGGAAAGGAGAATATTGAAAGACTTTTAAAAAACTTTTAAAAATTGTAATGGACATTTTCAGATATATTCAGGAGATTAGAAATCATCTCAGCCTCAGTTTTAATGAGGTTGACGGATGGTTTGATAAAGATGGTACAACCCTGAACTATCAGCCATCAAATGGAGGCTGGTCAGTTCAACAGATTTTAGAGCATATCTATCTTACGAATTTTTATTTGCTGATCCTTATTGAAAAAGGCTCAAAAAAGGCAATGCGAAATTCTTTAGAACTCGACCTGGAATCTGAAATTAAAAACTACAGTTTCAACAAAGAAAATTTTGAAAAAGTAGGGAAATATGGTGCTTTTGATTGGATCAGACCTGAACACATGGAGCCTAAAGGAGAACGAAGTTTAAGAGAGATCAGAAACCTGATTACTCAACAGTATTATCAATGTCAGAATTACCTGGATTTGATGAAAAATGGCGAAGGAGTTCTCTATAAAACGACCATGAGCGTGAATAATCTGGGGAAAATCAATGTCTATGAGTACATTTATTTTCTCTCACTTCATGCACAAAGACACATTACCCAAATGGGAAATAACCAATCAGAAATGATTAAAAACTAAAAAAATGATTTTCAAAACATATAACTCTATAGAAAATGCTTACCAAACCCGCATGATCGATCAGATCAGGTTGCAGGGCTTTGGGGATGAGGTTTTCATCGTGCAGGAAAAAGTTCACGGTGCTAATTTCTCTTTCTTTACCGACGGAAAGGAAATTAAGATCGCAAAAAGAACAGCTTTCATTGAAAAAGAAGAAAAATTTTACAATGCACATCAGATTTTGGAACAATACAGAAAAAATGTAATTAATTTGTTTCAAAAAGTGAAAACAATATACCCGAATGTTGAGACAGTAGTCATCTACGGCGAATTATTCGGTGGCAGTTACAATCATAAAGAAGTAGAACCCGTAAAAAATGCGATAAAAGTGCAAAAAGGAATTGAATATGCACCGTATAACGATTTTTATGCATTTGACATTAAGTTAAATGGGGTCACTTATTTGGATACAGATATCATCAACTCAATTTTTGAGAAGACCGGATTTTTCTATGCTAAAACTTTGTTTGAAGGAACTTTAGAAGAAGCTTTAAGATTCCCGAATGTTTTCAATTCTAAAATCCCAACCTGGTTAGGATTACCGGAAATGAACAACATGTGTGAAGGAACCATTATTAAGACCTTAAAAACCAAATATTTCGGAAACGGAGCCAGAGTCATTCTAAAAAATAAGAATGAAAAATGGATTGAAAAATCTAAAATGGTAAAAAAAGAAAGAAAAGCTACTCAAAAACAGGTTGATTTTAGTGAAACGGCTCAAAATATCTGGGGGGAGATTCAACAATATGTAACAGCAAACAGATTGAATAATGTCTTGAGCAAAATTGGTGAATTTGAACCCAAAATCATGGGTAAAGTGATAGGACTTTTTGCACAGGATATTTTAGAAGATTTTGAAAAAGATTTTCCAGCTGTTTTCACAACCATAGAAAAAGATGAGCATAAAAGGATCAACAAAAAGTTGAACTCTTTAGTCATTGATTGTATAAAAGAAGAGTTAATGACTCTTAAAGTCTAGTTTCGGTAATGTATTACCGAAACTTTTTTATGTATAATATAACCACAAGCCCAGAGGAATACTTGAAATTTTCAATTTTTATGAAAATCTAAGTTGAAGAAATGAAAAGTAAGGATGACGAAAACTCAAAGAATTTTTGATGGGCTGGTTTTAAAAAAAGAAAAGAAATGTTACAAGCAGAAATAAAAAGTCTTTTAAAAGAAGACATCAGTATATTAATAAAAATTCCTAATTCAGGAAAGCATTATGTATGTGATTGTGGAGAAGCAAGTTTACTCACAGTAAAGGAAGCGCAGGCGATATCAGCAATATTCATCAGTCATACTCATATCGATCATTTTTCCAACTTTGATGGTATTTTCAGACATCAGATTGGCAGTGGTGAAAAAGTTGTGATCTGTGGACCGAAAAATATCCATCAGCAAATTGAGGCAAGATTAAAATCCTACACCTGGAACTTAATAGATGAAAATGCCATTGAATACGAAATTCATGAAATTATTTCCAAAGAAGAAATCAACATCTATACGCTTCGTCCTCCTTACTGGAATGCTGAATATGTAAAGACACAGAATTTTCTATTTGAAGATGAATATGTAAATGTTGATTTTGCTATTCTGGATCACAAAACAGATTCTATTGCGTATCTGTTTAAAGAAAAAGATTCAGTGACTTTTCATGACAATGCCTCTGATTTTAGGAAAGGAAAATGGATCAGTGAATTGAAAACCGCTTTTGAAAATAATGATCTTGAAAAAGAAATTGAAATAGAAGAAACCTTGTATAAAGCATCGGATCTGTTCCATTTGTTGACAATAAATGAAGGTTACAAATTAGGCGTCATCATGGATCATGCTGTAGATGAAGATAATTATAAAAAGATAAAAGCCGTTTTCAATAATGCAGATAAAGTCTATATTGAAACCTTTTACAAGGATACGGATCAGGAGTTCGCCAAGATCAATTATCACAGTTTTGCCTCTGCATCAGGAAAAATTATGAATGAATGTAAGGTGAAAGAAGCCGTTCCGATCCATTTTTCAAGAAGATATACTGAAAACGACCAACTGGAAATTGAATCTGCTTTTTATAAAGCATTTCAAAATTAAAAACCTTAGTACCCCTTTACAAAAATCTCAGTTGAAGACGTAAAAATTCCCCTTCTTTGGAGGGTTGGTAAGTGCGCAGATTTAACAGGGTGGTTTTAGGAACAACTAACAAAAAAAATAAAAAAATGAAACCCAATATATTTTTTACAGCAGACCATCACTTTGGTCACGAGAATATTATACGATTCTCAGAAAGACCATTTGAGTCTCTGGACCAGATGAATGAAGAATTAATTAAAAGATGGAATGAGAGAGTCAATCCTGGAGATACAGTGTATCATTTAGGAGATCTCAGTCTTGGAAAACCGGATTTTACAAAGGAAATCTTAGATCAACTGAACGGAAACATCCATTTAATCAAAGGTAATCATGAAGGCGCAGCTTTAACATATCCTAAAAGATTTTCCTCCATCAGGGATTATCACGAACTCAGAATTGATGAACCGGATAATCAAAATGGGAAACAGAAAATTATTCTCTTCCATTATGCCATGCGTACCTGGAATGGATCACACCGTGGAGTCTGGCAATTATACGGGCACTCACACGGAACATTGCCGGATGATGAGATGACATTGAGTTTCGATGTAGGTGTAGATTGCCACGATTTTTACCCGATTTCCTACGAAGAAGTTAAGGAAGTCATGAAAAATAAAAAATGGACACCACCGTTTGGGCCTCGAGAGTAGATGAGCAGGAGGGCTTTGGGATAAAGAGAAGATTTCTGGAGCCTCCTTGCCCTCATTAATACATTTTACACAACCATGAAAACAACAAATGAAATAATAATTGTCGATTTGGAAGCAACCTGTTGGGAAAACGACAGGATTCCAATCGGACAGAAAGTAGATATTATCGAAATGGGAATTTGTAAGTTGGATCTGATATCCAATACTATTTCTCAAAAACAAAGCATTTATGTCATTCCCGAAAGATCAGAAATCAATAGATTTTGTTCAAAACTAACGGGGATTACACCACAACTGATAGAAGAAAAAGGAATCTATTTCGAAGAAGCCTGTGCGAAGATCAGAGATGAATATGATACTGAATCGCTCACCTGGGCCGGATATGGAAACTTCGATAGGGAACAGATCATCGAACAGAGTGACTGGCTTGGAATAGAAAATCCTTTTTCAGGGCAATACCTGAATGTAATGTACGAATTCAAAAGACATTTCAGACTGCATAAATCTCTAGGACTGAAAAGAGCCCTGGATTACCTGAATATGGATTTCGATGGCAATCATCATAGTGGCGCAGACGATGCTTACAATACAGCCAAAATACTGAATAAGATTTTGGAATAATAATTTGGATGGAAGAAGAAAATTCAAAGACATACGTTACTTCCATCTTTTAATCTTAAATAAAAAACAATGAAAACAACAGAAAATATACTTATTATAGACCTTGAGGCCACGTGTTGGGATAACCGTCCGCCAAGAGGTCAGGAAAGTGAGATCATCGAAATCGGCGTTTGTATTATGAATGCAAAAACCGGAAAGATCTCCCAGAATGAAGGGATTTTAATAAAACCTCAATATTCAAAAGTGAGCCCGTTCTGTACGGAACTTACCACTCTTACCCAAAATATGCTGGATAATGAGGGAATTATGCTGGATGATGCATTTGACATTTTGAGAGCAGAATACGATTCAGAAGAATTAACCTGGGCAAGCTATGGAAACTATGATCTGAATATGCTTCAGGATCAGGCCAGAAGATTTTATGTTGATTATCCGTTAAGTGATGACCATATCAATGTCAAAACATTATTTGGAGAAATTCATCCTACGGTAAGAAAGAGCGTAGGAATGCAAAGAGCATTGAATGAACTTGGATTTAAATTAGATGGCACCCACCACAGAGGAGTGGATGATGCCAGAAATATCGCCAAGATCTTGCATTGGTGTTTGCAGAATAATTAAAATGCAATACAGATCATATCATTGATACTAAGAGATTGTTCCAGTGCGTTCAGTCTCTTTTTTTATATGTTACTTTATTTTTATAATTTACCTTTGATAAAAATTGTATCCCTTGGAGGAACTCGTCAAATTACTGGAACATACCAACAGAAGTGTATTCTTGACAGGAAAAGCAGGAACAGGAAAAACAACCTTCCTGAATAATTTTGTAAAGATAACCCGTAAAAAACATATTATTGTTGCTCCTACAGGAATTGCAGCAATCAATGCCGGCGGGGTAACCATACATTCGCTGTTTGCTATTCCGTCTCGAACATTTGTTCCTACTACTGAGCCTGTTGATCCTAATCTTGCGATGAATATTAATGAGTTGTTTCCTCACTTTAAGTATAGAAAAGAAAAGCTGGATCTTTTTCGGGAAATTGAACTGATTATCATTGATGAAGTATCTATGCTGAGAGCAGATTTATTAGATATGATGGATCATTCGTTAAGGCGGGTAAGGAGGAATCAATTGCCATTTGGAGGAGTCCAGTTATTGTTAGTTGGGGACCTGTATCAATTACCACCTGTGGTAAGAGATGATTCTGAACGGATTTTATCAAAATTCTATGAAACTCCATTTTTCTTTTCAGCCAAAGCGTTGCAGAATGTACGGTTAATCACAGTAGAACTCACCACAGTTTATCGCCAGCAGGATGAAGAATTTCTGGAAATATTGGATGCTGTCCGGCATGCAGACTTCCACGAATTAGATTTTGAAAAACTGAATTCCAGATACAATCCCAACTTTGAGCCTGAAAATGAAGCCTATATTCATTTATGCTCTCATAATCGGATTGCAGATCATATTAATCAGAAAAAACTTGCAGAATTAGAAGAAGAATCACTGTTTTATAAGGCCTCAGTGATTGGTGAATTTAAAGAAACCCAATATCCGATGGATGAAACACTGGAGCTGAAAGTAGGTGCCCAGATTATGTTTATCAGGAATGATTCATCGCCCGAAAAAAACTTTTACAACGGTAAGTTGGCAGAAATTTCTTATCTCGATGGAGATACCATAAAAGTCGTATTGGATGAAAGTAAGAAAGAGATCATGGTGACCACTGAAGTATGGGAACACAAGCGTTATACTCTGGATGCAGATAAGAACATTAAAACAGAAGTACTGGGAAGTTTTGAACACTATCCCATACGTCTCGCATGGGCAGTTACCATTCATAAAAGTCAGGGTTTGACATTTGATCGTGTCATTATTGATGCCGGAAGATCCTTTGCCAGCGGACAGGTATATGTGGCATTAAGCCGTTGCCGCACTTTAAGCGGAATCGTTCTGAAATCTGAAATTTCTCAGAATGCCATATTCAAAGACCAAAGGATTGAAGACTTTCAAAACATAACCAATGCAAATGATCATTTACCTCAAATCATTGAGCATGAAAAATATGATTACACATTATATAAAGTTCAGATGACGGTAGACGCAGGTTGGTTAAAAGAAGCGGTCATGAGCTGGAAAGAGATAACCTTTACTGCAGGAATTCCGGATTCAGAAAAGGTCAATACCCTGTCTGATGAGTTTGAAAGAGAAAGTGAGCATCTTTTTAAAGTAGCTGAAAAATTTAAAAAAGTGATCCGTTTGAAATTAGTTGATTTTATAGGAGGAGAAATTCAGTGGAGTGAAGTTGAAGAAAAATGTCAGGGTGCTGTCAACTTTTTCTATAAAAATGTCGCTGAGAAGTTCTTATTGCCTCTGAAAAACCTTTATTCAGATACCATAGGCATCAAAGGCTTAAAAAACTTCAACGAAGAAACGAAAACATTTCTACACGATCTCGAAGAATATCTCGAAAAGCTTAAGTCCTGTTATTTGTTGGATCATCCTTTATTCGATCAGGAAATTGAAATAGATACTTCCGTAAAAGTTGTTAAAAGACCGACTCACATGATTACCTTTGAGCTATTTGATGAAGGAATACCTCCCTTTGAAATCGCAGAAAAGAGAAATCTTACCCTTGCAACAGTATATAGACACCTTGCCAAAATGGGATTAACAGAAGTAGAGCGGACTTTTAAACAGTAATGCAGCCAAAAGCTATGCACTTATTTTTGAGATCAATGTAGTAATTTGGTTACAGATAAGTTGATACAATTCTTTTGGAACAGAGTGTCCCATCCCTTCAATTAACATCAATTTTGCATTGGGAATAGAATCTGCAATATCTTTTCCACAATCAGAGTGGAAAATAAGATCCTGAGTTCCATGGATAACCAAAGTTGGGGCTTCAATTTTCTTCAGAACTTCCCGGTCATATTCATAGGTAGCCATAGCCAGCAGTTGCCTTATAATTCCATATTTTGTTTTTGAACGGTTGAGCTCTTCCTCAATCATTTTGACTTCTAAGCTCTCATCCCATTCATATAAATTTCCTGAAATTCTCTTAGCAAAAAGTAATTTTTCCTCAATATAATCCTCTTTATTCGAGGCTGGATCGGGAGAAGGTTTCATCATCATAGCCATCACTTCCGGATCAGAAGGAGGTAATGCGGGATTTAGAGATGTTGACATGAGAATAGTTAATGATAAAACTCTTTCAGGAAAGTAAGAACCTAATAATTGTGTAATAATTCCTCCCATGGATCTTCCGGTAAAATGAGCCTTATCAATTTGTAAATAATCAAGTAACCCCATCACATCTTTTGCCATATCCATCAAAGAATAAGGGATATTTCCCGCTTTGATAGTAGAAAAAAATTCCTGATGATTTCCGTTAAAATTTAGCTCCTTTTCAGTTGGAAAAATTGACATCCCGGAATCTCTGTTGTCCAATCGAATGACTCGGAAGCTTTGTTTTACCAATAATTGGCAAAAAGAGTCGTCCCAGCGAATCATCTGACTTCCTAATCCTGCAATCAGTACAATAGTCTGTTGATGCTCTGCTCCTAAAATTTCATAGCATATATCAACGCCGTTTATTTTGATACGATGATTCATGATGTATAAATTTCGCCATTAATTTCTGACAGGGCAGTTTGCTCAGCCTTTAAGATTTCCTGACGATAGTTGATATATTTATTTTCCTGATAGGGGATAGTGACAATAAATTCAAAACTGAAATTGTCACTTCCATATTCATTCCAATCCTTTTGGAGCTGAGTATTAGCGAATAATCCGCTTTTTAATACAAACTTCATTTTATTCACCAACGCTTCGAGATTTAGAGTTCCCTTAAGGTATTGCTTTCCGGTCATATTATTTTTTACGGAAAGTACACCCATTGTTGTGACATGGTTTTTGGCTTTTTCGCGAAGCTGTTGTTTTATAGCATTTTTCATGGTAATTATTTAATATCTCCACCTAATTCAGATAAAAGCCCGGAAGCGGTTTGTAAAGACTTATTTTTTTTTGAAGGAAGAATATCGTTTGACGCATGTTCTGCAGTTATTTTAGCTTCTTCAAATATCTTTTTACCATTAGGGCTAATCACAACATAGCTTACTCTGGCATCTCTTTCATTTGTTTCCCTGGTTACCAGTCCTACTTTTTCCAGAGGATTCAGTAAACGAGTGATACCGGAAGCTGTAACTCCTATTTTTTCAGCCAGATCAATCCTGCGCATTTTACTTTCAGATGATTGACTGAGGATATAAAGAATTACAAAATCATTGAATCCCAATCCATGAGCGCTCAGAGAATCAAGCTTTCTGGCAATAATTGATTGAACTTTATTGAGGTTCATTAAGAATAATAATTCAGGGCTTGTCATTGAAAAGTATTTGAGTTGTCAAGTAATTGTGTTTTGCAAATATATAAATATTAATGAATTATAAAACCTTTTTATAAAATAAATGTTTTGAATTATACTTTTTGTTTTAACTAGGATAAAAACCGGGTAAGAAATTTTAAAAAATAAAACATGCAATGATGTAAATGTTAAGTCAATTATCATTTGATGATTAAATTAACTTCTGTTTGTATTTAAAGTCCGTATCAAAAAAATAGATTGCCATTAAATTTAAATCTTTAAATAGGGAATGAACATATATCATAAAAGTGTTTAATATAAGTGCTTTATTAACTTAAAGTTTTGTTAAAAAATTCACTTTTTAGGGATAATTTACTGCCTGTCAGTCATTTTTTTTTATTTTAGCCGCCAAGAATGAATTTATGCTTATTGATCAGGAGTTTAAGGCGATATATTTGAACTATAAAATCAAGGAAATCATTCCTTTTCTAAAGAAGCTTACACCCAAAGATAAAAAAGAAGTTGCTGCCATTTTAAAGAAGCACATCAATAAAGAATGGGGGCATAATACAATATCTGTGTTGGCTGCTTTGGCATGCTGTAAAACGAAGGAGGAATATGAAAAGATGAGACCAGGTTTTTATTCCATTCCGATAGAGTTGGTTGATGAACTTTTTGAAACCTATATTCCTGATTGGATTGGAGAAAGTCATTTATTTCTTGATGGATTCGATTATCTGAAAATATTGGAATGGAAGCGTAAAGGCTACCTTACCCTTCAGGATGAAATTTGGGCGTCATTGCTTTCCTCATCATCCAGAACAGAAGAAATATTGTTTACAGATCCGGTAACACTGGACTCCCATATCTGGCTTTTGTTTGAATATGAATGCAGTATCACCTCCGTTTATCGTGACAGAAGTTGGAAAGATGTATTTAAAATCCTTGTTCAGGAAAAGAAAATAGACCGCTTCAGAGTACTTAGAGCAAGCCTTTCTGCTATCAATTTCAATTTTTCAAAAGAACATAATGCTTGGTTCCTTGAGCTTTTTGCATATCTGGAACCTACTCACAAAGAAACTCTGGAATTACAGGGCGAGCTGTATATGATCTTTCATTCCACACAACATTCGCTGTTTCCGGGAGTTTTAAAAATTATCAATCCCGTAATTGCAGAAAAAGATTTTAAAATAGAAGATTTTTTACAGGCTACAGCATCTTTAATGACCCTTCCAACCAAGAATATTGTCAATGCACTGCTTCAGGCTCTGGAAAAAATAGCGAAAGAGAATAATAAATACCATGAAGCAGTAAGTCTGTTTCTCATACCTGTTTTTCTGAATAAAGACAAAGCACTTCAAACCAAAGGAGCAAAGATCATTGTTAAGTATGGAGATCCGAAATCAGAAAAGATAAGAAGAGAACTGGCATTTTATACTGGATCTCTTCTTTCTGATGCTCAAACTTTACTGCAGAAATTTCTTGTAGAAAATAAAGTCATTGAAATTAAAGAAGAACAAAATTATGAAGCAGCTTCATGGCATGTATCACAGCCTATTCCTCCTATAGGGTCCATAGACGATTTTATTTTTCTGGCTTCTCAGATTTTCAATAATAATGAAACGTATCACATTGATCTATTTTTGGATGCATTGATAAGATTCAATGGTGATTTTGATGAAGAGCATTTTAACCAGCTTGAGCCTGCCTTTAATGCTGCCTTCAAAAGGAAAGATACGATAGGGTTTCAACATCTGCTGGCTACCTTTCTTATTAATTACGGCCTGCTAAAGCAAAAAAATAAATCAAAGATATTATCAGATGCTAATTTAGGATTTCCAACATTCGAAAACTGGAACGAAAAAAGAACACCTTTTATTTTTAAAGCCTATCATCAGCTTTTGTTAGGAATTTTTGAGTTTTTAAAAGAACATAAACAACTTCCATTACTTTCAGTTCCTGAGCTTACGCCTTGCTGGATTACTCTTAATACCCTTGTGGATAAATTAAAAATTTATCAGCAGCAAGGTGAAAAACCTATTGCTTTTGATCTGGAAATTGCCCTGCTCAGAGTAGAAAATCAGAATCTGAAAAAAGGAGAAAAGTACGCCAAAGAACAGCTTAATGAAGAATATTTTGATCTTCTTAAGCCGATTTTTGAGAAAAACTATTTTTCAGAACGTTATAAAAAAGAATTTCTTGATGGAAGTTTCGACTGGAAACTTGGATACAAAAAAATATATAAATGGAATACTACCGAAGAAGTTCCAGAGTCATTAATCGCTATTGATAATAACAAGGAATTGCCGGAAAATGCTTCATTCCTGGATTATCTTTTCAATTCTTATCATACGATCTACCAGGATGATCTGATTCGAACTTTATATACTGTACCTTATTTTTCAGGGTCTTTAGCTGCAAGAAAATATAATGGCGATTTATCCTGTTCTACTTATCAGTACGATATAAAAGGGAATATAGAATTTTTGGATTCGTGGATGAAACTGAATCTTCCTTTTCAGTCTGTGCATTATTTAATCCTGTCTGCAGGGTTATTTCATAAAGATAAAACATTCTCTGGTATAGCTTTTGAAGTGCTTATTAATAGGGCTGTTTCAGAAGATTTTAATATGCTGGAGCTGGGAATTGTAATCGGTAAAAAGATCAATTTTGAATGGGCTCCCGTAAAAAGATTTACAGATGGATTGTCCGGATTTATTAATCTGAGTACCAGTCATAACCAAGCCTTTGAAAAACTGCTGATATCCATTCTTTCAGCAGTTGAAAAACCGGTTTTTAATCTTAAAAAGCTGTTAGAGCTTTATTATGAATTACTGAATCAAAACAGAACCAAGGTAGATGAAACAGTTGCTGAAGTTCTTAAAGAATGGGAAAACGAGAATAACCTGAAAAAAATTATACATCAAATTAAAACACATGAAAGAAAGACTTTATGAGATCCTTAATGAGGAAAAAATACATGAGATTGTCCCTTTTTTGAAACAGCTTACTGTAGAAGAAAAGCAGACATTAGTACCTACGATAAAAAAAATGGATCGTGAGATCAATAAGATCATCATGACCAAAAATTCTTACCATACAGCAGGCTCTGTGAATCAGCATTCTAT
This sequence comes from Chryseobacterium sp. Marseille-Q3244, assembly GCF_940807095.1. Lineage (NCBI taxonomy): Bacteria > Pseudomonadati > Bacteroidota > Flavobacteriia > Flavobacteriales > Weeksellaceae > Chryseobacterium > Chryseobacterium sp. Marseille-Q3244. The sequence continues at coordinate 17,260 of NZ_CALNWX010000016.1, read as the reverse complement.
TATTGATATTGCATCATTTGTCTGTATGGATCAAAAGAGTTTTGGTAAAAATTACTGGAGTCTTTTCCGTAATATAGAACAGACAGAACAGATACTGGAATGGGGATGCCCCGACTGGTTTTCTGACTTTATCAACGATTCTATTGATGCGGAGTTTACTGCTTTTAATTATCAGCATCTTTTAGGATGGACAGAAAAAGGCTATATCCAGCCAAAACCGGAATTACTGGGACATCATCTGAGTAATTATCCTGCTAACCTTGACCAGCACCCTGAAACACTCAGTACTCATTTTTGGTACTTGTGTGAATATCCATCCAAATCATTACCCTTCCAGAAAGAATGGTTTCCATTAGTACAAAAGCTTGTCACAGAGCAAAAAATTGAAAGAAAAAGATTTTTAAGAGAATGCCTTCTGGCTGCCAACAGAAATTTTAATAAGAATGTGACAGGATGGTTTATGGATGCTTTTACTGCTTTAAAACCTACAGAAGAGGAGTTAATAGGACTTCAGGATGAATTATTGGCCGGGTTAACATCTGCACAGTCAAAAGCAGTAAATACCATTCTTATCCATTTGAAGAAAATGGTAGGAAGTCCCGCCTTTAAACATGAAGAATTTGCCCATTACCTTCCTAATCTGCTGAGCTTAGAAGTTAAAACAGTCGTGATCGGCAGTCTTGCTTTAACAGAAAAAATCTTTCAACATAAGAAAATTGATCCGGAAATATTAGGACTAGCTCTAACTTCTGCATTTGTAAGCAAAGATGATGGAATACAGTCAAAAGCAGCCAAAATTATCCTGAAATACATTCCGCCATCCAAAACGGTAAAGGAATCTATTTCCCATTATTCAGACAATATACTGACAAATGTACGTTCTCTTTTAGAAACTTATATAGAAGAGAAACCACAGGAATTGGAAGCTATCGTTTCGGAAAAAATATACCTCACTACCGAAGATAATAAAGTTAAAGTACTTGAAAGCTTTGAAGATTTGATGTTCTTTCTGCCTTTGGCTATAGAAGATCCATACAGTCATCACTGTGATACTGCTTTGTCCGGATTTGCCCGTTTTGCCAATGATGTAAATGAAGAATCTGTGAAACTGATAGAGCCGGTATTCCTGAAAGCCTGTAAAACCATTGCAAAATGGGAAGTTCCATATCTGAATGTCCTGTTGTGTAATCTCATTATTAATTATGGATTGAATTTATTGGAAAAGTATCCGGTACAACTTAAAAATCTGGACAAGATATATGAAAAGACCAGTAATGAGGAAACTGCAAGGGAAACCTATTCAAACTATCAAAAAAAATTAGGTCCCATAACGAAAGTGGGAGCAGGAAGCCCTGTGATGAAAGCTTTTAAAGAGCTTGCAATATATACTTATGAAAAAATAAAAGCAGGAGATAGTGTTCCTTTGCTTTTTGCTATTACTCATGCTCCTTGCTGGATTTCTCCCGTCACTTTAGTAGAAAGACTGGAAATATATCAGAAGAAAAATATTGAGCCCCATCACCTTGATATGCAGCTGGCTTTACAGAGATGCGCTCTGGATAACACATCGGAAGCATTACAATTGGCTGAAAAAAGACTAGAAGGTGAGTACAAAGATTTATTACTTTTCTTCTTTGGTAAAAATGCTGAGCCCAAAGGAAAAATTGAACATCCTGCATGGTGGATGACTGCAGGAATTACGCGCTCTCCGGAAACTGTTTTCAAAGAATTCAGTGGTTTTGGGTATGATACGATTCCGGCGGAATTCTTTTCAGGAGTTTATCAATGGAAAACTATTGACAGTAAGAAGAATTCATACTATCCGGCTGAGCTGAATATTATGATTCCAAAATATCATTTTGAAAAAAGAAAAGATCCGCTGCTCCTGGAATATTTTATTGCTGAACCAAGAGAACTTTCAGAAACCATCGGTATGATGTGGTGCTTTCCGAATACCTTGGGAAATGCTTTGGCAAAAGTGATTAAAAGCTGTCTTTTCTATTCCGGTATTGCTGAAGTTTATGAAAGAAGCATGGTCTTGAATACAGCACAGGCCCTTTACCAGGTTAAAAAACCTTTGGATGAAATGGGCTATCTGTTTTTGGGAACTATTTTCCTGGATGGAGATAAAACGATCCGTGGAACGGCTGCTGAAATCTGGCTGGAACAGGTTTCTCATAAGATGATAGATAATGCCCGATTAGGAAAAGTGATCGGTACCCATGAAAAACTGGAGTGGGCTCCTATAAAGAGATTTACAGATCTTATCCAACATCAGATGCTGAATGTGAGTAAAAATCATAATATTGCACTGGAAGAATTAATTTCCAGCATCCTGCTTCAGATGGATAAACCTGTTACCAATCTGAAGAAATTGTTGGAGGTGTATCATGAAGTATTGGCTTTAAACCAGTCGGAAGCCGATAAAAAAGTAATTGAAAAACTTAGCGACTGGAAAGAAAACTCGAGCCTGAAGAAAATCTGCAATCATCTTCTAAAAAAATAAATTATGGAAGATATGCTTACTTATAACTATTCAAGGTCATCCTCATTCGTAAAGAAAGATGCTCTTGAAGAACTGTTTCTTGCCCAATACAGCGAGATCCAGAAAAAGACTGATGTTCCCTGTTTCTTCTGGGGAAATGTAGGTCAGCCTTTTATATTAGCCCGTTGTCTGATTACACTTTCCAATATTGTAAAATCAAGTTTCAGTTTGTCACCATTTCAGATGGCACTTTTGAAAGACCCTATTGTGACTGCTGGAAATGAGAGGCTTCGTTTTGAGGGCTTTTCTCACTGTGCCGGAGTATATGCCCGTGTAGATGTTCTCCCTGATGGATTGGATGGAGAGTTTCTGGAAAACGGAACAACCAATGTAGACTTTAATCAACCTATGATAACTGCTTTGGGAAGTATTCGACCTAATGAAAAAGTCATGCTTTCCGTAGGGGAAAAAGAAGTAGGATTGTATAAGGAAGAGAAGAAAGTGGTAGAAAGAAAAGTCCCTTTACCGGTAAAATGGATCAAAGGTCTTGGGACCGTTCAGATTTACCTTTCCGAATCAGAAAAACAACATATTTTTAATAAGATTCAAACCCAGCAATTGTTTAGGGGAATGCCGAAAGGAGTGGTAAAGTCGGATTACTACCTTATTGTAAGAGGAAATAAACCTATGTTTTCTCCTGTGAAATCTGCTGATACTGTTTGTGTTGGAGGACTTCACAGGCTTCGTTTGCTGGAACCTTTGTTACCCTATATTGATTGTATGCAGGTCTTCTCACATCCCAATATGCAGTCTACAACCTGGCAGCTTTATATGGGGAATATAAGATTCAGTTTTTCCTTATCAAGAGAAAGCTGGCGTGGGTTTTCCGGAGAAGGGGCGGTATTGAACAGCCTGGCTGCTGAGGTTTCGGATGAATGGATTGATGCATTGGATAAATATGCTTATGCCAACCAGTCGTTCAGCGCAACCGTTTTGGCGCTGGAACAGAATCTTAGCTTGAGTACAACCGAAAACCTGACAGGAAGATTAGCCGCAATGGGATTATTAGGATATGACCTGGATGAAAATGAGTTTTTCTACCGTAGATTACCTTTTAAACTGAACCGTATTTTAGGACTGAATCCCCGCATGAAAAATGCTGAAAAGCTGATTGAAGATGGAAAAGTAGAGATTTTAAATAACACTAAAGAAAGAACAGAAGCCAGGGTAGAAGGTACAGGAGTACATCATACCGTAATTCTTGAAGAAGATAAAGAACGTTGTACCTGTGAGTGGTTCAGTAAATATCAGGGCGAAAGAGGCCCTTGTAAACATGTCCTGGCAGTGAAGAAACTTGTTAACAGCCACTAAGAAATAATATTGAACATACTATAATGCTGATATTTTTACCACGAATGCGCGAATGAATAAAATATTCGTGCATTCGTGGCTATATAGATGATCAACTTTGTGTTTGCCCTATCCACTCTTCATAAGAAAGAACCCCCAATTCAGGTTTCCCGTCACCTTCAAGAATAGAAATAAACTCCAGCTGATTACCGTCCGGATCATTAAAATAGATAGCCAGCGCAGGCATCCATGCAAATACCATAGGTTCTATACTTCCGTTTTTCAGAAAATTATAGGGTTTTAAACTCTTGTTTTCTAAGAACTTTACAGAATAATTTAAGATATCTTCTTTTGTACTTGTAAATGCGAAATGTCTGGTCTGAAGATTTTCTTTCTGCTCCCACAATCCAAGCATAAATTCCTTCTCTTCCCCGATCCATAAAAATGCGATAGGCCTTGTTTCATCTCTGTGAGCCAATCTCAAACCTAATACTTCGGTATAAAACTGAATAGCACTTTCCAAATCACTTACCTGAACATGGGTTTCATATAATCCTTTAATCATAGCTTTAATTTTAATACGGACAAAGCTAGGAAACACATGCTGAAAAGCCTGATAATAACGATTTCTTTCATGAAAACGAATGATAGAAGGAAGTTATTGATGAGTAAGTAAAAAGTATTGCTATTAAACATCTATTATCCATACGGATATCAACATCAATAGAGTCGGGCTTTAGCCCGGCCAATAAAAAAAATAAATTCCATGGGTTTTAGCCAAAACCTAAGCATCAACACAAACCTAAAAGATTTGCATCATCAGCAAAATCTGTGAAAGCTTTAAAAATTTTTCTACCCATCAATTTGAAAAAAAACAAAAATTTTTCGAAAGAAATAATCTACGCAAAAAGACTGCGTAATACTGTTTTTACTTTGCATCAGAAATCAGAGAGGAAGCAATAGCCTTTCCAATGTTTACCAATAAAAACAGTAACTCATGAAATTTAACTTTCTAAAAAAAGAAAAAATAGTGGTAACCAACCACGAAGGTGCAAAAGCTTATGTGATGACACCTGCAGAAGAATTGTATAGTGCTGTGGTTACAACAGGGCTGTCAGATATTACTTATGAAAAAGGAAATGACAGACTAGAGAGAATACAATCTCTGATTCAGAAAAATGATCCTGAATTTGTAGCGAAACTGGCTGTTTATGCAAGAAAAGATATGCATTTGCGTTCCATTCCTTTGGTTTTGGCTACAGAATTGGCGAAGGAGGCTACGGGTACCGATTTGGTGAGCAGAACCGTAGAGGGTATTGTTCAGAGAGCTGATGAGATCACGGAAATGTTAGCGTATTATCAGCTTGCTAATGAAAGAACGGAAACCAAGAAATTGAACAGGTTATCCAAACAGGTTCAGAAAGGTCTGGCGAAATCCTTCAATAAATTTGATGAATATCAATTCGCCAAATACAATAGAAAAGGAGCCGTAACCTTGAAAGATGCCCTCTTTCTGGTTCACCCAAAAGCAAAAGATGAGAACCAGCAGACCATTTTCAACAAGATTGTATATGACATTCTGGATACTCCTTATACATGGGAAGTTGAACTTTCAGTATTGGGACAGAAAAAATTTACAGATGAGGTAGAAAGAAAACAGGCTTTCAAAAATAAATGGGAAGAACTGATCTTCAGTAATAAACTGGGATATATGGCCACCTTACGAAACCTGAGAAATATCCTTGAAGCCGGAGTATCTCCTGAAGCCATGAGTAAAGTGTGCAGTTATCTGTCAGATGAAAGAGCAGTGGGCAACTCAAAACAATTGCCTTTCCGTTTCCTGGCAGCATACAGAGAATTGAAAAAGGTAGATTCTCCTTATCTGTCTTCTGTTTGGAGTGCACTGGAAGAAGCTTTAGTAGCAAGTGCTCAAAATATCAAAGGTTTCGGTTTCAATACCTCGGTAGTGATTGCAGCGGATGTTTCTGGTTCTATGCAGAAATCAGTTTCTCCTAAGAGTAAAATTTTACTGTATGATATCGGTTTATTGATGTCTATGATTTTGCAGTCGAAGTGTCAAAATGTGACTACAGGAATCTTCGGTGATCGATGGTTGCGCGTTGCGATGCCAAAACAAGGTATTCTTAACAATGTAGAAGCCTTCTACAAACGAGAAGGTGAAGTAGGATATTCAACCAATGGTTATCTGGTTATCGAAGATCTGATCAAAAGAAAAGAAATCGTGGATAAAGTAATGCTGTTCACTGATACTCAAATGTGGGATAGCAGTGGAAGAGGAAACTCTTTTGAAGATACATGGAACAAGTATAAGACGATAGCTCCTGAGGCTAAACTTTATATTTTTGATTTGGCAGGATATGGAAGACCACCCATTGATGTCAAAAGAAATGATGTATACCTTATTGCAGGCTGGTCAGACAAGATTTTCGATGTATTGAATGCCTTGGAAGATCAAAAATCTGCTCTTGAAATGATTGAAAAAGTAGTGTTGTAAAAGGCACTGCTTTTCGTTGAAATGTAAGAAGGGAGTGCACTTTAGAAAAAATGAGTAATGATAAGTTTTATTATTAACAGGAGGATGTTATAAATCATTAGTATATTTAGGAGCTTATTCCCGCTTTCCGCTATATCTTTTTCGCCTTTCTTAGGTCAATTCAGAAAAAGGATGCCGCTGCAATCGGGGCTAGTAAATGAAGAGATAGATTATGATAGAGCTTATTAACACCATAGAAATTAATCCGTTAAAATATTCCAAAGAAGATTTTGAATTACTCCAAATTGCTGATTATCCTGACTCAGAAGAATTGTTTTTGAAATGGACAGAAACAGCTTCCCGGCTTACCTTCAATTTTAATGAAATTCAAAAAGGTTCCAATCTGGTCGATATTAAAACTATTGATGATGAAAGTTTACACATCATTGTAGCTGCAAAACTGAGTGAAGTAGAATTTGATGACCCTGATGAAAACGGTTTTGTCTTATCTTTTGATGGCGGAATCGTATTAAAAAAAGATGATGAGATTCTTATCCATCCAAGTTGTTGTGGCGATATTGAGAATGTAGAAAATTGGCAGAAAGTGGTAGATAATAGATCTTTCGGATGGGCAGAAATGTGGATTGGTCATCCCTGGGTTCTGTATAAAAGAGAAAACGGAGTCATTAGTTTTTCAGACTATACAGAAATCAATATTAATGAGGTGAAAAATGTAAAAGTAAGATTTGAAGTGGAAGAATCAGAATTTCAAACCGAGTTGGGAAAAGTGATTCAACATCAAGTTCGTTTTAAAAATAGAATTTTAAATATTTTGAAAAAAATGAAAATTAACCATGCTGAGAAAATTTCAAAACATATGTCCGGTATTGAATAAAAAAAATACTGCGTAAAAAAATGCGTACTTAGATGATAATTTTGCAATGTTAATATTACCGGTGTCGTAAAAAAGACTTACTTCGATTCCAAACTGACCGTGTCTTTTGTCAAATTACCCGGTAAAAACAAACCAATGCCGTTAGTAAGAGTTTCATCGTCAACTTCCAATTGAAACATTAATTACTCTTATGATTTGTTGCTTGGTTTTTATAAAAAAATGGACTGCGTAAAAAGAATGCGCAGTAACCCTATAAATTTGTAACCTAAACTAATAACCATGAATTGATAACTACCAGCAAGTGCCGTAAAACAGAATTACTTCGTAGGGTAACAGAGGTACAGGTGCAAGTCCTGTTCTGCGGAAGCAGATAGTGTAAAGAGAGTACGCTGTTAATATGAGTCTGTTTAACTGATTGCCTTGCTGTTTATCACTAGAAGAGTGCCGTAGAAAAGACTTACTTCGGTTTAATTTGGTTCGATTCCAGAACAGATTGTGAAAATGATCTGGAAGTCTTTTTATCTTTTTGCCTCTTTTTTCAAAAAAAAACAAGTGTCGTAGAATAGTGCTACTTCATTCATCACGACGGTGTCACGGGTTCGAATCCCGTCTCTTCCACTCCAAAACATAGGAAGAGTAGCTCAGCTGGTAGAGCACGACATCACTATTTGCCTGTTGCCTTGTTTTATGATAAAAAAGAGAAGCCGATAAGTTATTTATCGGCTTTTTTCATGGCATGATTCAGCTCTTCTTCAAACATCAGTTTCCATTTTGAGAGAGTCGTTCTGCTGATCTTATATTTTTTAGACATATAACTGGTAGAATGCCCATGCTTCTTTTGATATTCAAGAAGTTTAAGCATTGTTTTTTTGTCATAAGTCTTAAGTTTCTGATTGTTTTTCTGGCTTTCCCTGGAAGGCTTGAAAAGCCTGTCATTGAATTTCAATACATCTTCACTCGTGTCCAGTTTTCCGAGAAGCTCTTTTATTTTGGGATCCTTTAGCTTTTCAGGATATTCCATCTTAAGCATGTCCTGGTATATCTTTTTATAATTGGGACGCATCTTTTATCAGTTTATCCATTAATATCACTTTTCTGAAGCCATCTGTGAAGTGTACTTTTTGGAATAGAATACTCCTTAATCACCTCACTCTGGGTCATATCTCCTGAAAGAATTCTTTTCATAATGAATTCCTTAATTTCCTGAGTATAAATATTTTTTCTGAAATAAGGAATCTTGTCAGATTTTTGTTGATTTTTATTGGCAGCTGCCGGAGGAGCGTATAAAATTAAGTGCGAACTGTACAGTCTGAAAAAATCATATTCCAATAATTTGCTCCATCTAAGGAGAAGATCCGCGTCTATTGATTTGCTATTGTACATCCCTTCTATAGCATCTTCATCTCTGTCCAGGAATTTACATATCCTCTCCATTGTTATTTCATTTTCATCAACCCTCTCTTTAATAAACTTTCCAATATGGATCTCTTTATATAACATTTTTATTTAATATTATCTATTTATTAAACTTATGCATTAGAAAACATAAAATAGGTTATATATATTATAATGTATTACATGATGTAATGCACTTCGTTTCGAAATCAGAGGATAACGGATATCATTCAAAAAACTTTGAATCCTTTATAAAATCTTTGGAAATAGATCAGGACAGCTTAATCTTAAAAGGTATTTTACTTTTAGGTATATGCATTATTTCCAATGGGTAACCGCTCATCTTATTTTTCAAACTTCTTTTTTCTACCATTTGCGTAAATAATATATGACCTATTAAAGTTGTTTCATGCAATTTTATTTACGTTAAGCTTGTGTGTTGAAAGGTTGTATGTGTTGACAACCAGTTTTTTATGTTTAGAATATCTTGTTTAGTACCAAATAATCTGCTTAATTGCTTTCAAATTTAAACAAAAATTGAAAGCGAAGACACTTATAAACATAAAAAAGTATGTTTATGAAGAAATTTTAATTAAAATTAACATATTATTTGAACATATGTGTGAATTATTTGAAGAATAAAAAAATGAGTAAAATTTGAATACAAAAATTGTATACCCTTAAGCAAGTATATACCTTTGCACTTCAATGAAGAATACTATCAGCTTATTCGATTTTTCGAAAAAAATAAATTATAAAAATGAATTGCTGGCTGGCTTTACCGTAGCCATGACCATGATTCCTGAATCACTTTCATTTGCTATTCTGGCAGGACTTTCACCACTTACAGGATTGTATGCGGCATGTCTTATGGGAATCGTAACAGCTGTTTTGGGAGGCCGTCCGGGAATGGTTTCAGGAGGAGCAGGAGCCACGATTGTTGTTTTAATTGCCCTTATAAAATCCCATGGAATAGAATATCTTTTTGCTACTGTAGCTCTTGCCGGAATTCTTCAGATGCTTGTCGGAATCTTTAAACTGGGAAAATTTGTCAGGCTTATTCCACAGCCCGTTATGTATGGATTTCTGAACGGGTTGGCCATTATTATTTTTATGGCCCAGATTGAACAGTTTAAAATTACAGATACCAATGGAGTGGTAAACTGGCTTCAGGGAACACCTTTATACATCATGGGAGGTTTAACGGCACTCACCATTGCCGTTGTCTATTTCTTTCCTAAGATTACAAAAGCTGTTCCTGCATCGTTGGTAGCCATTATTGTTGTATTTGCTATAGTTCTTGGATTTAATATCTCAACGAAAACAGTAGCAGATATTGCCCATATCAGCGGAAGTCTTCCAAGTTTCCATATTCCACAAATTCCATTTTCTCTGGAAACGTTACAGATCATTTTTCCTTATGCATTAATTATGGCTGGGGTTGGTCTTATTGAATCATTGCTGACTTTATCTATGGTGGATGAGATTACCAATTCCAAGGGAAATGCCAATAAAGAATCCGTAGCGCAGGGATTAGCTAATATTACCAACGGATTTTTCGGTGGAATGGGAGGCTGTGCTATGGTTGCCCAGACATTAGTGAATCTTAATGCAGGATCCAGAGCACGACTGTCAGGAATTATCGCTTCCATCATGATCTTATTGATTATTCTATTTGGAGCACCTATCATTGAAAAAATTCCAATGGCAGCGTTAGTAGGTGTAATGATGATGGTGGCTATCAGTACTTTTCAATGGGTTTCTATCCGGATTGTAAATAAAATGCCGAAGTCAGATATATTGGTAGGAATTACAGTGGCTTTAATTACTGTAGTATTGCATAATCTTGCATTGGCGGTTTTAGTAGGAGTGATTATTGCGGCTTTAGTATTTGCCTGGGACAATGCCAAAAGAATCCGTGCAAGAAAATATACCGATGAGAATGGGATCAGGCATTATGAAATATTTGGTCCGTTGTTTTTCGGTTCAGTGACTGCATTTGCTGATAAGTTTGATCCGATGAATGATCCCGATGAAGTGGTAGTAGACTTTAAAGAAAGCCGTATTGTAGATATGAGTGCAATAGATGCTGTAGATAAATTGTCAAAACGCTACAAACAACAAGGGAAAACAGTATTCCTTCGCCATCTTAGTGAAGATTGCCGCAAAATGCTGAAAAATGCTGAAGCTGTAGTGGAAGTTAATATTCAGGAAGATCCGACTTATAAGGTAATGCCGGAAAAATAATAGGGATGTCATTGTGAGTTTTGTTTCGCAAGTGAATAGTGAATCCTGAAATAGTTGACAATTCAAGAAAGTAAATAAATATTCATAACCAGACAAGGACTGTAAGAAAAATCTACAGTCCTTATTTTTTATCCTTTCTTCATTAAAATCATAAAATATCTTAAAACAGAGAGGGAAAGTAATGCATTTCTGATAAAAATTTTATCTTTGGGAAGAATAGAAAATGAAACACTTTTTGATGATTAATAAATTTTAAATCTTTTTCAAGAAGCTAAATAAAACTTTTAACTTAAAACATATTGAAAACAGATATCGACATTCATAACCACTGTCATTTTTCCTTTGACCTGTGGCTCACCCTAATCAAATCTCATCCTGAATTTAAAACAAAAAGAGTTGAGCTGTTCTCCTCATTTTTTAATCTGGATGCACCGATTGAAGTGGTTGCAAGAACTGTAAAATATTACGATGATCTTTGCAATAACATTAATGAGGTTACAGGGGGGAATATAGACACTTTTGAGATCTATCTGATGATTTTGGGAGCTTTAAATAATGTAGATATAAAGCTTTTTGATAAGGAAAAGCTTAATGAGTTTTATCAAAAAAGTGAAGAATTGTTTTTAGAATATAAACCTGTTATCATTTTTGAAAATATTCATGATTTTTTTGATGAAATTAAAAATCAGGGAAAAACCATCAATATTCTGAGTAATACAGGATTTATCAAAGGAAAAACAATGAGAAAGTTTCTGATTCATGAAAATCTGGATCAGTATATTGATTTTCATATTTATTCTGATGAAATCAACTGTTCTAAACCGAACCCGCTTATTTTTCAGGAAGTAAAGAATAAGATTAAAAATCAGGATCTTCCATTAAGCCAGATTCTGCATATCGGAGACAATCCTGTTGCCGACTATAAAGGAGCAACTGACTTCGGGTTCAGCGCACATTTACTAAAACACTAACCATAAACATGAACACAAGATACAGCTTACACCACATTCATTCAGCGGATGAGTTCACTTTCTCACCCGCAGAATACAGCTATTTCAAGTATGGCGATAAGTCGTATGCTGAAAAATTTGCAAAAGAATTATTCGACGGATTTATTTCCGAAAATAAACACCTTTTAAATACAGATAAAGAAATTGTAGTGCTTCCAAGTCCTTATATGGCCATTCCTACAGCTTCCAATTTTTTATGCTTTTACTTTAAAAAACATTTGGACTATTATCTGTTTCAAAAGGAAAAAAAATCAAGTATTTTATCTAAAATCAACAGAAATCATACGTATATCACAGATTATGGGAACCTTAATTTCGAGGATCGTAAAAATCTGATAGCCAATGATACTTATTACATTGATAAAGATTTTTTAAGAGGAAAACTTTGTATTTTTATAGACGATATAAAAATTACAGGAAGTCACGAATATACTGTGAACAGAATCCTGAATGAATATGAGGTGGAGGCAGATTTCATGTTCCTGTATTATGCTGAACTAATGAATTTTGATCTCGATCCTAAAATTGAGAACTTTTTTAATTATTATGCAGTGAAAAATGTAAAACATGTTGCAGAAGTGATGAACAAGTCCAGTTTTCAGTTCAATACAAGGATTGTAAAATATATTTTAGGGTTAGATTCAAGTAATTTTGACTATCTTACGTCTAAAGTAAAAAAAGAGCAGATGGATCTCCTGGTAGAACTTGCTATCAGTAACAATTATCATTTAATAAAAGAATATAAAAATAACATCAATACTTTAACACAAACGGAATTATATTATGGCTATTAACTTACAAAAAGGACAAAGAGAAAATATTAACGCCCCTAAATTTACTGTAGGTTTAGGATGGGATCTCAATAATACTTCTACAGGAACAGCATTTGACCTTGACGCTTCTTTATTTTTGCTGGGAGATGATAAAAAACTAGTTTCAGATAATCACTTTATTTTCTATAACAACCTGGAATCTCCGGATAAAGCTGTAGTCCACACTGGAGATAATCTTACAGGAGAAGGTGCTGGTGATGATGAACAGATCAAGATTGATCTTACGAAAATTGATAATGCAGTAAAGGAAATTACGGTTGTAGTAACCATCCACGATGCAGATTCAAGAAGACAAAACTTTGGGCAGGTAAGAAATTCTTTCATCAGAATTTTCAATACAGATACGAATGAAGAAATCTTAAAATATGAATTGGACGAAGATTTCTCAATCGAAACAGCAGTAGAGTTCGGAAGAATCTACAACAGAAACGGAGAATGGAAATTTGAGGCAGTTGGAGCAGGACAGAGAGACGGCCTTGAAAAATTTGTATCAATTTATCAGAAGTAATTATGGACAATCAAGAAAATCAACCGATAGATCCACTAGGATCAATTGAACCTCTTAGAACATTTGAACCTACTCCAATGGTTCCTCCAACACCGGCTCAGCCTGTTCAAAATGCAGCGCCAGCAGTATTGGTAGACAGAGAAGGAAATGTAAATTTGACTCAGTTACAGTCAGAAGAACGCCAGAAATATGAAGTTTTAGCGAACTCTATTGATGAAGCTAATCCGGGATCTATTGTAAATTTCGGAGCTGAACTTCAAAAAACATTAACCAATCAGAGTGATAGTTTCTTAGGGAATGTAAGAAGATCTAACTCAGGAGAAGTTGGTGGATTGATCAATGACCTTTTGGTAGAGCTGAACTATGTAGATGTAGAGGAACTGAACGGAAATAAAGTAAAAAGTTTCCTAAGCAAGTTGCCATTCATGAAGAAGGTAATCACTCAGGTAGAAAATTTGTTTACAAAATATGACAAGATCATCAATAATATTGAGCAGATCTCTTATAAAGTAAATGCAGGAATCATCACTTCTACAAAGGATAATGCAGTGCTTCAGACTATTTTTGAAAGCAATGTAAACTCTATCAAGCAAATTGAGGACCTTGTGATTGCAGGAAATATCAGAATGGAAAGAGCTGCTGTAGAATTAGCTCAGATGGAGGCAAGCCCTGAGAGTTTCCAGGATTATCAGATTGCCGATAAGAGAGACTTTATTGCAAGATTAGACCGCAGAATGGCTGATCTTAAGGTGGTACGTGTAATTATGATGCAGTCACTTCCACAGATCAGACTGGTTCAGAATAACAACGTTTCTATTGCAGAAAAAGCGCAGACTATTCTTACCACTACACTTCCTGTATGGAAAAACCAGCTTTCACTTGCCGTTGCGATGTACAGACAGCAGCAGAATATTGAAATCCAGCAGAAAGTATCTTCTACTACAGAAGAGATTTTAAGAAAGAATGCAGAGCGTCTTGGTCAGAACTCAATTAACGTGGCAAGAGCCAATGAACAAACTATTGTCTCTGTAGAAACATTGAAAGAAACAACTTCAATGCTGATCAACACATTAAATGAAGTGAAACAGATTCAGAAACAGGGAGCTGATAACAGAAGAAAACTGGATCAGGATCTTCAGACATTAGAGCACGAATTAAAAGCGAATGTCAGAGGTTAATTTATAGGGTACTACGGTGGGGGAAGATGCAGCAACCATATTGTCACAGAGCAAAAGAAGGTTAACAAGACTTAAACTTCTGGCTAATTTTTTTGAACATATTGATATAATATCCATTTACATCAAAACCGATATTATCCACAATCTGTTCCAGGAAAATACGGCCCTTGATTACAATAAACTTGAGCTTTTCCACTTACAGTATACCGACAGTCTCATTGAGCTTTTGACCAAAATAAAAAGGCAAAAGGAAAATGATATGCTGGCGGTCCTTAATGAAATTGACATCAACAAAAAATATATTTCAGGTTTTGAAGAAAGACAGGCAGATAGTTTTCAGACCGATAGGAAAATGTACAGCGGTATATTTTCACAACATATGAAAGCTCTGTATAAAGACCTTACGGAAGATATCTTTACAGCCAATTGGGAGAATGTTCTCTACTTTCATAAAAAATATGCAAAGGAATTTTACAGGTTAGAGGCAGATGAATCTCTGCTGAAAGCCGAATCTTTTCCGGCTTATCAGTATAAAGATTATTCTATTGAAAGAAAACTGTTGGGAAGGTTGAACATACAAGGATTTAAAGTCCGTTTTGTCTGTGGCTATGTGATCGGAACTCATGAATATGAACTTTTCAAGATCTTTCAGTCTGATGATTATTTTATTTTCAGTGTAGATGATAAAAAGCTTTATCTTTTCGATAAGGATTTGGATAAGCTTGACACTTCTGAAAACCAGTCTAATCAGAGTACCATTATAGATCAGCTTAAGAATAAAAACGAACAGCTGGAAAATACAATGAATGAAAGAAAACGCAATTTACCTCCAGAGGTAGAAGGAGTCTTGAAAGATTATATCAAAAATTTAGAAAATATAGACATTATGAGCAAGATATTTGATTTCGATGAAGAAACAAATATTCTGCGGGCGATGCTTAATCTAAACCTGAATAATCAATAATACGAAATTTGAAACAAGCGGTTAAGCGTATTGGCTTTTCGCAAAAAATGTAAATAACAACTAAACATAAAAAGATGGCTATCAACTTACAAAAAGGTCAGAGAATCAACCTTAAAAAAGAAAACGGAGCTGAACTTTCCCAGGCTTGTGTAGGAATCAACTGGGGAGCAATTGAAAAAAAAGGATTTTTCGGAACTAAAAAAGAGGCAGTAGACTTAGACGGAAGCTGTATTTTATATGATTCCAATAAAAATGTAACGGAAGTGATCTATTTCGGAAACCTGAAATCTAAAAATGGATCTGTAAGACACAGTGGAGACGACCTTACTGGTGACGTAGATGGAGACGACGGTTTAGATAACGAAGTAATTACTGTTGATTTCAATAACCTTGATTCTAATGTAGATCACGTAGCAATGGTATTGAACAGCTACAGAGGCCAGGATTTTGGAACTATTCCTTTTGCTTCTATCCGTATTTATGAAGGAACTCCAACGAACGTAAAGGAGGTTTTTGCTAAATATGATATTGCGAATGATGCTTCTTTCAAAGGACATGTTGCTATGGTAATGGGTGTTTTCTACAGAAGAAATGGAGAGTGGAAATTCAATGCGATTGGAGATCCTACAGCAGACAGAAAACTGGAGCAGACGATCCAAACCGTACAGATGAATTATTTATAATCGTTTATACATAAAAGTGAAATAAAATAGCAATATTTGTACTCTGTACATCTATTGCTTTTATCATATAATAACATAACTCAAGTGGAACATCAAAGTATTTTAGATCTGCACCCTGGCTTGGTGTGGGGATTTGCGGTAACAGTCGTTATCATGTTACTCCTGGATTTAGGAGTTTTCAACAAAAAAAGCCATGAAGTTTCTTCCAAAGAAGCTACCATCTGGTCTATTGTATGGATCTCACTGTCTATGATATTCTCGGGCGTTGTGTATTGGGTTTTCAATACAGACGGTACCCCTGAAAGTCATGCCCTGGCAGTAGAAAAGTTTACCCAGTATCAGGCGGCTTATTGGATTGAAAAAGCCCTTTCTGTAGATAACTTATTCGTATTTATCCTTGTTTTCGGATTCTTTAAAGTTCCGAAATTCCTTCACCATAAAGTACTTTTCTGGGGAATTATCGGAGCATTGATCTTCAGAGCGATATTTATCTTTGCGGGAGTTGGGCTGATTAACCTTACATATCTTCCTGAAATGAACATTTTCGGAGAAGCAGTAAAAATTAATGTTGTAATGACCTTATTCGGTTTATTCCTTGTATATGCGGGAATCAAATCATGGGGTGACGGAGGAGATGACGATGATGAAGACTACAGTAATACAGCAGGGGCAAGACTAATCAAAAGCTTTTGGAAAGTTTCTGATAATTATGATGGGGATAAGTTCTTCACGATTCAGAATGGGATTAAAATGGCTACACCACTATTAGTGGTTGTAGGTGTAATTGAATTTACGGACGTTCTTTTCGCAGTAGATTCCATTCCGGCGATCTTTGCCATTTCAAATGACCCGTTTATCCTGTACACATCAAATATCTTTGCTATTTTAGGTCTTAGATCACTATATTTCCTATTGGCCAACTTTATCCACATGTTCAGCAAGCTTCCGTACGGATTGGCAATTATTCTTTCATTCATCGGAGTTAAGATGCTTATTGCACCATGGATTCATATCCCTTCCCCAATTTCATTAGGAATTGTAGGTGGAGTATTGGTGATCTCTGTTCTTCTATCTGTTATCTTCCCTGAGAAAGAGGAGGATAAAAAAGAAGAATTAGAAAAAAAATAATATGCAAAAAAATATATAAGAAACCTCTGGAATTAAATTCCGGAGGTTTTTTTTATTGGAAAATACAAGATGTAAAGATATTCTTGATGA
>NZ_CALNWX010000015.1:0-114282 GCF_940807095.1 Chryseobacterium sp. Marseille-Q3244 | reverse complement strand
ATATTGTCGTATAAGAAACATAAATAAAAAACTATGATAGTTATAGGATACTGTTAATTCAATCAAAGTATTCTATTTATTTTTACCAAAACCATCTAAACTGAAATGTAATGAGCGTAAAGTCAATCACTATAGCATTGTTGAGTTTTATTTTATCCTGCTGTTTTTCTGGATGTTCTTATTTAACCGATTTTTATATTCAAAACCTGACTGGAGCTAAGAAAATAATAAAGATCAATTATAATTATTCAGCCTCAAAAGTCATTAATAATGATCCTGCTAGTTTCGGATTTAATTATGAAAATAAAATATTATCTCCTAAAGCTTTTCGAAAAATCAAAAACCTGAAGTCTCTTGAAAAGATAGAAGTGAAAGATTCTGCTATTGTTTTGGAAGTTCAACCAAATTCCACAACAAGGATTGATAAAAGCCATAACGGAAGATGGAGGTATATGATTAAAAGTGTTGAGGTTGATGGAAAAGCTTTTAGCCCCGAAGAATTGAAGAATAAAACTAAGTTTATTAGTAAAGATTATGTTTATAAAATTGAATAAGCATTTTATGAGATATAATTTATTATTAACACTTAATAATAAACCTAACAGGTTTCTAAAACCTGTTAGGTTTATAAATCGGAACTCTTTTATCAACAATAATCCATAGTTTTGAAAACCACTTTATAATACACCCAAAATGAAATACAAATATTTAGTTTATATTCCTTTATTGACGATTGTTTCCTGTAATAAGTCTGAGCAAAAAGAGAAGACTTCCAATCCTGTGATTCCTAAAGAATCAGTCACTTTGGCATCAGAAAAAAGTCAGGGAGAGAAAGAAATATCCTGGAAAGGATTTTTGGATGGGAAAACTCCTGTGTTTATGCATTACCAGATTGATGGAAATGTAATTGTTGGTGAAATTACCTATCTGAATACTAAAAACAAATTACCAATAACACTTGTAGGAACCATTGATAGTGATAATAATTACAGGATTTTAGAATTTGAAAAATCGGGAAATATAACTGGTGTCATTACCGGAAAACCAACGGAAAGTGGTTTCAAAGGAAGTTGGTTTTCGCCGAAAACAAGAAAGGAGCTTACTCTTACCCTTATGAAGAAGGATACTGCTCTTGTTTCAAAAAGAATAGAAACAAACGTTGAAGATCTGTTCGGACGTTATCATTATCAATATAGTGAAGCAGGATATCAGGGAGATTTGGAAATTAAGAGATTACCAGATTCAAAAGCTGTTTTTGGAATAACATCCGTTACCGGAGAACCGGCAAGAAATCTTGCACAAATAGACGATGACACCATCAGTCTGAAAACAACCAATTTTACCTACAAACTGGCAGATGCCGATGATTGTGAATTTGGAGTCAGGTTTTACAAAGGATTTGCTGTCGTTCAGTATACCCAGGGAGTATGCAGCGGACAATTCGGAATGAATGCCACTATTGACGGAATATATTTGAAGACAAAATAATCAATAGTAGCTTGACTATTTATTGCTTCGGGGGTGAACAAAATAGGTAACATTATGATCAATAACAGATGGACAAAAAAGCAATAAAAATTCTACTCAAAACCATAAAAACTGCTCAGGATGAAAGCTTAAGTGACTGGTTTTACTGGGATCATTATATGCAGTATATTACCAGAGAAAACTTTGAGTACGCTAAGAAACATGGTGTAATGTATGAACAGGAAAATATCAATCATGATGAAATTTGCAGAAGAATTGAGGCTGCTGTAACTAAGATTGAAAAACAGGATGTTGTAAACGCTTTTCTTTACAGTTTAAGTACAAGACAATTAGAATATCGTTCTTTTTTGTCAAGTTATTGTATTGCAAAATCATTAGCGGAGCATAGTTTTACACCGAGCCCGGCTCCGAATGAAGGCATCTGTGCCGTCTGTGAACTTCATACATACGAATTCGAAGAACCGATTGAATTTAATACGATTAATTATTTTAAATATAAAGATGGTTCTTGTTTTGATAGTTTAATCCAAATCTTATTTGATCTGGAACAATTTCCAAAACTCCCTGTAGTGAAGCCTTGTGAGAATGATGACAAGATACTAAAAGAATTGAAAACGATTATTGAAACTTCAGAACCTGGCGATAGAGTTTCTCAACTTAAAAAATGAATTTCCAAAACATTCAAATCAAATGATGGGGAAAGAGTAGCTGTGTTGGAAATTTTGGGAGTTATTGGTGTTTTGCATGATGATGAGCATTTTGGGTATGCAGACCAGTATATTACTTATCCGGAAAGAGAGCATAGACCGATTAGGAATGATGATGTGGGGTATCCTGCCCGTTGGTGGCAAGGTAAATTTGGAATTGATACTGAAAAATGGAAATACTGGTTTGGAGAGAATTAATTGTACAGGTAAACCTATTGAATTTTTTTTTGCTGATTTATGTAAGAGGTTGTAAATTAGGGGATCATAAATACGTTATTCAATCTTTATGATAAATTGATCGAATTTCACCAAACTATAAAACAACCATGGCAGAATATTACGCAAAATCCAACGATTCTTTATCTTTTGAACTCACCCATAATGATAAATTGACAGGGAAAATTACCTATAAAAGTTGGTTTAATTTTAATGCTGTGATTGAGTTGGCCGACCATCAAAGTTATCAGATTGAGCCTAAAGGTTTTTGGGGAACAACCATTGAATTGAAAGATAATGAAAAGGTCCTTTTGAAATTCAGAATGAACTGGAATGGGGAAATCATAGTGCAGACCTATTTTGATGGGATAAAAGAAAGTTTTGTGTGCAAGCATCGTGGAATTTTTAAAGATTCATTTGTGCTTACCGATAAAGTAGGGATGGAACTCTTGGTGATGAAGCCTCAATTTAAATGGAATCTTCTGAATTATGAATACCAGATTAGTACTTGTGATGACTTTGAACAGTATCCGAATAAGGAAATACTTCTACTGACCTCATTACACTGCGCCAATTACTATATGTCTATGATGGTTGTGGTATAAAAGTACAGAAATTTTTAGTTAAAATATTTATATACATACAATGCTGAATGTATGCAGTATTGAAATAAAGGGTTTTTGGTTTTCCGGAAACCCTTTATTGATGGCCTTTGCCAAAATTTCAATTTTATGATTTGTGTCATATTTTTATTTAGAATTAATAAAAATAAAGTAATTTTGCGGCACTAAGCTTAATTATAAAAATGAAAAAAACTATTATTTCTGCATCATTATTAGCAGTCACCATGTTAAGTGCACAGGAAAGTGATACCCTTAAAGTAGCCGAAATCCAGTCCGTTTCCCTTCAGGGAACCCACAATTACAGAACCAAAAAATCCGAATCAGTAGCAAGACTTCCATTGGAGAACCTTGAAAATCCAACGGTTTACAATCTTGTTCCTAAAGAGATTATCAGTGAGATGAATGCTACAGATTTTAATACAGCTATGGCATCTGCTCCGGGAGTGGTGGTAAGCAATAGTGTTAACGACAGTGGAAATGACATTTTTCTGAGAGGATTCAGCTCGAATGCCAGTTTCAGAAATGGATTAATCCAAAACCCAAGAGTACAGTCGGAAATAGCGAATATTGAAAGAGTAGAGGTCATCAAAGGACCATCAGGAACCTTATTTGGAGGAACTTTGGCCAATTATGGCGGAGTTGTGAATATAGTGACCAAAAAACCACAGGAAAACTTTGGTGGAATTATTAACTATACCACTGGAAGCTGGGGAATGAACAGAATCACAGCAGATGTGAATACTCCTTTGAATAAAGAAAAAACAGCATTGGCAAGATTCAACGTAGCCGGTTATTCACAGGATTCTTTTCAGGATGCAGGATATAATAAAGGAGTATTCTTTTCAGGAAGTATCCTATACAAGGTAAGTGATAAAACTACAGTAACCTTAGATACAGAATTCCATGCACCGGAGAAAACATTGAATGCCTACGTGAGACAATCTGAAAAACTGACCCTTCACTCAATGAAAGATCTTTCTGCAATTCATGGCAGATCATTTACCAGTAATGATGTGGGCTCAAAAAGAACCAATTTTGTGACGATGGCTGAAGTTACCCATAAATTTAACGACCAATGGACTTCCAGAACATCTTACCAAAGAGGTGAAGCTAATGAGAAAGAATCTATCTTTTTGGTCTTAAACTATATGGATAATAACAGGGTGAGCAGAAGTATCCGACCGTTTGACAATTATAAGATTACCACAGATAATATTCAGCAGAATTTTATTGGTGATTTTAAAATCGGAGGCTTAAGAAACCGTTTGGTAGTAGGGTTAGATTATTTCCAGCAGACCAGCAAAAATCAATATCCGGTATTTACAGTAGGTAAAAATACAAACTCAGCTTTTGCTCCTTATCCTCTGAATGGAGTAATTGGAGAAAATTACGGTACTGAAAAAGGAAATGATATTG
Organism: Chryseobacterium sp. Marseille-Q3244; assembly: GCF_940807095.1. Taxonomy (NCBI): domain Bacteria; kingdom Pseudomonadati; phylum Bacteroidota; class Flavobacteriia; order Flavobacteriales; family Weeksellaceae; genus Chryseobacterium; species Chryseobacterium sp. Marseille-Q3244. The sequence continues at coordinate 109,832 of NZ_CALNWX010000015.1, read as the reverse complement.
TTGCATTGAATGCTACTTCCGATTGGACTCCTATTTCCCGTGATGTGGTGAAAAAACTACCAAGAACCGCTACGAAATATGAAATTTCTCAATACAGTACATACAGTGCCTACGTTTCCAATGTATTAAATGTTACAGATAATTTTCTTGTAATGGCAAGTTTAAGAATGGATCATTACAAAAATGAAGATATTAAAAGAAATGGAGTAGCCGGAACCGAAGGATATAGCCAGACTCAATTCTCTCCAAAATTTGGTTTAGTGTATGAAATTAAAAAAGATGAAATTTCATTCTTTGCCAACTATGTGAACGGATTTAAAAATATTGCTCCAGGACCTAATCAGGATGGTGTTCTTACCAAATGGGATCCGGAACAGGGGAATCAGTTTGAGGCCGGATTCAAATTAGATCTGTTTGGTAAAAAATTATTATCAACCATTTCTTATTATAACATGAGAGTTAAAAATAGAGTCATTTTAGATCCGGGAGGCTTGGGAAGCAGACAGGATGGTAATATTAAAAACCAGGGGCTTGAAGTAGATATCGTAATCAATCCGGTAAAAGGATGGAACATCGTAGGAGGATATGGATTTAATGATAACCGCTATGATGACAGAAGTAAAGATGCAGGAAAGAGAGTGGCATGGGCGCCTAAACATGTGGCAAATCTATGGACAAGTTATAAAATAATGGATGGAACCTATGAAGGTCTTGGCTTCGGGGCAGGATTCAATTTTGTAGATAAAACGTATATCAATATCACAAACCATTTCCTTGCACCGTCCTATACGACAGTAGGAGCCACAGTTTTCTATGATAAGAAAAAATACAGAATCGGTCTGAAGATGAACAATGCTTTGAACCAAATGTACTGGAACTTCTACGGACAACCACAAAAACCAAGAGAATTCCTGGCCAATTTTGCATTTAAATTCTAATCTTTTTTAAAAACAAAAACAAGTTGTCTCAAACTTAAAGTTGATTGGAATAACGCAACGGCGCTAAAAGAACAAAGATTTTCAGCAGCAAAATAGTCCATCGGTATATTGATTTTTACAAATTTAAATAGGTTATGATATTGATTTTCAATCATTAGTGTAATCTGTGAAATCTGCGAGAGATAAAATCTTTGCGCCCTTGCGTTTTCCAACAATCATACTCAAAAGGCAACCTTTTTAGATATGGAAAATAAAAAAACGAACCCCAAGAAAAAACAGGGAAAATCCCTGACCAAAAGAATTACAGGATGGCTCCATCTCTGGCTCGGACTTGTTTCCGGGATTATTGTACTTACCGTTACGCTTTCCGGAACGGTTTTCGTCTTTTGTGATGAGATTGTTGACCTTTGTGCAGGAAGTGCCAAATATGTTCAGGCTCCAGTGAATGCAAAAAAAATGACACCGGAAGAATTACTGGTTAAATTTCATGAACAGGTTCCGGACAGAAAAGCTTTTTACTTTGATACTTACAGGGAAGCAGACCGAACATTCCGCGTAGCCTCTGCTACGAAACCTCCTAAAGATAAAAATGCTGAAAAAGCGGAGAAACCCAAAGGGAAAGGACGGGGCCCGAGAGGTGTTTTTGCTTATCATTATCTTGATCCTTACACCGGAAAAGTAATGGGCTCTACAAAAAGTTATGAGTTTTTCTATGTGGTAGCTCATATTCATGCCCAACTATTGGCAGGTAAATTCGGAAAAACAGTAGTAGGAGTAGCTTCTATTATATTTTTTATTCAATTGATCGGTGGACTGATTCTTTGGTGGCCAAAAAAATGGAACAAAACAACAAGAACAACCGCATTTAAGATCAAATCAGGTACAAAATGGCGCAGAAAGAATTACGATTTCCATAATGTTTTCGGATTTTATTCTCTGTTACCAGCAGTTTTTATTACAATTACAGGGCTGATTATGGCTTATAAAATTTTGACAGATCTTACCCAGGCTGCCTTTGGAGGAGTTGCTGATGCTCACAAGATTGCAGAAAAGTATGAGCCGAAATTTGATCCTGATAAAAAAGCATTGTCTTTCACTGATTTTATTGACAGAAGTTTGAAAGAAATTCCCCAGGCAAAGCAAGTCAGAATGAGTGTACCCCGTAAGGATTCTTCCACCGTTTACAATGTGGTAGCCGCTAAATTTATAGGCTTAAAAAGTATTGTAGACGGGAAAAGTAAAGAAGTCAATAAGTATACTGGAGACGAAATTAATTACCCAAAAGAAGTTCTGATGCATGAAGTGATTGAGCATATGAATTTTGATCTGCATGTAGGATATTGGGGGGGAATGTTCGGGAAAATCTTCACATTCGTTATCGGGATTATCTGTACCAGCCTTCCGGTTACCGGATTTTTAATCTGGTGGGGAAGAAGAAATAAATCAGGAAAAAAAGGAAAAGAAGTTAAAAATATTCATCAACACAGAAAAGAATCACATCATGAACAATTGGTTTAAAATTTTATATCTATTTGTATTTTCATTTTTCACATTGGGAAAAGCTCAGGAAAAGCTTATAATAGGAGAGAAGCAGACTTTATTTTCGAAGGTTTTGAATGAGAACAGGGAAATCTGGGTTCATCTGCCTAAAACATACATGGATACCACCATCAATCCGGCAAAATATCCGGTTATCTATCTTTTAGACGGTGAAATTAACTTTGAATACTATACGGGGTTAACGGATTTTATCGCGAGAACTCCTTATGCTGATATTCCGGAATGTATTGTTGTAGGAATTAAAAATACAGAACGCACAAGAGATCTTACCCCTACAAAATCACAAAAGAAAAGTCCGGTAAATCCTACAGTAACGCTTTTTGCGGACAGTGGCGGAAGCGAAAACTTTGTAAAATTCATGCAGGACGAACTGAAGCCTTTCATCAGTAAAAACTACAGAACACAGGAATATTCTGTTCTAGTGGGACATTCATTTGGCGGTTTGTTTGCTATCAATACTTTTCTTACCCATCCGGAATATTTCAATGCATTTGTAGCCAATGATCCGAGTTTATGGTGGGATAATGAAGTAACGATTTCAAGAACACAAAATTATCTGGAAAAAAATAAAAAGTTCCCTGCCCACAAATCTTTATACGTTTCTCAGGCTGATAATGAAGAACAGCAGAAAAACTGGAATTCTGATATGACACAAGCCATTGAGAAGTTTAAAGGGATCGTAGAGAAAAATGGGACTCTGAACTATAAACACCGTTTTTTTGAAGGCGAAACACATGGAACCGTTTCTTATCCTGGAAATTATGAAGCTTTAAAATTTATATTCAAAGGTTTCAGAACAGATATTAAGCAGCTTGCTAAGAATCCATCTTTATTGGAAACTGAATATAAAACATTTTCTGAAAAAATGGGGGCAGAATTCAAACCTTCAGAATCCTATCTGAATGTAGTTCTTAAATTTATGAAAAGTAATGATTTCAAAGAATCTGAAACTTATTTTATGAACCTTAAAAACAAACTTTATCCTAAGGTTAAATAATTGAAATATACTGTATATAGGATGAAATATGGGGTAGATTGATTTAAATTCAATGTACCCCATTTTTATTTTGATGGATCGTTAATAGATTTCCCTGGGATTAATGTCTGTTATCGCAATTAATGCTAAGCTCGGTTTTTTCTTTATCTAGAAATGTAATGACAGGGCATCCGAAAGAAGGTGCAGTGAAATTAAAAACTACAGGTGCTTTTCCTTTAAAAAGAATACCGGTCCACTGGGCATAATAATTGGTTTCCTCACTTCCTGTTTTTTCCAGAGGATTAAACTCTGCACCATCCTCAATGGTAAATGTTTTCTCAAATATTTTTTCATTATGGTCATTGATGACCACTAATTTACGTTCCTCAGTACCATATTCTTCAAGAAGATCCTGCACATAATAGGTAAGGTTTCCATATTTATATTGATAAGTACCACCGTATTTAAGGGTTGAACCCGGAAAATATTTTTTCTGAATATCAGGACCTGCTTTCTCCCATTTAATCATCTTCATTTGATTTTCTACAAATGGACTTTTGCTTCCGAAATAGGCAATCACATTCATATACTTATCAAAAATATCAGTGCCTTTTTGAGTGTCAACCTGAAATCCCATCATATAAGAATCCGAATCCACTTCATCTCCTTCTACAGTGTAAGGAGAGAGATAAGCTACTGCCTTTAATTTATTGACAGGAATTTTTTGCAGCTTACTGGTTTCATAGTTATAAAGGTACAGTGAATCATTTTCAGTAATATGAATGCCATCCAGCATTTTTTTTCTGTAGGTACCATCCAGTTCAATATAAGAGATCTTTTCAAAGGGAAGTTCCTTTTGTTTTTTTAGAATATCCATCGGAACAGCATTCTTCTCATTATAAATGTCAGAAACTGAGATAAAGGTATCCATAAGATCCTTTCGCTGCATGGTAGAAACGTTGAAAATATGAAAATTCTTAAAATCTATTTCCTCTTCTGTTGTGGCCGTTTTTATAGAATCTTTTACGATAGTTGGTTGATTCTGGGTCGGTTTCTTATCGTCCTTTTTACAGCTGATTATCATCAGTTGTGAGCATAAAAGCACTAAGGCTGTATTAATCTTCATTATTAAGAAAGTTTAGAATTTATAGTCAGTTTCAGAATAATATATGTTCAAATCTTTTTACAATGTTATGATGCTTTATATTCTGGTAAGGAATGATTGGCTGAGTTTTCATGTTAAAAAATCCAGCGGAAAAAAGCAATAAGAAACTTGTTTTTTTGAGCATTATTCGTGATGGTGTTTAAACCTTTAAAATTACCCATTATCTTTGGAACACCAAATACTAAAATGAAATGGTTGAAAAATTACTTCAAAGTGGAATTCATTGGGAGCATAAGGAATTTAAACGGAATGAGTTTCTGAAGATCTCGGGAAATACAGATACCCAGATTTATTTTATAGAAAAGGGGAGTGTGAGGATCTTCATGACGGATGACAATGAAGAAAGGATTATCCGTTTCGGATATACAGGAAATATTATTGTTTCTCTGGACTCTTTTCTTTCCGGGAAACCATCGGAGCTTTATATTCAGGCGATTAAGAAGACTATTGTAAAAGTGGCTTCAAAAAAGGATTTCTATGAATTTATTCATTCTAGGGAAGAGCATATGGAATTTTGGATGAGTGTTTTGGAGGATCTTGTATTGCAACAGCTGGAAAGAGAAAAAGACTTATTAATTAATGCTCCCAGTGAACGTTTTGAAAGAGTATTAAAACGGAGTCCGAAGTTATTTCAGGAAGTACCCAATAAATATATTGCCAATTATCTCAGAATGTCACCTGAAACGTTATCCAGACTTAAAAAATCTTGAGTTCAATCAATATTTAAGAATAAACCAATCCGGAAATTTGCAAAAAAGCAATAATGAAAATTTCAACCATAACCTTATTAGAGGAGTTAAAAGACAGAACCGGACAACATTTACAATATGCTGAAACTCTTTTGTTGAAGTCAGACAATGATCTGAATTTCAGAATGGATACTGATAGCTGGAGTGTACTGGAATGTCTTGAACATCTCAACCGCTACGGAACCTTTTATATCCCTGAAATTTCCCATAGGATTTCTTCTTCAAAAACAAACTCAAAATCTGATTTTAAACCAGGAATTCTTGGGAACTATTTTGCTAAAAGTATGCTTCCCAAAGATAAACTCAATAAGATGAACACCCTTAAGGCGATGAACCCCATTCACAGCCAATTGAATAAAGAGGTGGTAAATGAATTCATAAAACAACAAGAACAATTACTTGATCTATTGGACAAAGCAAGCACTATCAATCTGGAAAAAACAAAAACAGCGATCAGTATTTCAAAATTAATAACCTTGAAATTGGGAGATACTTTCCGTTTTGTGATCTATCATAATGCCAGACATATAGCTCAGGCAGAAAGAGTTTTAAGGAATATATAAAAGATGAGGTATGAATTCCAGAAAAACAGTACTTTTAAACTAATGGAATTCATACATCAAAAAACAATACAGACTCCGTTGGGAGAGATGATTGCCTGCGCAACAGATCAGGGAGTCTGCCTGCTGGAATTTACAGACAGAAAAAATTTTGAAAAACAGCTGAAAGCATTATCAAAAACACTGAAAGCCGAAATTGTAGAAAAAGATCATCTTCATTTTCAGCAATTGGAAGAAGAACTAAAGGAATATTTTGAAGGAAAAAGATCTAAGTTTGAAGTTCCTTTATTCACCACAGGTACTGAATTTCAGGAAAAAGTATGGCAATTGCTCAGGGAAATTCCAATGGGAGAGACCAGAACGTATAAACAACAGTCCGAATTTCTGGGAAACCCAAAAGCTATACGTGCCGTAGGAACAGCTAATGGGATCAATAAAATTGCGATTTTAATCCCGTGTCACCGTGTGATAGGTTCCAATGGGGAGCTGGTAGGGTATGCAGGTGGAATCTGGAGAAAACAAAAATTGCTGGAACTGGAAAAGGCTATTTTGTTTTAAATGAATGGGAGAGGGAAGACTGAGACGGCAAACTCTATAAGCTGTTCAATAGATTTATTGTAAAATATAGTACATAAACCTCCGGAATTATCTGTTGAATTTTAATTATTAATCACCTCGAAAAGCATTTGGCTTTCTTAGCTTTTTTTCTAAAATACTTGTTCATTTTTCGGTTGCAGCCGCCTGAGCTATCTTCCTATTTTTGAATAAAAAAATATCATGATCGGTTTCAAAAATCTACATCACGAAGAAGAACCTTTATTATTAGGTAACGTGTGGAATGTGCAGAGCGCAAAAGTATATGAAAATTTAGGGTATAAAGCACTGGCCACTTCAAGCTCAGCTGTAGCAATGAGTTTAGGATATGAAGATGGAGAACAGATGAGTTTCGAAGAGTATTTTTATATCATTAAAAGAATAAAAGAATCCGTTTCCATCCCATTATCTGTAGATCTGGAAGGAGGTTATGGAAGTTCTCCTCAAATAATCGCATCCCATATTATCAACCTCTTGGAAATAGGTGTAGTTGGGATCAATTTGGAAGATTCATATATTAATGACGGCGAGAGACAGCTTTTAGACAGAGATGTATATTTTGAAAAATTAAGCAATATTCTGTCAATGCTGAAAGAGAGAAGAAATGAAATTTTTATCAATGTAAGAATCGATCCTTTTTTATTAAGAATGGAAAATGCATTAGAAGAAACTTTATTAAGAGTCACGCTATTTGAAAAACTTGCTATTGACGGAGTATTTATTCCAGGTATGACCCAAGAAGCTGATATTAAAACAGTGATTAATGCAACATCACTTCCGGTTAATGTAATGGCTATGCCTGACCTTCCGGATTTTGAGACGTTAAAAAGAGCAGGAGTAAAAAGAATTACTTCAGGAGGCTTTTCAAACAAGCATATTTATCATGAACTGGAAAAAATCAGTGATACAATTATTAATAACAAAAGCTTTTCAGCACTTTTCATCTGATTATGGAACTTACAGAAAAAATAATGTATGAAGCTTCCTTTCGTAAAGACTCTACGTTTGAAGGCATATTCTGGATGGGAGTAAAGACCACCGGAATTTTCTGTCGGCCAACCTGTACTGCCCGCAAACCGAAATTTGAAAACGTAGAATTTTTTTCCCATACAAAAGAGGCTCTATTGAAAGGATACCGTCCCTGCAAGGTTTGTAAACCTTTGGAAATGTTAAATGTGACTCCTTTGTATGTTAAAGAACTTTTACAGGAGATTTCTGATGATCCTTCTTTAAAATTAAAAGATTTTGATCTGGTAAAAAGAGGATTGGAACCGGCAACGGTCCGACGATGGTTTCTGAAACATCATGGAGTGACATTTCATGCTTTCCAGAGAATGTCTAAGCTGAATACTGCATTTAAAAAGCTTCAACAGGGAGAGCTGGTTACTGAAGTTGCTTTCGACTCAGGGTATGAAAGTTTGAGTGGTTTTAATGAAAGTTTTAAAAATATTTTTGGAGTATCACCCAGCCATAACAAAAACGAAAAGATCATTGATCTGAAAAGAATTGAAACGATGCTGGGAACTATGGTAGCCTGTGCCGATGAGCAGGGAATTTGCCTTTTGGAGTTTTCTGACAGAAAAGCACTGCCCACGGAACTGAAGAATATTTCAAAACATTTTAAGGCCAATATTGTACAGGGTGAAAATTCTCATTTTATAAAGCTGGAGCAAGAACTCTCCGAATATTTTGAAGGTAAAAGGACTGAATTTACCGTTCCTCTTTCCCCTGTAGGAACTGCTTTTCAGAAACAGGTTTGGGAAATTTTACAGCAAATTCCTTATGGAGTAACCCGAAGTTATCAGGAGCAGGCTGATATTCTCGGAAATCCTAAATCGGTTCGCGCTGTAGCCAATGCCAATGGCTTAAATAAAATATCTATTCTGATTCCCTGTCACAGAGTGATTGGCAGCAATGGGCAGCTAACAGGGTATGGTGGCGGAATCTGGAGAAAACAAAAATTATTGGAGCTGGAGAAAGTTATTTTGTTTTGATTTTTGTAATTTTAAACAAAAATTTACACGTGAAAAAGTTATTAATAGCAGTTTGTATTTCAGTTTCAGGATTTGCTTTAGCACAGGATTATTCCGTACCGGCAGCAAGTCCGCGCCAGAAGGTAGAGCAGCAGTTTTCAATGTCCAAAATATCAGTTGATTACGGAAGACCCGGAGTGAAAGGTCGTAAGATCTTTGGCGAATTGGTTCCTTATGGTCAGATTTGGAGAGCAGGAGCTAACTCATCTACAAAAATTACATTCGGACAGACCGTTAATTTTGGTGGTAAAAATGTTCCGGCTGGAACTTACGGATTATTCATTGTTCCTACAGAAAAAGAATGGAAAGTAATTTTGAATAAAGATTTCCAGCAATGGGGTGCTTATACTTATGATCCTAAACAGGACGTAGTAGATGTTACTGTACCGGTAAACAAATTGGCCGACAAGCAGGAATGGTTTGAAATTACCCTGAACCCAACAGATGAAAACTCAGGAAACCTTGTCATCAAATGGGATATGAATCAGGCTGAAATCCCATTGAAACCAGCAAAATTAGATACTGTAATCAAGATTTCTGATAAGTTAAAAGAAATCCAGAGAATAGAATCAGACTCTAACAAAAAAGGATAAACATGAATTTTTCTGTTCAGTCTGTTTTAGAGAATGAAGAATTTCAATTAATCCCCTTACAGCAAGGGGATTTTGAATCTTTATATGAAGTAGCTTCGGACCCTAAAGTATGGGAACAGCACCCTAACAAAGACCGTTATCAAAGAGAAGTTTTTGAAAACTTCTTTAGAGGAGCCATAGAAAGTAATGGGGCTTTTAAAATTGTTGAAAAAGCAACCGGAGATGTCCTGGGAAGCAGCCGTTATTATAATTTTGATGAAGATGACAACCATATTTTTATCGGTTATACTTTCTATGGGACAAAATCCTGGGGAAAAGGGATTAATCCTAAAGTTAAGAAGCTGATGTTGGACTATATCTTCCAATATGTAGATAAAGTTCATTTCCATATCGGAAAAGAAAATTTCCGTTCACAGAAAGCATTGGAAAAACTTGGCGGGATAAAAATAGCGGAAGAAGAAGTCGCTTATTTTGCAGAACCTACAAGAACCAATTTTGTATACGAGATCAAAAAAGAAGATTGGGTATGAAAAAATATAAAATCCAGCAATCTCCATTTGTAGTACCTACTACAGACGGAAAACTGATTGAAGAACATTGGGGGAACTCTACAGGAAATGCTAATGTTTCCATTGCTCATATGGTAGCTCCTCCGGATTGGAGTGAGCCGCATCAGACTCCGGAATTTGATGAATTTACATACATCATCTCAGGGAAGAAGCAGTTTGAAATTGATGGCGAAATTGTAGTTCTTGAAAAAGGAAGCAGTATCCTTATTGAAAAAGGAGCCAGAATTCGTTACAGTAATCCATTTTCAGAACCTTGTGAATATCTTGCCATCTGTCTGCCTGCATTTTCTATGGAACTGGTAAACAGGGAAGAGTAGATTACTCTATTTATGGCGACACAGATTTGCCCTGAATGTAAGAAAGATGCTTTTTATGGTATATAGAGGATGAGCTTGAGGCGCCCATTGGCTAAGTCTTTCCTGTAGCTATCATACTTTGGAAAATGAAAAGGATGAGTATATTTGTAATGATGATGTAGAAACGACAAAAACCAAGCTGAAAGACCTTTCAACAGAATACTGGTGGTGATCTAGCTGTAATACAATAGAAAATAGATAAAAAGCTGTCTCTAAAATGAGACGGTTTTTTTGTTTTAAGGCTGAATACAATATTTTTAGATTCAAAACAATCAAAAAAATAGTTAGATAATCAGTGAGTTATTCTTTTAATAAAGATATTATCGCTGGTTGATGCCGGTTGTTATTAATTATTTTGTAAGTTCACGCGCCGAAAAAATGAGTCGGCAGACTTAACTTTTTAATAAAATATATGAAGAACAATCTATCAATTGTATTATTGTTAGGGATCGCGCTTTCCACTACATCTTGCGCCACTATTTTTACAGGAACTAATGACAAAATTTCCTTTAACTCTACTCCTGAAGGAGCAACAGTATTTCATAAAGGAATTGAAAAATGTGTAACTCCTTGTACCACAAAAATTCCCAGATCATTGAGTAAGCAAATGGTAACGTTTGAAAAAGAAGGTTTTAATAATCAGGAAGTAAAGCTTGATAAGAATTTTAATGCCGTAACACTTCTAAATATTCTTTTTGGGGGTGCCATAGGGGTTGGAATTGATGCTGCAACGGGATCACTAACAAAATATTCTACTAAGAAATATGATGTTGAATTAGAAGCAAAGCCGCAATAATTTAAAATTTCATTCATATAACAACAATGTACTAATGAATAGTGATCTTACTCCAAGCATTAGTACATTGATATCTTATTATCTTGAATTTATTTCAGTATTTCTTTCAGAAACATTAATGTATGATTCCAAGCTCTTTTAGCCATTATTTCATTATAATCCGGTGATTTAGGATCGGTAAAAGTATGTTTGGAATGAGCGTAAGTAATGATCTGCCAGTCTGCATTTCCTTCATTCATTTCTTTGATGAGGTTACTGTAATCATCAGGCGTTACACTCTTATCATCTGCAGGATTTTCAACTAAAATTTTAGCATTTATCTTTTCATTTTTTCTGCTCTGATCTCTTCCCAGACTTCCATGAATGGAAACTACTCCCACAACAGGTAAATTTCCTCTTGCGGATTCCAATGCACCCGTTCCCCCAAAACAATATCCGATAACGGCTGTTTTATTAGCAATAGCTCCGTTCTTTTTCAGTTGTTCCAACGCTAATGAGATTCTTTTCTGATATTCTGCATAATTCTTTTTGTAATATCCAGAGCTTTGGGCTGCCTCCTCATTATTGGCTGGAATTTTCCCTTCCCCATAAATATCAGCGATGAAAGCGATATAACCTTGTTTTTCAAGTTCAAGGGCTGCTGTTTTAGCTTCTTCATCAATTCCTTTCCAGGCAGGAAGAATCAAAACTCCCGGAAGTTTTTTTCCTGCATTGGACGTGATTAAACCTTTCAGCTTTTGCGAACCGTCCTGATAGGAAACTGTTTTAAGGTTTTGGCTTAAAAGGGTTCCTGAGGCGATAATGGATGCGGTTAATAAGATTGAACGTATCATATTATTTTGTTTTTGGTTTGAGTTTAAGCGAATCTGCATGGATGATCTGACCACATCCTCTAGGTGAGGGCCTGCGGAATCCAAGGATAATAACATCACCTAGTTCAGCTACTTCTGTGGTATCTTTATGGGGTATTACCTTTACCGGGCAGCCCTTATTTTGGTTTGAACCCAATTGTTTAGGACATGCATCAAGGTAAAAAGGAATTCCGTCACGATCTTCATCTGAAAGGCATATTTTTTTACTGAATGCTTTTTGGCATTTTTTGAAAGCCTCTTTGTTTTCAGTATTTTGAGCCTGAAAATAGGTTGCTGTCAATACCAGAAAAAAAATAAAGCTCCTCATGTTTGTTTAAATAATAATCTAAATTAATAAAAAAAAGTGGCTATATACAATTTTACATCATTGTCATTGACTACGTCGAATCTTCGATTTCTGACGAAGGAAGAATCTCATAATATCGCTTAGATTTTTCATTTCACTTCTGAACTACGTTCGCAGACCTTCAGTCTGTATTCAGAATGACAGAGTCATAGGAATAAGATAACCGCATTAGTGTAAAATTGTATATAATTACCTAAAAAAATAAATGGTTATGGATTTTTCTTTTTCTGCATTTGCCATTTGTTATTTTTATACTCATATATTGTGTTATTTTGGTAGCTGCTTACTTTTATCTTATAAGGAGTAATGAAGTCTACCATGATCTGAATAGGGTTTTCAAAGGTTGCATTTTGTTTTCCCTGTATTTTTATCCTGGTAGATTTCGAATCATAATATTTCATCATATAGTCAAACGTTTTGTCATCTATCATTTTATGATATTTTTCAAGGTCTTCAGATGGCATTGCTGTTGAAATATAGATGTTTTTACTGTGTTTTTTTCGGGTATATTCAAGTACATTTTGATTCCAAAATCTGGTGATCAAAAAATTGTATCCTGGGGAAATCCCATCATCAGGAGTATTATCATCAATATAAGATTTAGGGTCTATGTATCGGATGTAGAAAAAAGTTCTTGAGTCTACAAAATCTTTTTTAGGAAGTTTTTGTACAATATTATCTATTACTTCTTTATTCACAAGGTTATAGATTTCCTCAATATTTTGAACATCCATATCGAATTTTTCCATCAGGATGTTAGGTTCGTAACCAAAAGTACAGGAAATTACACGACAGCCATTGGAGGAGGCTGGACCTGGAATAGTAGGGCATTTATCATCCTTATCCAGAATTCCATCCCCATCTGTATCTTCCCACGGGCAGCCTTTATTTTCAATGGGGCCTGCAACTGTTGGACAAAAGTCATCTTTATCTATTATTCCATCTTTATCGGTATCAGGCCATGGGCAGCCAAGATTTTCTATTGGGCCAGATTCGGTAGGGCATTTGTCAAGGTAAAAAGGAAGATTGTCTTTATCTTCATCTGCAAGACAAATTTTTTTGTTGAATTCCTTACGGCATTTTTTGAGTGTTTCATAATCTTCAGTATTTTGAGCGTAAATACAGGCTCCGGTAAGTATCAGAAAAAAAGTAAATGACTTCATACATTCAAAATATGATTAATTGTCAGGTTGTTGTTTATTGAATTTCCATTGGCCATCTTTATATTCATAGCTTATAATCATCTCTTTTTTAGCGTCTTCTACTTTAATTAGGTAGGGATTAATGAATGTGACAATAATAGGCATTGAGAAATTAGCACCGATTGTACTTTTATTTTTGCCTGGAATTTTTATTTTCATGGTTTCCTGGTCATAATATTTTATGATATAATCCAATGTTTCATTGTTGGCACGCAATGCATTTAAATCTTCATATGGGAATTTTGTGGAAAGATAGATGTCCTTACCATATTTTGTATGAGCATATTCAAGAACATTTTTATTCCAGAATTTTGTGATCAAAAAATTGTATTCGGGATCAGTTCCATCATAGCAGGAATGTTCATCAAAATAAGCATTATTGCTAATATATTTGATGTAAATATAGGCACTTTTGCTTGCCAACGTTTTGGTGTAGCCCTTCATCATGTAGTCTAAGGCTATTGTGTTGATCTTATCATATATAGCTTCAATATCAGCATAATCTGTTTTGAACTTTTGGAATCTTGTGTTAGCTTTTTCCCGATATTCTTTACAATCGTTTTTTTTAGAGGGACAGCCATTCAGTTCAGGAAGTCCCGGAATAGCGGGGCAGGCATCATCTTTATCCAATATGCCGTCCTTGTCAGTATCAGGCCATGGGCAGCCAAGATTTTCTATTGGGCCGGATTCGGTAGGGCATTTGTCAAGGTAAAACAATATGCTGTCTTTATCTTCATCTGCAAGACAAATTTTCTTATTGAATTCTTTTCTACATTTTTTGAATACTTCCTTATCTTCAGTATTTTGAGCATAAAAATAAGCTCCTGAAAAGATCAGCAAAAAAGTGATTTTCTTCATGTTTTTTACAAAGATTTGGATACTGTTCACATGGAAATGATGTATTTTGTCTGAAATAGGTTATTCTACATGATGCAGCCCATTTTGGGGGGTGGGCATCCGTTATATTCCTTTTCTCCCTTTACTGCCGGGCAGGCATCATCTTTATCCAAAACGCCATCTCCATCAGTATCTGGCCATGGGCATCCTTGATTTTCAATGGGACCTGCAACAGTAGGACACCAATCATCTTTATCAGGTGCTCCGTCTTTATCAGCATCAGGCCATAAGCATCCGTTATTTTCAATAGGGCCTCCTTCTTTTGGACATTTATCAAGATAATATGGAATATCGTCTTTATCTTCATCTGAAAGGCAGATTTTTTTGTTGAATTCCTTTCTGCATTTTTTGAACGCTTCCGGGTTCTCAATGCTCTGTGCATGAAAGTTGATCACAATAAATAAAAATAAAAGTAAAATTTTTCTCATATTCATAAAAAATCCTCAGCCAAATTAATGAAAATAACTTAACTGAGGATTTTTTTTAAGATTTATAGTAAAACTACTGGATTTTGACACCCATATTTATCAGTTCCAGCTTAAGATCCGTATCCGGTAGAACATGAATGGTATTGAATCCCATTGATTGTGCCATTTCAATATTTTTGGGGTTATCATCAATAAATACAGACTCTGTTGCCTGGATGTTATATCTTTCCAACAAAACATGCCAGATTTTAGGATCAGGCTTAATCAGTTTTTCTGTTCCGGAAACTACGATCTTTCCATCGAAAAGCTGGAAGAAATCATAATTTTCCAAAGCATAAGGAAAGGTCTCCGCAGACCAGTTGGTTAATCCAAATAATTGATAATCTGTGTTTTTTAGTTTTCTTAAGACGTCAACATTCTGAGGGATGTCACTTTTCAACATGACCGTCCAGTTGTCATAAAAAGCTCTAATCTCCTTTTCCCACTCTGGGAATTTTTTTACCTGGATTTCAGTTCCTTCCGAAAGGCTTCTCCCTCTATCTTGTTCAATATTCCATTCATCATGAACGATATTTTCCAGGAAATATTCCATTTTTTCATCATCATTGAAATAGGTTTTGAAAAAATACCTTGGATTCCAATCCATTAATACACCACCAAAATCGAATACTATATTTTTAATTTTCATACGAATTATTATGTCTTAAAATTAAACAATTTTTATCGTGATGGAGAATAATCAGCATACATTTTTTATATTCGAACATTAAAAAACCGGAAGAAATTTTCCGGTTTATATTATTGTTTATCCATGATGTTCGCGATGTCTATCATGATGATCGTCAAACCTTCTGTCATACATTTGGGGTCTGTTTTGATATCTTCTGTAATCGTTATCATATTTCAATCTTGGATTTTGGCCGTTATAATACCTTGAATAAAATTTTTTGTATTGTTCAGGGGTCATTATTCTCTCAATTTCATAGTATCGGTCATTGTACCATCTGTTAGGTTCTTTAGCATAGACGTGATTCCATGAGTTGTAATCCGGATAACGGTTATTCAATACAGTCAGTTGGTTGATCTGGCTTCTGTTTAAGCCCAGAAAAATAGCTACCTGACCCCAATTAATAGAAGAAACGCTTCCTCTGTAATCATTGTAATAATTTTGTGAAAAGCCTAATGTGAATACTCCTAAGGCTGCCACAATTAATAACTTTTTCATGACTAAAATTGTATTTTAAAACTAATTAGAGAATACCCAAAAGTATACCATTATCTATCGTTTTAACATACATTTATCATTATATAATACGCTTTATTGAGGGCGGTAAAATTGATACTGTCCGTCTTCGTAATAAGCATTAATATGCTGAAGTCCATTGGTTAAAATAATTTCCTTAGCTCCGATAATAGAGTTGTATCTGGCGGTCTGTTCAAATGTTTTTTCGGTTAGCTTGATTTGCGGGGCTTTACATTCTATCAGGATGACAGGCTCTGTTTTTTCAGTAACTAAAAGATCAATTCTTTTGGTCAAGCCATTGAGAATAATCTTTTTTTCAGTGATTAATGCCGATGCAGAGTAGGCTTTTACCGTAAGATAATAGTGAATCCAGTGCTGCCTTACCCATTCCTCCGGAGTGAGCAGCAGATAAGTTTTACGAACCAAATCATAAATAAAAAACTTATCTTTGTCTTTCTTGAATTTAAAATCAAAAGTTTCCTGAAAATTCAGTTTTGGAAGTTCCATTAATAAGATGAAAGAATTAGATTTAATCCTCAAAAATATTAAAAATAAAGAAGTTTTACCTATTTATTTTTTCCACGGAGAAGAAGCCTACTTTATTGATGTTGCTGTAAAAGCCCTTGAGCACAACTTTTTGGAAGAGGATGAAAAAGCCTTTAATCAAACCGTTACTTACGGAAAAGATACTTCTTATCAGGAAGTTCTTTCCCTGGCAAGACAGTTTCCTATGATGGGAGATAAACAGGTGATAATCGTAAAAGAAGCTCAGGATCTGAAGTTTAATGAAGAGGAAAACAGAATTCTGGATGCCTATGTTGAAAACCCTGTTCCTTCTACAGTACTGGTTTTTGCTCATAAGCATAAGAAGCTGGACAGTAGAAAAAAAGCGGCTAAAGCATTGGACAAAGCGAAAGCACTTTTCCTGAGTGAATCAATAAAAGAAAACAACCTTCCGAAATGGATTTCTGATGAGTGCCTTAAGCTTAACATCAAAACGGCTCCTAATATTTCCCATCTTTTAGCGGAATATCTTGGAAACGATCTTTCAAGAATTGCCAATGAGCTAAATAAACTGAAGATCATTCTTAAAGAAGGAGAAATACTTGACGGAACTATCGTCGAAAACCATATTGGCATCAGTAAAGAATACAATATTTTTGAACTTCAGAAGGCACTGGGAACAAAAAATGCAAATACGGCCTTTAAAATTGCTCATTTTATGGGGAAGAATCCCAAGAACAATCCTTTTGTGATGATGCTGGCAAGCCTTTACAACTATTTTTCTAACGTAATTATTTACCAGACGATGGCAGGGCAGTCCCCACAAACAATAGCCTCTCAAATGGGAGTGAATCCTTATTTTGTGAAAGATTATGCAGAAAGTGCAAGATTGTATCCTTTAAAACATGCTACAAGAGTTATTTCTATTTTGAGAGAGTTTGATATGAAAGGAAAAGGCCTTGGAGCGGTGAATATGGGAGAAGCAGAACTGATTAAGGAACTGGTGTATAAGATTATCAATGTAGATAAGATTAAAATGAAAGTTTAGTGTTTAGGCTGAGGAATGAGGAGAGATAGATGGAGAGATAATAGACAAGAACAGATCTCTTAAAAATAAATCAACAGCTTTTATTAACTCGCATCACAAATCTCACCATCTTGTATCCTGCATCCTATAAAATCCTTATCTCATATCTTCATTGACAATCCGCATATCTCTTATTGACAACTATCATTAAAATAACTTTAAAAAGACGGCAAAAATTACGAAATTAGCGGTCTTAATTTAATTATATCTTTTTTCGAACAAGTAAATTATGGAGCAAAACATTTTAGATTGTGTGATCGTTGGATCTGGACCTTCTGGTTTCACAGCTGCTATTTATGCAGCAAGAGCAGACTTAAAACCTGAATTGTATACAGGTTTGGAGCCAGGTGGACAATTAACTACAACTACTGAGGTTGATAACTTTCCAGGGTATCCAGCAGGAATTACAGGTCCTGAAATGATGATGGATCTGCAAAAGCAGGCGGAAAGATTTGAAACCAAAGTGCATTACGAAATGATCACTAAAGCTGAGTTTTCAAAAGAAGTGGGCGGTGTTCACAAATTATATGCTGGAAACAAAGAGATTTTAGCAAAAACGGTAATTATTTCTACAGGAGCTACCGCAAAATACTTAGGTCTTGAAGATGAGAAAAAATATGCAGGAGGTGGTGTATCTGCTTGTGCTACTTGTGACGGATTCTTCTACAGAGGAAAAGATGTAGTGGTAGTAGGAGCAGGAGATACAGCAGCTGAAGAAGCTACTTATCTTGCCAAATTATGCAGAAAGGTAACTTTATTAGTGAGAAAAGATGTTTTCAGAGCTTCAAAAGCAATGGTTCACAGAGTAGAAAACACTCCGAATATTGAAGTGAAATTTCACCATGAATTAATTGGAATTGAAGGAGAAAACAGCTTGGTAGAAAGAGCTGTAATCATCAACAATCAAACTCAGGAGAAGTCTACGGTAGATGTTGAAGGAATTTTCATCGCTATTGGTCACAAACCGAATACGGATATCTTCGTAGGTCAGGTAGATCTTGATGAAAACGGGTATATTATAACAGAAAAAGGTTCTACAAGAACAAACCTTCCGGGAGTTTTTGCTGCAGGTGATGTTCAGGATCATATCTACAGACAGGCTATTACAGCAGCAGGAAGCGGATGTATGGCTGCAATGGATGCAGAAAAATATTTAGCTGAATTACACTAATCATTCAGCTTTTAATGATACAAAGCGCACCTATTAGGTGCGCTTTTTCTTTTTCGATACTAAAATTTGTCGGAAACCTAAAAGGAGTAAACTTTATTTTCATGCTGTTCTTAGAGTGCAAAAAAGATTAAAGTTTTCAAAAAGATGCGACGGCTGATTTTGCTGCAAATAAAGAATTAATACCTATAAAAACTAGGTGACTATGTGGTTAGATTTTTTTTTTAACCACATAGTCCATAGAATAAAATAATTTGTGTTTCAATGGCGATAAAATATACATTGTATATTTTTTTGCAAATGAATCTATTAAACATTAGAACTTTAATTAAATTCGTAAATGTATAATGAAAACATTGATATATTTGTGAAATTTCAAATTGATTTAATATAGAAAACTTAATAAATAAAAGGCATGAAAAAAGTAACCGCAATAGGAGGGATATTCTTTAAATGTAAAGATCCGGAACAGGTAAACCATTGGTATAAAACCCATCTTGGAGTGGAAACCAGTCCCTATGGAGCTAAATTTGATTGGAGAGAAGCCGAATCTGATAAAAAAGGATACACGCTATGGAGTCCATTTAAAGAGTCTACTCAATATTTTGAACCTTCAGTAAAGGATTTTATGATTAATTATCATGTGGCAGATATTGAAGCACTAGTAGAAGAATTAAAAAAGGAAGGCGTTACAATCCTGGATGAGATTGCAACGTATGAATACGGAAAGTTTGTTCATATTATAGACCCTGAAGGTAATAAAATCGAATTATTTGAACCGGCAGGAGAATAAAATTCCATCAATACTAAAAACTGTTTCCGAATGAAGCAGTTTTTATTTTTATATTTTTTCATAGGTTTGTGAAGTAGTGAATTATTGTGTATATTTAATTGTTCGGTAATATTTTACACAAAATTGTTATGAAAAGAAATGCAGGAAATTTTTAAAACATTCAAACCCAAAAACGCTATTATCAGTAAATACGTTGAATATTATTATCTGGACATTAAGGAAGATAATATTATCAATGAGTTTCAATGTTTTCCGCACTTTAATAACTCGATTTCTCTTTACAAATCCCATATCCGGTTAGAAAACGGAGAAGTGGTTTATAAAGAAACGGCTCTTCCATGTCAGATTTTTACACCCATCCGGGAAAGGGTTCTGCATGTAAAACAGTCTGGAAAAGTGCATAGAATTGTTGTTGTATTCCATCCTTTAGGAATTCATCAGTTTTATGGAGACTTAGATTTTTCCGGTTATATTACAGATTATGAATTTTTTACCCAGCATGAATTAAGTCAAATTTTCTCAACAACAGATACTGAGATTCAAGAAAGTCTATTGGATGGATTTCTTGAGAAAAGATTCAAGAGATTCGAACACACCATCCTGGAAAAATCCATTGATTATATTTTCAATCATTACGAAGATTTTTCAGTTGAGGTATTTTCGAGGAAAATTGGTGTCAGCCGGCAACATATAAACCGCCTTTTTCAGGCCTACTTGGGCGTTTCTGTTAAAAAATTCAACGAAATTGTTCTTTTCAGGCAGACTATTAATAAGAAACTTTTTGAAGATCCTGATCGTAATTTTACAGAGCTTGCACACGAATTTAATTTTAACGACCAATCTCATTTCAATAAGACTTATAAAAATCTTACTGAAAATTCTCCGAAATCTTTTTTTTCTAAAGGAACTGTATTAGGACAGGAAGATACACTTTTCTGGCATCTGTTGTCTTAAATGATAATGTTCCATTTTTACAAGTTTTTCTGATTTGTTGTTATTAGTTTTGTCTCATAAATTTTATTGATGAAATATGGTATAACGATGCTTCTGATGGTGTTGGGTCTTTTGGTAGGGGCGCAGGAAAATTATTCTGCATTAACTGAAAAGGCCTCGGAAGTAATGGAGGAAGCTAAAGATGAAGCCGGGTACAAAAAAGCACTTGATTTATATGAAGAGGCATTCATAATTTATCCTGAAAATATAGATAGCGATGGATTGTATAGCGCATCAATTCTGGCTTCAAAACTAAAAAGTAATGATAAAGCATTTCAGTATCTTATACCACTTTCCTCAATAAAAGGCGTTGGGTACAGCTTTCCTGGCTGGAATTATATTCTGGAAAAGGATGCTGAAAAAGAGTATAAAAATTTGTTGTCAGATCCAAGATGGACTTCATTGAAGGAGCAGGCGGTGAAATACAAAACTCAATTTTATAATGAGTTGAAAGAAAAAGAAAATGAATTTTACAATGTTAATAAAAACAGGTTAAAGGAAATTAAAGATTCTGAGGCTTTGTATAAAGAGATCAGAAATCTTACTCCTTATCTACCGAAAAAGGAGCGTGATTATTCTATTGCATTTAAAATAAATGATTCTGCTACCACTTCATTTTTTATTCATTTTCCTCAAAATTATAATCCTCAAAAGAAATATACTTTATTGTTTTTTCTTCATGGGGCTGTAAGAAATAATGAGCTGATAGATTATCAGTTGGCTGGCTGGAATTTAGAAGGCTGGAACCGATATTATAAGAAATATGCAGATCAGAATAATGTTATTATGGTTTTTCCGAGAGCCAGTAAAAAATATAACTGGATGTTGTCTGATGATGGATTTTTTATGATTCCTGAAATGCTTAAACAGATTAAAAAGACGATTAATATTGATGATAACAAAGTTTTTATAGCAGGACATTCGAATGGAGCAACGGGTTCATTTTCCTATCTGATGAAGCAGCCCACGCCGTTTGCAGGGTTTTACGGATTTAATGCTTATCCTAAAGTTTTCACAGGAGGAACGTTTGTAGAGAATATTAAAAACCGCTCATTGATGAGCTTTTCAACAGATAAGGATTATTACTATCCCCAAAACGCAAATGATGATTTTAAAAAGCTGATGAACGGAATACAGGCTGATTATAAAGAATATCGCTACCATGGGTTTCCACATTGGTTTCCACAGTTTGACGAATCGGAACCAGCATATCAGATTCTTTTTAAAGACCTGAAAAACCGGAAAAGAAATCCGTTTCCCAAAGATATTTCGTGGGAATTGGATGATGAAAGAAATGGAAATGTAGACTGGATTTCTAATATCAAACTGGATACGCTAAGTAAGAAAGCCCACTGGTACAAAGAATTGAACTTTAAAATCAATAAATGGCTGGCTTATGATGAAAAAGATAGTTTAATCGTGAAGAATGTTGATAAAAATGCATTTGATTTCCCAAGGAAATCCGGAAAAATAAAAGCAAAATATAGAAATAATGTTTTCCGGGCTGAAACATCCAATGTTAAGTCATTTTCAATCAATATCTCACCGGAAACAGTGGATTTGAAAAAAAATGTAAAAGTATATGTGAATGGAAAACTATATTTCGACGAAAAAATAAACTATAACCATGAATACTTACTTGAGAATTTTTTTAATACTCAGGACCGAGAGCAAGTCTGGATCAATTATATTGATGTAAAAATATAAGATCCTATTGATTTTCCGTAAAGTAAAAACCTGTCTCTTCCAGAGGCAGGTTTTGTTTTGTATATCCATTGAAAATAATTAATCCAAAATATAGATTTTCTTTTCTTTCAAATTAAAACCAAGCTTTTTGCCCAGCCAGTTGATGCTTGTTTTTCCCTCATAGATTAAGCCTTCAACAAAAAGTACATTGGGTTTTTCGACTTTGGCAAAAGAGTTGGAAACGGAATGTACACTTCCTTTGTAGAACTTATTGATAATCGAAGGATTGAACTCGCTTTTCTTTTCAATAAGCTGAAGACCTTCTTTATTAATTCCTAACGTATTGATAAGACGCTCACTCAGCCAGAAAGAATCATTACCGGCACCGGAATCCAGAAGAACATTGATCTTAATATTGTTGACGTTAATATAGGTGGTGATATCCAGAGATTGGTCTGCATTGGTAGACAGTTGAATATCTACTACTTTTTTTCCGGTTAGCTTCTCTTTTGGAAACACAATTTCTTTAGTGGTATAATCTATAATGAATTCCGTATCATAAAGCATGGGAAGAGAAATAAGACCGTCAATTCCTTTTATTTCCATGTTGTGGGTAGCGTACCAGGTATCTTTAAATTTTTTACCATTAAAAATGATCTCTTTTGATTTGAACATAGGAACTGTAAGCTGTTCTCCCGTAGCGCGAAAAGCAGTCAGGAAGTTATAGGATTCCTTTTGGTTCAGGTCTTTGGAGAAGTTGTTAAGAAAAAGATTAACACCACCTCCGGTATCAAATATAAAATTTCCTTTTTTACCTTCCACTTCAGCCTGAACAACCAGATGTCCGGATGGAAGAATATTGAGCGGCGATTTTTGTGCGAATGCCGTAACCGAGTATATAAATACAGACGCGGTAAGGATCGATTTTTTTAATGATTGATTGAGCATTGGTAATACAGTTATTGTTTTTAATACTATTGCTTATGAATAGATGAATGTTACAAATATAAAATAAAGTCATTGAATCTGAGCTTTTGTAATCATCGATTCTTGCCATAAGACAAGCTTTCTGGAGAATCAATTGAATAGCTTTATACAATCAATTAAAACAAAAAATATCAGATATGAGTATCCAATTTGAGGCAGGGATTAATATTGCCATTAAAATTCCAAAGAATAAATACGAGAAAACCGTTGCTTTCTACAGAGATATTTTAAAGCTACCGGTAGAAGAGAAGAAGATTGATAATCCAACAGTTTCCCGAACCCACGAAGTGAAGTTTGGTAACAATATCATTTGGTTAGATTGTGTGGATAATTACACTCATTCTGAAACCTGGCTGCAACTAACGGTTCCTGATGTTGAGGAAGCAACCCAATATCTGCAATCGAACGGAGTTGAAACCTGTGACGAAATTGAAGAACTTCCGGAAAATATGCACTGGATCACAGATCCGGCGGGTACTGTTTTTAACTTGCAACAGACTTCATATCAGGAACATTGATGAGAATTTGTCATAAGCTCATAAAAAAATATCCTCCACTAAAGGAAGATATTTTGTTACCTATACGAGCAATGATGGCTATAATGCCTTGCTGTTTAATCCTATATCAGCAACCTTTGTCAGGAGCTTATCGCATTTTTTTTCTTCATTAAGAGTGGCCAGGAAATTCTTAAGACATACATTTTCTTTTAAAATCTTCGCATAGGCTGCAAGAGTTCCATAAGTTGCAATCTCATAATGTTCTACCTTTTGTGCTGCTGCAATAATTCCGGCATCTCTTACAGATCCGGGCTTTGTTTCTTCCATGATACTTTTGCCTTCGTCCAATAGACCTTGCATTGCGTCACATTTTTTTGCCTGTGCCTTTTTTTTGATGGATTTAAAACACTCTTCAAGCCTTTTAACGTGTACTTGTGTTTCCATCAGGTGATTTTCAATGGCTGTTTTAAGTTTTTTGTCCGTTGCATTTTTATACATTTTGGGTAAAGCTTTTACCAGAGCCTTTTCAGCCCAATAGATGTCCTTCATACCATCTTCAAATAGATCTCTCAGTTCTTTTGCTGCATTTTTCTTTGCAGGGGTTTTCACCGTTTTTTTCGTTGCGGTAGATTTAGCCGGAGCTGCTTTTTTTGTTACTGTTTTCGTTGCCATAATATTAAATTTAGTGTGATGATTATTATAGTTGCAATTCCGGTACCACTTATTGGTATGATCGAATGTTTTTATATGCCATTGGCTAGATGACCGGACTCATAAAATATTATTTTCCAACAAAATATATTCGTTAAATTTAGGGTCTGTATATGAAAAAAATACTAATTTATATAATAAGAGGAAAATATGAGCTTAAAGATATTGTCAATTGTGTGGGGAGTACAAAATATGGATACAGCTATAGCTTTTTGGTCTGAAGCTTTGCACTATAAGCTCAAAAGAGAACCTGAGCCTGATTTTGCCATTCTGATTTCCAAGACCGGACAGGGGATTCAACTTTCATTAAAACTCACTACTTCATCGGAGCCGAAAAGGCATCATATAGATCTGATAACAGACGATCAGGCAACAGAAGTAGAACGGCTACTCAACTTAGGAGCCACACGAATGAAAGATTGGGATTATGAACAAGATGCAGACTATGTAGTTTTGCTTGATCCTGATGGTAATTCCTTTTGTGTTGTACAGGCTCCTGAATTTTAAGCATTTATTTGGTCCCGAAAGATATTAAATAGAATATTTTAATATTTTTCCAAATCAGAAAAACTTAGATTGTGAATTTTCGGCAACGCATTGATTTTGATTTTTTGAGTCTTTTTATTTAAAATTTTATCTGAACCTAGTTCTTGCTGAAATTCTAATTTAGTTTTTGCTAGTAAATCAATTTCTGTTTCGGACGTAGTATTTTTTCCATCCCAGGATACCCTTGATATTTTAATCAGTTCAAAATTATTTTGCTTCAACCTGAATTCATAACTGCTTTTCCGGTTATTAATATTGGTGAGCATTTTTAAATTTCCGTCTTCAATAATAAAATACGGAATGTTATTTCCGTTATGCTCTCCTTTTTTATAGGTGGGATATTCGCTTTCAATGATTTTGGTAGAGGATATTACGAGCTGAAGTTTTTTATTAGGTTGTGAGAGAAATATCTGTAATCTTAAGGGTCTGGTTTCATCCTTCAAATCCATTTCTACAACCACTTTGTCATTACACTTATCCTTATTCATATCTCCTTCTTCATTTTGTACCTGAAATGTAAAATTCTCTTTATCTGCAGTTTTTTGGGAATAGGCATTCACTGTTGATAAAAGAAGAAATAAGACAATATACAGTGATGATTTTTTCATGTTTTAATCTGTAGTAATGGATTTAATTGTAGATGGTGGTGTATGCAAATGGAAGTCAATCTATGACGATTAGATTTTATCGTTCGCCTAAAGGAATGTCTATTAATCTTTCTTGTTTAATTTTGAATTCAGCTTCGTTAATTGGTTTATATACCACTTCTGAACTTACAGGATATTTTGTAAGAAGACTTTTGGGTCTGATGGGGCGCTTTTCTAATCCACCACCACAGTTCGGGCATACATTTTTAAAAATATGGTCAACGCAATCTTTACAAAAGGTACATTCAAACGTACAGATCATAGCTTCAGAGGAATCGTAGGGTAAGGGTTTCTGGCAATTTTCGCAGCAGGTTCTGATCTCTAACATGTATTTGTTGTTTTGATTATTGGTGATACGAAGTTAATTTAAATTGGGGATAGATCGTAGTATTTTGTAATATTTGGCTTGCTTATTTTGAAGAATCTTAGAAAAACAATTTTTGAAAACTGTGAATTTGAAGATGCTGATTTTAGTTCTCCAGATATGAATGATCTTTGTCTTGATGGGCAACCCTTCATGAATGTGAATGTTGAGAATGCCGGATTAAAGGGAGGGAGTGTAATAAAAATATAGATTTATATTAAAACAAAGAAAAGCTAGGAATTGTTATAAAAACTGCTGATAAAGTCATAGGTTATGCATCTGTTTAGAAAGAATCAATGCAATTGATTCCATCTTTGCCTCCCCAAAAATAAAAAGCCTTAGAATAAAATTCTAAGGCTTTTTTTGCGGAGAGTGAGGGATTCGAACTTTTCAATGTAATCAATTGAAAATGAAATACTTTTCAATTATTCTTACAACGATAGGCACGAATTTGCCACAGCTCTGTTAATATTTTAATCTACAAAATCTAACAAAAAGATTTAAAGAACGTTCTAATTTGATATCACAAATATAGTAATTATTAAATAAGTGTTAGACTACGAAGCTTAAAACTTTTGAACCACCGTCACGTTATGGCATCATGATGTATTTTCATTATTTTACTTATACAACTTAGTAAGATTTCAGAAAGATCGTTACTATACCAAAACAAGCCGCCTCATCCTAAATCCACTATATACATCTTTACTTCATAATCATAGATACCCGTCGCTTGAAGTTCTTTTCCATTGTACGTATAGTTATAGTAACGTCTAACATCTGAACTATTTTGTTATGCAAATATTTTGCTTTTTCTCTAAAGTATAATAATGATTATAATTAATTGTAGTTGAATCATTTAAAATGTATTCATTTGGAGATTCGACACCGTGTTGTATTAAATCACTAACTGGAATTATTTTTAAAGAATAGCTTTTTCCTAATTTAATTTTTTACATTTATTAGACATATTTTCTTTAAATACTTCTATAATATCATTATTGTCAGCTATTAATACCCTAACTTCATTATTCTCTTTAAAGGAAATTATTTTTCTCTTTATATAAACAGGCTTAGAACTAACAATTACATTGTTTGTTTGGCAACTACAAATAAAGGAGAAAAATAAAAAAAATATATTTTTCATATAATTATCTTTTTAATTTTTTATCATCCGAATAAACTTTATACAAAGGTTGTGTCTGAATTTTTCCGTTAACATCTTTTTTTCCAGCAAAACCTTCATAATACTTTCTTGTCATTGTCCCAACAGTCTCAAATCTTGTCCTAGCTGATATGACTAAATTATCATATGGCATCATACTTCTTGTTTGATCATGGAATTTATCAAATATTGGGCTAGGATTTAATGCTGTTTTTATTGTAACATCTGTTTTTGTATTTAAAGATTCTTGTGTAATCAGCACATTTTCGACAACTTCATGTGTTATTCCAGTTCCTTTTTGAGTTCCTGTAAAACTTTCCGCATTTCCTAATACATCAGGATTTGTATATTGAGTTCCTGTACTAATTTCCGTTGCTGAATCATACTTAGCTCCACCAAAGGATCCTCCTGGAATCAATCCTCCATCCGGTGCTATATTATTATTATCAGCATAAATTCTAGAATCAGTATTTGGGCTATTTTTTATACCATCATATAACACCTTATCCGTATCTGATAACTTATTATAGGCGCTTTTACTTAGCCGTGCAGTATCTAATTTTCCATTGGAATCCTTAGTCATAGCAAGGCTACTATTTGCATTTAATTGCTCAAGTGCTTTATCTGCTAAATTTCCCAAAAGGTGGATGTCTTTATTTTGCATACCATCAGGATCAATAAATCTGATTGGGTTGTTGTATGCATAAGTATAAGGACTCCATCTTTTCGAAGTTTCTGCCAATGGATCCACCGTACCCCATCTACCTAAATCCGGCATATAAAATCTCGCACCGTAATCATACATCCCTGTCTCCTGCAGCTCTTTGCCGTTGTACTTATAGTTTTGGTAGGTATCACGTCCAAAAAATGCATTTCCTGTATTGAGATGATTCATTCCTAAAGGATAATAATCATTGCTATCGGTTATTTCCAGAGCACCTTCGCTGTTTCTTAAGAAACTTTTTCTCACATTTCCAAGGTGATCCTTGTACTGGTAAATATACTTCTTTAAACCGTAATCATAAAAACCTTCTGCTGTTGGAAAAAAACGTAGCCCTGATGCTATCACTTTTTGTGTACTTATATCAGTAGAAAATGCCTGTATTTCCATCGCCCTATCAGTTTCCTGACTCAGTGCAAAACTTTCAGAACTACCGCCGCCAATAGGATTTCCCTTATTGACATACTGAAAACCATCCAGATAATCCGTATAAATAGGGATCATATTGCAGCCTGCAAATCCACATTCTGTAGACAGATAGTACTTTTGTAATTTACTACCATCAGCCCTATAGAGATAGGTTATTGTTGGCAATGTTGCATTTATATTTTCAATCTTATTCTGAAGGTTAAGAAAATTATAGCTGATCTTCCCTATATTTTTATCCTTCATATTGGTCATATTTCCATTGAAATCATAGATAATTGTATTTCCACCACCTTCATAGCCCGTGGGATTCTGCTGGTCATCAATAATACTGGTCAGTTTATTGCCCCCTGCTGCATATGTATATCGCAATCTGTCAATGACAGTAGCTGTTGTTCCGGTTTCTACTAACGAAGTACGATATAGATTGATAATGTTTCCATTGATATCATAATCAACAGATTCGGTATTTTCCTTACTGTTCGGATTTTGTGGATTTTGATAATAGCCTGCTGTTAATCTATTAAGTTTATCATATACATACCCATAGCGTTTTGGAGTTATAGTCGGATTAGCGCCTACATTTTCCACAGCTCTCCAGTCTACCTCTGTGATATTCCCATTAAATTTAGATTCTACATTTTTACCAGAAAATAAAGCAGGGTCCGGATTTGTAATTCCCTCTCTTTGGGTGTACTTTATTTTATAGGCAAACAACTTTCCTCCCAGATTAGGCGTAGCCATGTCGTCTTTGTTGATATCAGTAAGCCAACCTCTGATGTTGTAGACATAGTCCATACTTTGTAGATTGTTACCTACCTTTTTATTGGAAAGCTGCGATAATTCGTCATAGGTATTATCTGCCAATAATTCCTCCGGATTACTATCTACCTGGTGATAATGCTGCTTTAGCCTGTTCTGGGCATCGTATACAAAACGTTCTTTGATTATAACAGCCTGTACTCCCGAAGATTTTAGATGAACAGTATTTATCTTTAAGGGAGTTCCGACAAAGTCCAATTGAGATTCATTTCGGGTATATCCTCCCAGGTGATTAATGGAATGGGTTCCAATAATTCTTCCCTTGCGGTCATAGTAATTAAAGTTCTTAGTCCAATTATCGTTTTCAACATTTTTCAACAGACTTACTAACGCAAGTCCCTTAGTGCTTATTCCATCTGCTGTCGCATTGACATCCTGAGACAAAGTAGGTTCCCCCAGAATATCTCCTGGAAAAGCTGGGGTAAAATCATATCCAGGATAGGTATCATAATAGTTGACACTTAAAAGCTGGGTGATAGCCTGCGGATAGCTGGAAGCTGTATTGTCATAGTATACGGGCATTCCGTTCTGCGTAAAACTTATTACTGAAGTCCTGGTTACTTTATTGACTACTAAGGCATCCGCCAATTCCTGTTCAGCAGCTCTTCCTGCAGGCCCATAGTCCTGAGTGGAGGTGTAAATTCCGGTATAGGCAATTCTTCCAAAAGAATCATATTTGGTAAAAAGCCACTGTTTATTGGCTCCCATCAAGACGTCCTGGGTCATGATCACACGATCAGCCTTATCATACACCATATATTCCCAGCCTTTAGCCGGAAGTTTTTTAAGCACAAGCCTGTTTTTACCATCATAACGGTATTGGTAGCACATCTCATTTAAAATATTGACAGGTATTGCAGTTCCTGCTGGCACGTCATTGATAGCTACTACAGCTTTTGGAGAGATCACAAATGCGAGCTGGTTAAAGTTATTATAGACATAGTAGGTATCTGCATTTTGCGATGTATCAAGTACTTTTCTGACCAGAATAACCTGTCCCTGACCGTTTTTAAATTCAATGGTCTGATTGCCGTCCTCATCAGTAACTATGGTTTTATACAGTTGATTGGCTGGATAGTTCACTATAGTGGCATCCAAAACAGAGGCGGTAGTTCCATTTGACCATGTTGCTGTG
This sequence comes from Chryseobacterium sp. Marseille-Q3244, assembly GCF_940807095.1. Classification (NCBI taxonomy): domain Bacteria; kingdom Pseudomonadati; phylum Bacteroidota; class Flavobacteriia; order Flavobacteriales; family Weeksellaceae; genus Chryseobacterium; species Chryseobacterium sp. Marseille-Q3244. The sequence continues at coordinate 79,703 of NZ_CALNWX010000015.1, read as the reverse complement.
GCTGTAATTCTTTTTACTTCCCCCGCAACATTTGCTTCATATTTAAATTTAACAGGTTTATTTGACCAATCATTACCCACCTGTATCTGCTGTTGGATTCTGTCTAATGGGGAATTCTCCAATATCTTTTCGGCATAAATTTTCTCAGAACCATACAAAGCAGGCTGAGTGGCATTGACCAAAGGATTGGGAACAATTGCTCCATTCAAAGTATTGGCTTGCGGAACAGGTAAATAATCTTTTACCTGTCGGCCAAATTGATCATATTCAATGTGGGTTACCACATCCCGGCCCAACGGAGAGGCTTTTACGTTTACGATTTGTTTGGGTCTTCCGAGCCCATCAAAGTATTGTACACTCTGTATCTGTCTGGCATTGGCGTCACTCTGAGTTTTTGCCTCAAGATAAGTTCTGCTATAAATATAATTCTCATTCGTTAAACCTGTAAGACCACTAGGCAATTGAACCTGTGCCTGTAGGGTAACTGCTAAAAAAAGAATTCCTATGGGGATTATTAATTTTTTCATCAATTATTAGTTTTTATAGTTGTATTTCATTTCCTTCAATACCTTTCCATTTGCATCAACTACCTTGTCAAGCCTGTTTGCTGTGTCATATAGGTATACTTCTCTAATACCAGATGGTGCTGTGATACTTCGTACCCCAACCATTGGATCATAAGTGTATGTAGTGATCTGATAATTAGGTAAATTATTCCTGAAGTTTTTGAAGGCATTTAGCAGTGTTGTTTCATCATTGTTAGCTCCTGCATTACCATCCAAATCAGAAGCATTCATAATAGAAGTTATCAATGATGATTGAATATCAGCAAGTTTTACATTTTCGATTTTAGCAATAGGCTGAGTCCCTTTGTAGCCCCAAATAATTACCGTCGAAATACCCTCCTTAGTTGTGTATTGCAGAAGATTTCCATTCGCATCATATGAATCAAATGTGGCATCTATCATCGAAGCATTATTCTGAAGATTATAAGATAACACAGAACTTGGATATACATCATTGGGGTTCTCATATTTTACTTCATTTTTATCGATTATTTTTCCTGAATCTGAAATATTCATTTTTTTTATCAAGGTGGTTTCTAATGGAAAACCTATCATATTAGCCATAACCAATTTTTGATTATTTTTATCATGGGCGTATGACAGTAATTTCTGATTTACTGACTCATCTGGAAATGTTGTTGTTTCTCTTGTTATTTGATAATGCAGAGGGTTCGTATACTGATAATTTATTTTAGTCGTAAGAGAATCTTTTTGAGATCCATATACATAATCCGTAACTTCTTTATTAAGTAGGGACTGCCTACCAACAGAAACGTAATCATTGAAATAATAGAATCTTTCAGGATTGCCTCCTATCGTAGTTACCCCTGGCGTCCCAGTCGTCCCTGAGGTAATATATGAAAGAGCCTCTGTATCACGCTCAAAAATATTGAGTGTTCTTATTCTGTTTTCATTCATTTTTGAATATTGATAAGTTTCTTTATTCACTGGAAAATAAATGTTATTATCGTTTTTATAAGTAATGGTTTTTACTAGGTTTGTTTTCTTCCAGTCAGGATAAATATATCTTGGGTATGGAACCAAAGTGTTACTGGTATATATTCTATCAACCCCCTTTTCTTCATAATAATATTCTTTTTTTCCCAGCTTAATATTTTCCTGGTCCTTATCAGATATAAATTCAGTAACCTTGTCATAAAATACTGGTGATCCATTACTATATGATATTTCCACCATTGGATTTGAACTTATGACATTCATTTCTGCTGTATAGTTAGTAGCATTTACATTAAAACGTGTATATCGTTTATAATAATTTTCAAATTCAAATGGATTTGTAAGTATTTTACCTACTCCAATACTATTAATTTGTTTTGATCCATACTTATAGGTTTTTTTGGCTAATACTGTATTGTTACTGTCCATATTTAGGATTTTTTTCACCCTTAAACCTCCAGCCACTTTAGGTACAATGTTTTCAGAGGGAACAGGTGCATAATATTTATATCTGCCAGAAACCGAAATAAAAGGGCTGTTACACGGGCTTCCAGGTGAAGGACCAGTCGCATTCTTTGTATCCAAATCGATTTTAATGTGAGAACCCTGATGAATAACAAAAGTAAATGTCTCGGTTTTTATATTACTTGATCCAGTTGGACCGTGTGTTACTGTTTTGGTCAGCCCGTCAACTTCAATAGTGGCTGTTAGTGGCTGGCCTAAACTATAATGACCGGATAGCATAATATCAAATGTTATAACCCCAAAAGCCTGTGTTGTAATATTATATTCCTTTATAGTATGGGGTGATTCTTCAGGACCAAATTCTATGCATGTAGCAGCGCTCTTTAATGCATATGCACCTGCAGCTCCATCAAAAACCTCTAAAGAGGAACCTTGTTCTTTGGTCAAAAAGAAGTTAGGTTCATACTCATATGTAGTCGAACCACCTGTAGGATAAATAATTTTATTAAGAACCCCTGATTTCATGAAGTAAAATTCAGCCTGACGATTTTCATTTGTCAATGTCCCGGCATTTACTACATTGTCAAACAATACAGTAGGCAGTAGAGTAGTATTGCTATTTTTTCCATTGTAATATCCCCAAAAATCGATTCCATAAGTAGATTCCCTTGCAGGTAAAGGTGTGGAATAATCATATCCAAATTGATATTGGTTTACAAAAGTGTTTTGTCGATCATAAAATTTTACAGCATTTAGCTTAAGACTCTTTTTATAATATTCTTGAAATAGGTAGTTTATGTCTGCAATTTTGGGCCTTTCAAAATAATCGTTATTCTCAAAAGTAACTTTCTGAATCATTCTATTTTGAAGGTCATATACCACTAATCCCGAAATACGTGGAGATTTGTTACTGAGAGGATGGATATCCAGGCGGTCATCATTCATTAAAAACTGTACATAACCATCTCTGTATTTAATTTTACTTATAACATACGCATCTACTTCTGTGTCTAAATACTGCTTTCCGTAGCCTCCTTGATGATTGGGATCCATCGCTATTACGTTTGTTTTACTTTCTGAGGCAAGTGTAAAATAGTTCTTAGATCTATATTTATTATATTCAATTTGAATGGTATCTTTTTTATCCGCAGAAATAATGGCCGTCAATTGCCACGATGAGTCATAGAAGCCAGGTTGTACATCATAAGTTGTCCCGGAATTTGATTTATCAATACGAATTTTGGTGTCATACACCATTTCAGTTTTAAGATTATTCTTAAAATCTTTTCCAAACCTGTATGTGTTTCCATTTTCATCCGTGATATTCATTAATGCACCTAATAAGTCTATATCCAATTTATGAGGATTTAATTCACTGCTAACAAATTGTCCGCTATTGTTTAAGCAGAATGAACCAGAAAGACCTAAATTAGTTACAATATTGAAAAAATCGGGAGATGTATCTTTGTGCAATATGTTTGGACCTTCTTCCATTACGTTGGCGCTGTTATTGTAATAGCTCTTAATCGTTGGATTATTTCCAATTATTCCTGCTCCTGAAATTAGAGGTTGGTCAATGTCATTGTAAACAGGGATATTATTACCTACTGCTAAAAATCCATTACTTGGTTTGTCATCAGGAACATCTCTTAGGTTTCGTTGTATCATTCCTCCTGCATTTAAAACCCATCCTAACCCCACAGTCGATGATTCCTGATTTACTTTTATACCGCTAGCATGATAGGATATTGAAATGGGAAAGGACAATTTTCCACTTTTGATGGTGTACAATGGGATATCTATTCTCGGCACTCCAGTTGAAGGATCAATGGGATAGTTACCATACATTCCTAAGTTATATGCATTGGGAGATTGTACCTTTGGAATGTAGGGTATTAAATAACTTTGTGAAAAGATTACAGAATGTATAAGCAATACTGTAATCAATAATATATTTTTCATTTCTAATCTTTGTCTATTTTTTTATCAGCTTTGCATTTGCTGTTTTATTATTGTCAGTTTTTATGGTCACCAGATAAGCACCTTGTACAAGAGCTTGTGTATTAATTTTAGTAACAGGATTTTTTGTTTTTAGATTCTGAAGCTGCCTTCCACTCATATCATATAAAAAAATATCAGCTTCTTTAAATTCAAAGCCGATTTCCACATAGGCATAGTCAGATACTGGATTAGGGTAGATCTTGATATCATATTTCTCGACAAGGTCTTTGACCTGTTTATCTCCAAGTTTGACAATTTTCCAGTTTTCTTTGCCTAATTCTTCAGCACTTGTTCCGGCAAGAATAATAGAGCCATCTTTATTTAATTTAAGATCTGAAAGTCTTTCCTCTCTTTTTCTGGATTCTCCTTTGACATGTTTTCTCCACTGCTCATTTCCATTACCATCAAGGTATAACATCCAGAAAGTCTCATCATCAGTTTCAATTCTTCCTTCAGCCTGGGTATATCCGCCTAATAAAATTCCTTTTGATGATTTGTCATCAGAAGAATGAATGATATTCATTCCCATCAAAACATCACGGTTTTTGAAACTGTAAGACTTTTGCCATTGCTCTTCACCTCGTTCGTTTAAGGAAATAAACCAAAGATCAGTTCCTTCTTTCAAGTCAACAGACTTATTTCCAGATTGTTCTGATCTGGATTCTCCACCAATGACAAAACCATTTGAAGTTAAAGCCAGGGTTCTTACATGATCATCATCTTTTCCTCCGAAATTCTTTTCCCACTCAATCTTATTCTCCTTAGACAATTTTACAATCCAGTAATCACCCTCACCATAATTTTCGGTTTTCTTGGATCCGTTAGCAGTGCTTCTGGAATAGATGCCGAGTAAAACGCCACCATCTTTGGTAGGAATCATTTTCTCCACTTCGTCAAGTCCTTTGCCTCCTAATATCAATTGAGAAAGTTCTTTGCCGTCTTTGTCCAATCTTATAATCCATGCATCTTTAGATCCGTAACCCCTAGGTGCATTCTGAACATTTCCAGCAACAAAAAATCCAAGATCTGTAGATTGAATTACGGCTCTGGCTTGTTCATCAGAAGGACTTCCCAAGCTTTTTTGCCATAGTTCGTCCCCAAATTCATTAAGTCTGATAAGCCAGATGTCAGATCCACCTTTGGAATCATCTTTTTTATCAATACCTTTTTGTGAATAAGAAGTCCCGGCAACCAAAAAACCTCCTTCCTGAGTGGCAACAGTGGCAGCTAAGTAATCATGTTTATTTCCTGAGAAATATTTTTCCCATAGTTGTTCTCCCTGCTGGTTCAATTTAACCAGATGAAGGTCATATCCATTATTTGATTTACCTTGTTCAGCTATCCTAGACGACTGTATTGAACTTCCGGAAATCAAATACTGTCCGTCTATCGTTGTGGTAACCTGATTAAGAAAATCCTGAGTGGAGGATTTGATGTCTTTTTGCCAAAGGACTTCCTGTCCCTGCAATTGAAGGGTCATACTGAGAAATGATACCCAGAGTAAATGTTTTTTCATAGTTAGTTTATCGGTTGATAATATCAACGCATTAAGTTGTTTACTTTTTGAAGAGGCAACAAAAATAAATAGGTTGAGCGACAGATCTCGTCGTATTATATATTTTAAATTTTAGGATTGTATAAGAAAAATCAGGGAATAAATCTTAATAATAATGCTTAATGCAGATCTTGAGGAGTAATTACGAATATTAGTCACAGGTTATTGTTTTCCGACAGCTAATCTATAAAAAAAAACAAACAAGTCAATTCATTATTTTATTCCAATATTTATCAATGTCATAATTATTATGCATAATACTTGTAAAATAATGATAAAATAAATTTGTCATGATATTATTATTGCAAAATTCACGTAGATTAAGTAACCTTAGTTATTAGGCTAACTAGTAAAAAAGATCTGTAAAGCAAAATAAATTTTACACCATTCAGAGAATTAATTAAGCTTAATTACTGACATTCAAATTATTTGTTTTAATTTTAACATAATGAATACAAGCAAATCACAATTAACTAGATCTGATGGAAGCGCCATATACCTTGGAATTAAGTATAAGCGGCCCATTAAAAGGGCCTAGCCACCTACCTGACTGGTGTAAATATGAATTGTCATTTGCCGATGAAAAGAAAAACTACGTATCAGAAAATGTGCATCTTTCTAGCCAGAGGGTAATCAATAAGCCATTTTTTATTGACCTAGCGCATCTTAAAGTATCAAAACCTGCTTATATTCCTTTCAACATTCCCCGTAAGCGCCATTTGTTTTTATTTTTTATGTTTAAAGGGAATCTCCTTTACTGCACAGCTAACAATAAGCCTATTATAAAAACACAATCCAACACTTTTTTAATGGCCTACTATGATTCCAGGAAAGTATTGAGTGTTTTGGCATCTTCTTTCGTCCCAATAGCTTTGCCTTCCTTTTGATCCCACCTGTCGGGATACCATTTTCTTTTGGTAGAGGTTTCTTTTGGAATACCATCGACTGTTATCCGCACATAAATGTGGCGAATCTTTTCATTTTTCGAGCTCTTTAAAAAGAAGGTGAGCCCATAGCTTTGTTCGACTAACATAATTCAACATTTTTAAGGGTTAAATGTCAAGCTAAAAGTCATTCAAATCAAGATGTTTAGATTTGCAACACGTTCATTATAAATTAATTAAAAGTGTTTTTATGGTGTTTTGTATTCTATTTTTGTGGCAATTTGTCATGTATTTAAAAATTGCCACATAATTGCCACAAACTTTTGGAGTATTTTTGGAAATTACAGCATTTGCTATAACAAAAAAATCCTGCAAATCATTGATTTTGCAGGATTTATCTATTTTTTGATGCTTTTTGAAAACTTTCGTTTTCACATCTTGCGGAGAGTGAGGGATTCGAACCCCCGGACCTGTTACAGTCAACAGTTTTCAAGACTGCCGCAATCGACCACTCTGCCAACTCTCCTTCAACTCCGATTGTATCGTTGTTTTCAGTGGTGCAAATATAGGACGATTTTTAATTCCCACAAAACTTTTTTCATACAAATTTTAACAAAGCTTAATAATCAACTAAAAATCAGAATAGTTATTTTTGTTAATTCCTATAAAATGATTCGGCTAATTCTTTATTTGCTCCTGTTTATCCGGTTTTGAGAGGAAATGATTCTGTATTTGAGAGAAAAAAACATAAGAAATAGAATTTGATCTAAGAGTTTTCATTTGGTGTATTTTTTGCAATGCCTGTGGGACTAAAAAAAATTAATTATTTATGAAATTATCTTATCTGGGAGCAGGTATTTTAAGTGTTGCACTCACATGTACTTTAGGATCTAATCTTGTTTTTGCCAATCAGCCATTGGAAAAAGAGATAGAAATGATACAGAATGATTCTGATTCCATAAAAGTTGAGAAACTGGCTAAAGATCTGAAGAAACTGAAACCTATCAGTTCAAATGATTTTAAAAGTAAATTTAAAAAAGAAATTAACGGATTTAAGCTTACTGAAGTTACTGCTTTTGAAGACAAAGAAACGGGATCTTATGCTACGGCAAATTATGCAAAAGGATCTCAAAGTGTTTATTTAATGGTAACAGATGGTGCCGGAGCCGGAGCAGAGCAGGTTAAAGGAAGTCTTTTAAGTTATCTTGAACTCAAATCAATTGAAGAGCCAGGTGATAAAACCAACATTAAAAATTATAAAGGCTGGTTCGTTTACTTTGACCACAGTATGTATGAAAATGATAAAATGACAAGTATTCAATATTTGGAAGGAAACAGATATGGAGTAGTGGCTTCCGGGGATAATATCTCCCTTGAAGAACTGAAAAATCTTTTAGATAACGTTAATCTGTAAACCATTCTAACAATAAAACAAAGCTCCGATGTATGAAAATAAGTCGGAGCTTTTTATTTATTCCCTAAATTCCTTTATTCATTTCTTTATTTCATTGGTTCATTGTTTTTTCATTGTGTAAGCTGTGTGGTTGCAATAGCTTTGATTTATTAAAACAAAAACAATAGCAATATACTATCATGAACCGAGAATTAATTTTTTTAAGAACATTTGCTTTTACAGCAGCCATTGGAATCATTTTCTTAACCGCTTCAGCTTTCAAAGCAGATGGGCATCAGAAATTTGCAGAAATTGATGTGGAAAGAATCAACGTGGTGGAAAAAGACGGAACTGTAAAAATGATTATTACCAATGTAGACCGATTTCCAACAGGAGAAGAAAAAGTAAATGGAAGTGCTCCCAATACAACAAGGAAGAAGCGTTCCGGAATGCTTTTCTTCAATGAAGAAGGAATTGAATGTGGTGGTTTTATTTATGATGGACAGAAAAATAAAAACGGGCACAGCTCAGGATTATCTCTCACTTATGATCAATATGATGGAGATCAGGTGATGCAATTGTTGACACAGGATTATAAGAAAGGTGATAAAAGAGTAGTATCCAGCGGGCTTTATTTCAATGATCGCCCTTCAAAGGAATCTCAAATTAGAACAGGCGAAATTATGCAAGAGCTGGATAAGCTGGAAAATAATCCTGAAGCTTTTCAGAAAAAATATAAAGAATATGAGAGTCAGGAACTCATTGGAGGAGCGCCTCGTATGATGTTGGGAAAGACGAAAGATGAAAATAATGGACTGTTTTTATTTGATAACAAAGGATTGCCGCGTGCCAGATTCTGTGTAGATAAAAATAATGAAGCCAAGCTGGATTTTATGGATGATAAAGGAAATATTACCGCTTCATTTCCGGAAAAGAAAAAATAATGAGTAAGAATCAGCCCTGTAAAAAATATAGGGCTATTTTTGTGAAAGATAACTGATAGCTGTATGAAAAACATTTCAAAACAAATTCATCAAAACAGATACTTTCTGCTGTTTGTTCTTTTGTTTGCCTATGTACAGTCTATTCATGTACGGATTGCTATCAGAGGAACGCTGAATCAATATATTTTTACACCTGAAGCGGCTGTCGCTAACTTTGTGAGTGCTTGTATCCTGTTTTTTGTGATTGATTTCTTTATTAAAAACTGGCAGAGGTCATCTACTTTCAAGATAAAAGAAATTCTTAAGATATTCAGTTCCTCACTCCTCGTTTACCTTTTGGTGATGAAAATGGTAGGTTTTCTGATTGCACTGGTATTTGGAACTGTTGAGAGAAACTTTAACAGGGAAACACTTATTTTTTCCATCTTTTCTGATCTGATAGACGGATTTATCTATGGAAGTTTTTTTCTGGCTTATCATTATTATAAAAAGAATGTGGTGTACCAGAAACAGCTGTTATTGTATGAGCATGCGTTGTCCGAAAATAAGATCAATCAGCTGAAGACCCAGCTTAATCCTCATTTTCTGTTCAATAACCTTAATATTTTGGATCAGTTGATAGAAGAAGATAAGCATAAGGCTTCCGATTTTCTAAATGAATTTGCGGAAATCTACCGGTATGTTTTGGAGGCTTCTGATAAAAAGCTAGTTTCAATAAAGGAAGAATTGGCTTTCGTTGAAAAATATTTTAACCTGATATGGTACAAATATGAAAATGCCTATGCATTGCAAATAGATCATGAAAATATAGCAGGAAATATAGTTCCGCTTTCTCTGCAGATATTGTTGGAAAATGCAGTTAAGCATAATCTGGGAAGTCAATCTAATCCTGTTCTTATTACTATTTCTGTAAGAAATGGTATCACTGTAACTAACAATATAATTCCTAAACGAAGCGTCAAAAGGATCTCAGGAAGAGCTTTGAATAACCTTAAAGAACAATACTTGGTACTGACCGATCAAAAATTGGAGATTGTAAAAACAGAAACAGAATTCACGGCTATAATTCCTATAATCCCGGAATAAAATATGATAAAAGTTGTTATTATTGAAGATGAAATCCCTGCCAGAAATAAATTAAAGCGCTTTATCAGTGAGTTGGAGTTGCCAGTGGAGCTGGTCGCTGAAATTGATACGGTAGAAGCAGCCGTGGAGGTCCTGAAAAATTCAGCAGTGGATCTGATTTTTTCAGATATTGAGCTTTTGGATGGAAATGCTTTTGAGATCTATGATCAGATCAGTATTACCTGCCCGATTATTTTTATCACAGCATACGATCAGTTCTGGATGAACGCGTTTGAAAGCAACGGGATTGAATATCTCTTAAAACCCTTTACTCAGGACCGTTTTAAAAAAGCGTGGGATAAATTCTTAATGTTTAAAAAATCAGATTTTAAAGAAAATGAGGTACTGACTAAGCTTCAGCAGCTACTAAGCAATAATCAACTGGAGAAAGAGTCTAAAAAACGTTTTACAGTCAACTCTCATGGGGGGATTTACTTTCTGAATACGAAAGATATTGTCTTTTTTGAAGCGGATGAGGGGATTATCTTCGCTGTTGATATATTCGGTAAGAAGCATTTACTGAATAAATCTACGTTGAAGGATATAGAAGCACTTCTCAATCCCTCAGAATTTTTCAGAATCAACCGCAGTCAGCTTGTCCACAAACAACATGTTGAAAGAGTGGAACGGTATAATAAGAATACATTGGCTATCCAGATGAAAGGATTTCAAAATCATCTGATTACAAGCCAGGGAAATTCTGCAGCTTTTCGTAAATGGGCTGAGGAGTAATAAGATGCTGGTGAGAAAGATTCTACGTTGTTGAATGTCGTATGAAAAGATGAAATTCAAACCCCTTTAATAATCCTAAATTATTAAAAATTCTGTCCATTATTTGTAGGTCCCAATCCCTATGAAAACATCTCTCAAAATATTTTTGATAGGGGTGTTTTTTTTACATCTATTCTAAAAAAAATAATTACATTAATGAAAAGCTTAGGTTTTATAGGCTTTTTGATGTAAATTAGATCTTGAATTGCCTGTTTTTATCAGAAATTTTATATTATTAAGTAGACGAAAATTAATTTAACTTTGCTAATTGAACAATATATGATGATTATTAAGTTTTTATTAATAATATTATATTGTTTAAGACTAATAAAAGAGGCTTAAGAAAAACAGAAGGTTAATTTACCTGGCAGTAGATATGAAATATAAATTCTTAAATTTTAAATTGAGGAAGGTTGTTCATTACTCGTTGATTATATGTATCTTGTTAATACAGGTAATTATAGGAGTATTTTTTTACAATGAGTTTGTAAATGAGAAAAAGTTGCAGTTTATCAAGACGCAGCTGGAGGAAAGCAGGGCTCTGGGTGGACTAACCGATAATTCAAGAAAAGATTTCATAGATGCACAGGAGCATCTTCAAAGATACATGGTGAGCCAGGATAATAAGGATCTGCAGCTTTATTTTGAATCATTAAGGAAGCTTAAAAAGAATTTTGATAAGATTGGGGAGTATGAAAATACAAGCCCAAGATTGAAAAAGACCCTGGCCCAGAAGAAAATGGATACCCTGAAGGTAACTAAGCTGAAATCCCTTATAGATTCTGTATACGAAACTTCTTTGAAGCCCCCTACAAAAATTGAGGATAAGCAGTATGAGCCGGCAAAATATAAGAATGACTTTGAAAATCTCAATGTTCAGACCCATACCTATGCTGATACGATCAAGAAGAAAGGTTTCATGGGGCGTTTGAAAGATGCTATCACAGGAAAAGTAAATATTCAGAAAGAAAGTACAGTCATTACTTTAACGAATAATAAAACCATAGACATTTCCAATGTAAAGACTGAAATGGATAAGGCTTTAAAGTCGATGGATAAACATTATGCAGCGGAAGTAAAGAAAGCGCAGCAATATGCGATCAAAAATCAGCATGAAAATATACAGTTTTACAGCAATTTCAGTAAACTATTGGTATACAGTAATAGTTTGATTGATGTGTATGAAAATGCCATTAAAGATTTCAAATCTGAACTTGAAAAAGAATATACCAAGCAAAGCTCCGACAATAATAAAATCAGAAGATATCTTGTGCTTGGGCTGATGGTTTTAATGTTCATTGTATCCATTCTGATTATGTACTTTACAAGGGTTGCCTTCATCTATGAAAGGAAACTTGATGCTGCCAATAAAGAAATTAAAAATAATCTGAATTTCAAGAACAGAATATTGGGGATGCTAAGCCACGATTTAAGATCTCCGCTGAAGATCATTAATATTTTTATTGATAAGATTTACAGATCAACAAGTGATGAGACAATCAAAGATTATCTAAAGTCGATTAAATTTACCAACAGCACGCTGCTTCTGCAATCTAACCAGATCCTGGAGTACACAAAGAATCAGGATGCCGAGAAGAAACTGATTAAGTCTGTCTTTAATCTTAAAGAGGAAATCGGTTCTATTGTAAAGGTTATTTCTCCTTATCTGGAAACCCGGAACAATAAGTTTGCCGTAACAGACAGAATTCCTGAAGGAGTTGTTGTATTTTCAGACAATATCAGAATTAACCAGATTTTTATGAATATTCTGGGCAATGCGAATAAGTATACAGAAAACGGGAAGGTAGATCTTGTCATGACGACGGAACCGTTAGAAAATGATAAAATTACCTTGATTACAACAGTAGGAGATACCGGAGTAGGAATCTCGGAATCTGATCTGAAAAAGATTTTTGATCCTTATTATCAGGGAACCGTTTCAGATGAGGTAGATAATCTAGGTGTAGGATTAGGGCTGAACCTTGTTAAGGAAATTGTAGAATTGTTTGATGGAGAGATTTCGGTTTCCAGTAAGTTACATAAAGGAACGCAGGTGACATTCAGAATCAATTTAAATATCAATAATAAATAATGGAAATGCCAATTGAAAACAGGGAAATCATATTCCTTTTAGCAGATGATCACAGTATCGTAAGACAGGGAATGGAGATCGTTATTAGTGATATTGCTCCTAATGCTAAAGTATACCATACTTCTTCTTTACAGCAAGCCGTAGAGCTGATAGAGACAAAGGAAATTGAAATGGCCATTATTGATGCCCATTTTCCCGAAGGAAACAGTCTGCATATTTTACCACAAATGAAAAGTGCAAATCCGGATCTCAAGATTCTTATTTTTACAGGACTTGAAGAAGACCTGTATGCGCTTAAGTTTATAAAAGCAGGAGCCAATGGTTATCTGAGTAAACTAAGTGAAGAGGAAGAAGTAAGAGATGCCGTTTCTCAGTTTATTCAAAAAGGAGAGTATTTTTCTGATCTGACAAGAAATTTATTGGTACAATTTATCTACGACCCTAATGTAATAAGCCCACTGAGCAGCTTAACCAAAAGAGAACTGCAGATTGCAGAACTGTATGCCGAAGGATATGGAAATCTGGAAATTGCGAATAATTTAAATATAAAGCAAAATACGGTAAGTACAATCAAAAAAAATATCTTTGAAAAGCTGAAAATAGAAAATATTGTAGAGCTGATTGATCTTATCAAAATACATCACAAAATATAGATTTATTCCGGTCTATTCTACGCTTCTTAAGTGTTCAACTTGTTTTATCGATAAATATCTATATCGCATCGGAAATGTATCTATGGGTTTTATAGATGATATTATCCTGCGATGTCGTTACTTTGTAGTATAAAATTTACCAAATGAAATGTAATTGCTTTTTTTAGTTTTTTCACTTCATAATAACGGGTAAAATGAAATAACTGTAAAAATAATAAACTATAATTATATAAAACACAATAGTTATATAGAACACAAGTGATGAAGAGGGATAGCAAGTGATGAAATTAATATAGAAGTGTATGAATGACCTTACACGTGGATTTCTTGAAAAAAACCAAATGATAAGAAAAAAACACAAATAAATATAAAGAAATTCAAGGTCGGGTTACGAGTACAAAAGAAAAGGGAGGCAATAAATGCCTCCTTTTTTTTATGAGTATGGGTGAAAAAATTATAAGTAAGAAAATAGTATAATTAATTCTTTTGTTTTTTGTACAAAGTAAGGGTGGTGGTGTTATAATAAGACAATTCAATATTTTGTGTTCCGTTTTCCCACTTAGCAGTCATATAGGAAGAGCCATTAGTGGTTTCAGAAATAGGTTCTCCTAATTTCTGTTTCAGAAAAGCATGAAGCCAGTTATATTTGCTCTTAAATATTTTTTGGGTGTCAAGAGATTCCCGGACCTTGATATCATCTTCATTGGAGAGTGTTGAATAGGATTGTGGTACCCATTCGAATTTAATAAGTTTTAATGATTTGTTTTGATGAGAATAATAATAGGAGGTTATTAAATGAATATACTTCCTTTCAACTTTTTGATATACTGTAGGGAAATCATCAGATGGCACGGTAGGGAAGCCATTATATAATCCAAGTTGAGTTAGGTTCAATGCATTTTCTTTTTGTTCAATATGATCGGTTTGGTTGATGGATAGTGTATTAAAATGGGTATAAAAATCCATGAAATTTTTCTCAACCCAGGCTTTTGTGTATGGCTCACCCAGTATAGGTTCCCGATATTTATTTTTGAATGTAATCACATTGAACTTATTCTTATCAATTTCAATCAACCCATAAGTATGGGGATTATTTGTAGAAAACCGAAGGGTTTGATATTCATTCCCCGGAATAAAACTCATACCGTCATAATGTTTTCGGTAGGGGCGAATATCGTCTTTAAATTCAAAAACAGGGAAGAGTTCTTTGTTTTTTAAAACTGCAATTTTGGTGGTACCATCTTCTGAATATAAGTGATACAGTTGGTTTTTTACAACAAATGATGTCGATATAGAAAATTTGTACATGGTGGGAAGTTCATTTTTATATTGAACTTCAGCTCCCTTCAAAGAGTCAATATGTTGTGTTGTACAATAATGATCCTTGGAAGTTGACTGTCCTGCTATTTCCATTTTCTTTGGATCTGAAATTTTTAAAATATAATCTGTAGAGGTTATATAATAAGCATTGTTCAATGGATTGATCATTGGGTTTTCCGCGTAGATTTCATACTGCTGTCGTGTTGTATGATCTATGAACCCTATTTTATAGCACCCGATATTTGAAGTACTGCTGACTACTGTATAGTTTTTATCTTTAAAAACAATATCCGGTGTCTTAGGGGTTTTTATCCATTTCTTTTTTTTCTCATCAAGATAGAATGCAGAATAATTATTGTAATGAGTGGTGAAAACAGTATCATTCTTTACAGATAAGTTATAATCTGAAAATAAAATGGGTGGGGGAGGAATATGGGCTTCTGTTTTTCCATTTTCATCCAGAATATAAAAATCTACAATGGTGTTGGAACCTAATGGATTGTCTTTTTCAAAATAACAATAATATTTTGAACCATGTTTTAAAGAAGGACCTAAGCTCCCCGGAATATTGATTTCGATTGTTTTAAAGCTTACTTTTAACTCATCTGACTCACAAGATTGTAAGAGAAAAAGACCAATAAAGGCCTGGAGAATATATTTCATGGATTGGTTTGAAGTTTCAACTTACGAAAAATAGCGCAATCGGAAAAATAAAATCAATAAGAATATATCTCTATTTAAAGGGAAAGAAAACCGGAAACCACTTCACTTTTCTACCTAAGTGCTACAAGTTACTTTTATTCATTAATAGGCTAAAAGTAACTTCCATCCTTCATCTTCCGGCTTCCCAGCCTTTTATATTTTATCTAAATTTTTGAATCGCTTCAGGGCTTACAGGGGTAAAAAAGTTAATCAGATTCCCATCCGGATCACAGAAAAGGAGAGAACGATTCCCCCAAGGCATTGTTGTAGGTTCCTGTACAATATGATGGCTCAGATTTTTAATGTTTTCATATTCGCCATCAACATCATTTACTAAAAACTCGATAATGGTATTGGTAAAACCTTTAGATGCTGTAAGATGTTCTCCTCCAAACATTTTCATGGTACGCGTGCTTCCGATGGCTATCGTAATAGAGTGGGTATTAAGTTCAGCAAAATCTTCCGTATACCATTGAGCCGTACATCCTGTTGCTTTCTCATAAAACATAACTGATTGCTGGATGTCTTTTGTAATGATTCTTAACGATGCTAATTTCATATAATCTTGTATTTACATTAATTGGGTACAAAATTAAGTATGAAGTATGACAACAGGATGTCAGGAGGATTTTGAAATGTCACTAATGATTAGAAAATTGGATTTCATTTTAGAACTGTAGTCCTTAACGTCTGGGATAGAATAATTTTACACCAGTTCGTAAAAAAATAAACGGTTATTCCAATACACTGGAATAACCGTTATTATTGTAATAATAGAAAATCTATTGAATCTGTGTAACCATAGATCTTACAGTATGTGCGGAGAAATATCCTAAAGCTCCATTACTGATATTACTTGGCGGGTTAGCAGGGGTAACACTGCCTCCATATCCTTCTGAGATCTTAAGAAGAGCACTGTAATATGTGAATATATTGGTGTCAATAGACTGCATTTCAACATCAATAACATCACCAACGACCACTTCGTGATCCCTACCTTTATTATCATCATTAGGAAGTCCCAAAGTCCATTGATTGGGTAATCCGTTGTTTAAATTGTCAGAAAGTACGCTGATGTACTTTTTAGGTAAATTATTGATGGTAAAACTGAAAAGATATCGGTTACCTAATTCAGCAGGATCTGTAAAAACAGGTAGAAGAGTATAGGTCTTCTTACTTCCGAACATA
The DNA here is from genome assembly GCF_940807095.1 of Chryseobacterium sp. Marseille-Q3244. Taxonomy (NCBI): domain Bacteria; kingdom Pseudomonadati; phylum Bacteroidota; class Flavobacteriia; order Flavobacteriales; family Weeksellaceae; genus Chryseobacterium; species Chryseobacterium sp. Marseille-Q3244. The sequence goes on along the minus strand of NZ_CALNWX010000015.1, from coordinate 63,087 downwards.
AAAGTATCCTGTACAAGACCTTCCAGTTCAACGGCCTTAGGCATAGTACTTTGAGCAGTATATTGTTTTCCTTCTGCTACAACTTTAAGAGTATATGTTCTGCCTGGTACTCCAAGAAAAGTACTCGTTTTGTATTCTCCTCCTCCTGCATATTCCAGTGTTTCTGTTTGTCCTGTATTATCACTTAGAATAACCTGGGCTCCCGTAACAGCCGGATATTGGTTAGGTTGGGCAAAACCAACAGATTTGGTAATTTTTACGGTATATGATCCATTTTTATCGGTGATATTTCCTTCAATGACAATGTTTCCACTTTGATCAGCCAGATCCAGATCAATCTCTTTTTCACAAGAAGTTAATGCAATGGCAGATAATATGATAAAGAATGCTTTTTTCATGATTTAAAATTTGAAATTGTAAGTGATGTTAGGGACCCAACGGAATAGGGAAGTCTGCATAGCGCGGGTTGTTCCCGGATTGTTTGGATTGTCTTCGAAAGTAATGGTGTAGGCGTTTTCACGGCCATACAAGTTGTAAATTCCGAATGTCCATGATCCGCGGAAACGCTTATTCGATTCCGGTTCGTAGGTGGCACTAAGATCCATTCTGTGATATGCAGGCATTCTGTCAGCATTTCTGCTGTTATACTGGAATACCGTCTGCCCGTTCAGTTCATATTTTCCAACAGGGAAGGTTACTGCATTTCCTGTGCTGTAAAGAAACAACCCGGAAAGGGTCCATTTTGGGTTAAGCTGATAAGTGGCAACGATAGAAATATCATGGGTTTTATCCATTCTGGCATTGTACCATTGATTGTCATTAATTCCGTCGATCTTTCTTTCAGTTTTAGATAGGGTATAAGAGATCCAACCAGTCAGTTTTCCACTTTTCTTTTTGGCAATAAGTTCCAGTCCGTAAGCTCTTCCTTTACCAAACAATAACTCACCTTCTACATCTGCTGCAGTACTGAAGCCAATCTGGGCTCCGTTTTTGAAATCGATCTGGTTTTGCATGGATTTATAATAAATTTCAGCATTCAATTCATAATTGTTGTTATTGAAATTTCTGCTGTAGCCTACACTCACCTGATCTGCAATTTCAGGCTTCACCGAATAGCTGCTTCCAATCCATTGGTCGGTAGGATTTCCACTGCTGCTGTTGCTCAAAAGATGAAGGTTCTGGGTGTTTCTGGAGTATCCTCCTTTCACACTGCTTACTTCATTAATGCGGTAATTAGCTGTAATACGCGGCTCAAGGTTAGTATATGTCTTTCCGAATTTTCCTTTTTCTAAATATTGACTTCCCGTAAGTTCTCCGTTTTCGTAAGTATTGAAAGTGTCGCCACCCAATACACTGAAGAAGGAAAGTCGCATTCCGTAATTAATGGTAAGCTTTTCTGTTGCTTTGAAATCATCATTGATGTACAGGGCATTTTCCCATGAATATCTTGGGTTTCTTGAATAAGAATTCACAATTGTTCCGGAAGCACTGCTTGGTGTCAAAGTATGGTAAATAGACTGCAACCCGAATCGTACAGAATGCTTGTTTCCTGCAAACCAGGTAAAGTCCTGTTTAAGATTCCAGTCCTGAATCTTTGAATTTAAATTAAATTCGCTCTCGTTGTTTTTCAGGCCAATCTTGTAATCATAATTACTGTAGATAATAGATGTATTGGAGAAAAGCTTACTGTTGATAATACTGTTCCATCGTAATGTTGCAGTAGTATTTCCCCAATCGGTATTGAATGTATCTCCCAATCCTAATACATCTCTTCCGAAATATCCCGAAATATAAATACGGTTATTTTCATTGATCTGATAATTGGCTTTCAGATTAAGATCGTAAAAATATAATTTATTGTCTTTATAATCCTTAGAAGATTTAAGGAATAAATCGGCATACGTTCTTCTTCCGGATACAATAAAAGAAGATTTTTCTTTCTGAATCGGCCCTTCCACACTCAGCCTGCTGCTAATCAGTCCGATTCCACCATTTACATTATAATTTTTGTTATTTCCATCCTTCATTTTCACGTCCATTACTGAAGAAAGGCGTCCTCCATACTGAGCAGGGCTATTTCCTTTGATGATGCTGGCATCTTTCAAAGCATCACTATTGAATGTACTGAAAAACCCAAGTAAATGTGACGCATTATACACCGGAGCTTCATCCAAAAGGATCAGGTTTTGATCTGTAGCACCCCCTCTTACACTGAAGCCGCTGCTTCCTTCACCGTTACTTTTAATACCCGGCAGAAGCTGTATGGTTTTCATAACGTCCTTCTCACCAAATAAAACAGGAAGTTTCTCTATACTTTTGATATTTAAAGTTTCAGTTCCCATTTGGGCACTGGTAAGATTTTTATCCTTTTTAATCCCGGAAACAACTACTTCATCTATCGTATTGGATTTTTGCTCTTCCTGGTTAAGAAGAATATCCAGTTTCATGTTCTGATCAACGTTGATTTGTTGCTCAAAATCCTTGTAACCGGGATAAGAAATAATGATGGTATGTTTTCCTTCAGGCACTGATAGGGAGTAAAATCCATATTCATTGGCTACAACGTTAATCGAAGGATCATCGCTTACTTTTACCGTTACACCAATCAGCAATTCGCCGTTTTTTTTATCTTTCACTGTTCCGCTTATGGAGCGGGATTGCTGTTGGGCCATCACCAGAGTGCTGAAACAGAGCGCAGCAGTGGCTGCGGTAATCTTGAAAAAAGATGTTTGCATTAGTTTTTTTTAAAGTAGTAGATCTCTTCTATATTGAACGGAGTTATTGTTTCCAGTTGATTAGTTGAAAGAATAAGGAATTAGTTACAGGCAAAATCCCCATTTTGGTGAAAAAATTGTGGTTTTTGTGTTGTTAATGAGTGTTTTTGGAGATTTTAATACTAAAGATTGTAAGAATTTGATATTGGAAATTGATTAGATGTTAAGTTGTTGTGTTTTTACTGAATGAAAAACTAATTATGATAATGAAAAATGCAAGTGAATAAAATGATGGTTTTTTATTCATTTATTTGATTTTTTAATGATAAAATAAATAAAATTGTTTAATATTTTAATCGTTTTAGATTCAAATGAGGTGTTATAGTAAAAGATTTTTACTCTTCCTTAATCCAAATATTAAACTTATCTTGCCTGGAAAGAACGATGAAGAGTATGGATAATCTTAAAAAGTGGGTCATGAGTAATCTTTCCACTCTACTATTAACGGTTTTGTTCATTATCATATTGGTAAATCCGGATGCGAAGGCATGGCTGATGAGACAGGTCGCATCCACAGGAATACTCAATTCCAGTATTTCTGAATCCGTGGAGAAACAGGGAAATGCTGTAGCTTATACAGGCTTGATGCTAAAAAATGAAGATGGGACGCTTATTGATCCCTCTGATCTGAAAGATAAAGTGGTCTTTATTAATTTCTGGGCCTCATGGTGTCCTCCCTGCCGGGCTGAGTTTCCATCAATTGAAAAGTTGTATAACCGATACAAAACCCATCCGAATATCATATTCCTCACGATAAATCTTGACGATAACCCCGATTTGGGAAAAGCTTATTTAAAAGAAAAAGGATTTACAGTTCCTTTTATAACTCCTGCAGGCAGTATTCCGGGAGAAATTTATAACGGTTCGTTGCCAACTACTGTTGTACTGGATAAAAAAGGAGAAATCCGCCTTCATCACACCGGAGTGGCAGATTACAGCAAGGATTCTTTTTACCAGCAAATTGATTCTTTACTGAAATAAAAAAGGACAATAAACACTTTGAGTAACTAGAACTATGAATTTGTATACCTTACTTTCATTTCATTCACAGGAAGATTATATGCTGTTCAAGATGAAAATAAATGGATCAAATTCGTTACCCAGGCTTTTTTAGAGCTGATGAAGCAGCATAATTTGAAAATTGAGTGTAAGCTGAAAACCCCTAATAAAGCTTACTGATGATTTCATTTAAAATACGATCCATTGAAGAAATAGAAATTGAGATTTTAAAAGCAAAAGGGAACGTACAGAATTTCCCTAAAATCATTGATTTTCCTTTTCCCGAACATTATAAAAAGCTTGTTTCTGTAATCAAAACAACGGAGATCGCATCAGAAGCTATTCTATATAATGCTGTTGAAGCGGTTAATGAAAATAAAGAATATGCCCTGTCAGACTCTTGGTGTTTTGCAGGAAATGGGCAAGGAGATCGCTGGTTTCTGGATAGAAGCGGAACTGTTTTCTTTTATAATCATGATGATGAAAAATCAGAACCCATGAATATCAGTTTTGAAGAATGGTTGCAGATGGCATTCATTGTTCAACAATTGGATTTTTACTTGGATGAGCATGATGAAGTTTCAGAACCTGTCAGACAAAACTTTTATGATACGCTGAATGCCATTCATCCCCAATTGGGAGAGAATTACCCTTTTATAGTTTAGTAGTTTGAACGGAAGCTGGAGGCTGGAAGAAGGAAGTTCTTGAAGTGTTCGTAGAGATGTTTTCTGCCTTTATTACTTTTATATGAGTCTATTGAGTAGATTTTATAAATCATTCAAATAGCTGTAAGTAACTTCTATCTTAATTCCCAGTAATGATTGTAAAGCCCGATAAAAAGGCTTATTTTTGAATAGAAAGAAAATTATTGAACACCATTTCACTACTTATGAATATAGACCAACTGAAGGAGAAGGCACAGCCTATGGTCCGTAAAGCCAAATTGTTTATTTCAGCGAATGAGGCGGATGAAAAAACAGCTTATACTAATGAAGATGAACCACTTCGTTTTATTGTAAAGCACCCACATCAATGGATGGGACTTACGGAAGAACAGGATGAGTTTAGCTTTGTACCAGTTCATATAGAATCTGTTGACTTAAGCTCCTATACAGCTTTAACAGAAAAAGAAACAGAGATTTACCCGCCATTTGAAACATTGATGCATTACGGAGATGAAGAAATCCAACAATGGATTGTTGAAAATGATGGAGATAGAGATGATCTGCCAAGCTTAATGGCTTTTGCTCCGGATGACTATACTGATATCTGGATAGATTCACATCCTATTTACTCCAATGATGATGTTTTTGCCTATAAGGGCGGTTGGGCAATGGCCTGGCCTGAAGATGACGTTCCTATGCAGTGGAACGAGGACCTGGAGTTTCTTTTTCAGATCGGATTACAAGATGAACCGTTTGTAGAAATATTTTATGACAAAAAGAAATCTTCTTATATCTGTATGGAGCGTAATACGTAAACGAGGTGGAGGAAATACAAGATTTAATTATACAAAATCTCGAAAGTCATAAGTATCTCAGATATAATTTAAAAAAGCCTGTAAATCAAGATTACAGGCTTTTTTGTGGATTGTCTTCATGAGTTATTTCAAAGATGTAATAAACTCATCCGCATATTGAATAAGCTGCACCAAAGCTGTTTTTTCCATCGGATAATGTCCACCATTTTCTAATAATTTTACTGTAAAAGGAGCTTTAATGCCTTTCATCGATCGTTGACTCAAATGCAGTGGTGTCCATCGGTCTTTATCAGGTTGTGTCAGCAGAATAGGACATTTGTTAAACTCTGTTACAGGAATAGGCAAATGGTAATTCATATATTCATATAAAAACTGCATCTGAACGTTAGCACCGGCTGATGCATCATCATTCAGAAAGATTTTCAAAGCCTTTTCATTATTGGTAAGAAAATTCATTTTGGAAACTGCTTTCATCGGCAACTGAAATCTTTTAAAACCTATTGTATTCAGGAGATTCATCATGGGAAACATAAACCCATTAGCCCATCCGAACTTTGCTGTTTCTTTTCCAACGGTTTTATCATCATTTTTCAGGAAACACATTCCGATAATGCCATGTACTTCATTCATAAAACATGCCGAGTTATAGCACACCATTCCTCCGGCGCTTAATCCGTAAAGAACAGGCTTTTTATAATCACGCTTCGTTTCAGAATTTACAAAATCTGCGAAACAATGTACCCAATCATTATAAGTAATATCTTTTTGATTAACTTCCGTCATCCCATACCCAAGATTATCAATAGCAACTACTTCATATCCAAGTGCAGCCATCTGGTGACCGAAGATCATATTCATCTGCCGGCCGTTGGTTCCTACCCCGTGATGCAGAAAAATCCTGTATTCAGCAGTAGGATTAGGGTAGCGGTCAAGGTGAATGTTGTTGCCTTTCCATTGCCATACTTCTTCAAGGGGAAGATTGTGGTCTGTAATCTGAAAATCAACAGGAAGCAATTCGTTCAATTGTTTCCAAGCTTTATTGGTTTGATACGTTTTCATTTTTTACTGATTTAAATTAACACCACAAAGTTCAGAATCAGAAAAAAGAATTCGTTTAAAGTAATTTAAAAAGTGATCTTGGCTTTCAGATTGCTGAGCCATACATTCGTGATTCCCATAAAACTGGCGATATTTTGACCTGAAAAGCGAAGAAACAGAAAATTGTAATGCTCATAAAGCCATTTTAGGTACTCCTCACTGGTCAATCCCAATTGGAAATTCCGGAAAAGGTCAATGGCCAGAAAAAGTTCCTCAGTTTTATGAGTATAAAAACGAAGGAGCTCTATATCATTTTGAATAAGATTAAAAAAGAAATCATAGTCCACCGCAATCACTACCGATTTTTCATTCGCTTTTATTTCATAATTGGTTTTTTGATGAAAATACACCGAATCATAAGATTTGAAGAATTCGCAGAAAGATTCAGTATGGAACATAACCGTTTTCTCTTCCCCTCTCGAAGTAATGATATTTCGGATAAAACTTCCCTGTAGAATACAATATATTTTCCTGTTGTTAGACTGAAAAGCAATTAAAGGTTCCCCTTTCTCAAGATTAATAACCTCATATTGGTTTTCTAAGGTATTTAAAATAGCCTTATCATTAATGGGAGGAAGTTTGCTAATCAGGATGTCAAAATATTGATGGGTGTCCATTACAGTGTATTTACTACTAATATACAAACTTCCTTTATGAAAAAATAGTACTTTTATACTTTAAGAAATAGCATATGCCGGATCGTTTAAGAACCCATATCGAAAAAATACTTCCTCTCAGTGAAGAAGAGTTTGAATATATATCTTCCTGTTTTATCTATAAAAAATACAAGAAGCATCAGTTTTTAATACAAGAAGGAGAGTGGGTTTCCTATAATTATTTTGTGTTGAAAGGACTTTTGAAATTAGTCTATACGGATGAAGCCGGAAAGGAGCATATCGTAGGGTTTGCCATGGAAGATTGGTGGGAAACCGATTTCCCTGCCTATTATCTGAGTCAGAAAGCCACCATGTCATTGGAGTGTGTGGAAGATACGGAAATATTGTGCCTTAGCCTTGAAAATTATAGGAAGATCTGTAGTATCCATCCTAAAATGGAGCATTTCTTTCTGGAAAAAGCCTATATGGGATTTATTTCAGCACAACAGCGCATTATTTCTACCATGACAACCGGAATAAAAGAACGATATGAACAACTCCTGGAAAAATATCCGTCTCTTGTTCAGCGTGTTCCCAAATCATTGCTTGCCGCTTATCTGGGCGTTTCCCGCGAAACACTCAGCCGTTTATCTTTATAAGTTGTGATTTCGGTCACTGAATAATCGTGATTCCGGTCACAGAGTTTTGAGATGCCTATTCTGCAATTTTGCAGAGTAATGTATAACAAAATTCAACAATGGAAAAAAGAATTGTAAACCCATGGAAATGGCAGGAAGCACGCAGTTATTCACAAGCTGTGGAAGTCAAAAACACAGCAGCAACTTTATACTGTTCAGGACAGGCTGCTATTGATCCGGATGGTACCTCGAGTAATAAGGATATGAAAAGCCAGCTGGAGCAAGCCATCGCTAATCTTGAACAAGTGATTACCACAGCAGGGTATGCGTGTAAAGGAGTTGTAAGATTAAATATCTATACCACTTCAACCCAGGAATTATGGCCTCATTTTCCTATTCTTCAGGAATGGATTGCAAAACACAATATTGAGCAGGCGGTTACTATGCTTGAGGTGAATGGTTTATTTGAAACCTTAAAAGTAGAGTTAGAAGCCACGGTTGTAAAGTAATTTTCACAACAGGGTTAAAAATGTTGCCTCCAATGTATTTTGGAGGTTTTTTTCTTACCTTTATATAAGATAATTTGTAATCAGATAGAGTGTATGAATATTCAACTTTTTTCAAAAAATGCTCTGGTAGGAGGGGCTACGCAGGGAATAGGAGCAGGAATTGCCATTGAACTGGCAAAATGTGGGGCTAATGTGACTATAATGGCTAGAAATGAAGCAAAACTTAAAGATTTTATGGCTTCATTACCGACTGTTCATCCGGATCAGAAACATGAATATCTGGTTGCTGATTTTTCTGATTTTGAAAGCTATAAACAAATCATCGCAGGATATTTTAAAACCCATTCCATAGATATTTTGGTGAATAATACCAATGGTCCGGAACCGGGGCTTGCCCTTGAAAAAAATGTTGAAGATTATCAGAAAGCTTTTGACCTTCTGTTTAAAACGGTTTGTGAAACAACTTTATTGGCTTTACCTTATATGATTGAGCAGAAAAACGGCCGTATTATCAATGTTTCTTCACTCTCTGTAAAAGAACCCATCGGAAATCTGGCGCTTTCCAATTCTATCCGTTCGGCAGTAATGGCTTGGGCCAAAACCTTATCCATCGAAGTTGCCCAGCATCATATTACAGTGAACAATATCTTAACAGGATATTTTGATACAGCACGCATTCAGAATTTAATCAGTCATGATGCTCAAAAAATGAACTCATCTGTAGAAGAAATTAAAAAGACCAGGGAAAGTAAAATCCCAATGAAACGATTCGGAAAACCGGAAGAGTATGGTCATCTGGTGGCTTTTCTGGCTTCAGAATATGCTTCTTATCTTACCGGGGCTAATATTCCTTTGGATGGGGGATTGAATAATACATATTAAACTATTTTAAGTTTTCATCCTGATTCATCATTTTATGGAAAAATTCACAGGTTGATGTAATATTCCTTTCCTGCCAATTGTCATATTAATATTGGAAAATATTAATATGAAAAACTGGTCTTTTAAAAAATGGAACACCGTACTGGGATGGTTCCTTTTTGCTATTGCATTAATTACTTATTTCTCCACCATGGAGCATTTTCTGAGCTTTTGGGATTGCGGGGAATATATCTCTTCAGCGGCGAAACTTGAAGTAACACATGCTCCTGGAGCTGCTTTATTCCAAATTGTAGGAGCTGTGGCGAGTATTTTTGCATTGGGAAACAGCAGCAATTATTCTATTGTGATTAATGCGATGTCAGCGCTTTTCAGTGCATTGACGATTTTGTTTCTGTTTTGGACTATTACCCATTTTTTAAGAAGACTTTTACATAAGGATTTTGAAGATATTACGAAGCATCAGGAAATTTCCATTCTGTTTGCCGGAACTATAGGTGCTTTATGTTTTATGTTTTCAGATACGTTTTGGTTTTCAGCGGTAGAAGGAGAAGTCTATTCAATGGCTTCTTTATTTATCGCAATTTTAGTATGGCTGATTACCAAATGGGAAAACGAATATAAAGCAGCAGATAATGAAAGATGGATTGTTCTTATCTTCTTTATTGTAGGGCTTTCAGTAGGAGTTCATATGATGTGTATGCTGGCCATTCCTGCAATATGCCTGGTGTATTATGCCAGAACCTATACGTTTACCTGGAAGAGTTTTATTTTGGCCAATCTGATAACGCTTGGAGTGTTAGCATTTGTCTTTAAAATTATTTTTCCGTTGATTATGACGATGTTCGGACAGCTGGAAATCTTCTTTGTCAATGGGTTAGGGCTTCCTTTTCATTCCGGGACGATCGTCGCTTTTATTTTGATGGCAGTACTTTGTTATCTGATGATTACGTATGCGAGAAAAACAAAAAAAAATATCTATCAGACCATCGTTTTATCTGTAGTGTATATGGTAATAGGCTTTTCATGCTGGCTGGTAATTCCCATCAGGGCAAATGCCAATCCGCCTATGAATCTTAATGATCCTGATACAGCTATCGGGATGAAGGATTATTACAACAGGGAACAGTATGGGGATTGGCCTACAGTCTACGGACAAAATTACACTGCAGCTCTTGATAAAAAAGGGCTTGAAAAGAATGAAGACGGAAGCTATAAAAGGAAAATAACCGGAGATATCTACGAAAAAGATGAAAAAACTAAGACTTATAGAAAAACAGGGGAAAGGTTTAATTATGTATACAATAAATCTCATATAAGCTTTATGCCCAGAATGTTTAGTGAGGACAAGGAGGTGATGGCCAATTACATTTCGATGTACGGAGCTCCTGATTTTACATTCAACTATGATAATGAGGATGTGGCAGATAATCCGCAGGCTAAACAGATTTTTGATGAACTAAGAGCCAAATATGAAGATGATTCCATTACGGTTGAAGATTATATGAAGGTAAAACCCTATGATCTTATTAATGTGCAAAGACCTTCATTGGGCCAGAATATGAATTATTTCTTTTCTTTTCAGAACGGATATTATTTTGTAAGATATCTGATGTGGAACTTTGTAGGAAGACAGAATGATTTTCAGGGTCACCTGGAAAATACTCATGGAAACTGGATTTCAGGTTTTTCTTTTATTGACAAAGCTTTATTGGGGAATCAGGATAATATTCCTGCAAAATTTAAAAATGAGAGCACTGTGAAATTCTTTTTCCTGCCATTGATCTTGGGATTGATTGGTTTCTTCTTTCAGTTAAACAGAGATTTTGGAAGGTTCTATGCTCTTCTTTCCCTGTTTATTGTCACCAGTATCGGAATTGTTTTCTATACAGGCGTTAAACCGTTTGAACCCAGAGAAAGAGATTATGCAATGGTAGGGTCATTCTATGCCTTTGCCATCTGGATTGGGTTGGGAGCCGGATCTGTTCTATGGTTTATTCAGTCCAAAGTAAAATCTAATGCAGTAAATATGATATTCGGGATAGTTTTGTTAGGAATTCCTTTTATGATGGGGTTTCAGAATTATGTTCCACATGATCGGAGCCAGAAGTCAGCGGCTTATGATTCGGCCTATTCCTTCCTGGTGTCATTGCCTAAAAACGGAATTATTTTTACCTATGCTGATAATGATACGTATCCGGTTTGGGGAATTCAGGAAACAGAAAGGGTAAGGGATGATGTGAAAACCGTGAATTTCACTATGCTTGCCACTCCGTGGAATATCGATCAGGTAAAAAGAAAAACTTATAATGCCATGGGAGTTCCGGGTGAATTAACCCATGAGGATTACAGAGACGGCGTCAACGATCAGGTTTATCTGATGAAAAAAGAAGACTGGGAAGGATTGTTTGCTATGTTAAAAGAGCAGGCAGCTCCTGAAACTGAATTTCAGGAATTCAGAAAATTTCTGACTCAGGATTCAATGACCTTAAAAGATGCGATTAAATTTCTGAAATATAAATCTCCGGCAAAAGATGAGTTACTGAAAATGTATTTCGGGGAAAAAGAATATGAAAAATACAATATCATTCCGGTACATCAATTCATTCTTCCTGTCAATAAGGAAAATGCAGTGAAGTCTGGAATTATTAATCAGGCTGATCTCCCAAATACAGTAGATCAGATTATGATTAAATATGAAGCCAATACTCTTTATAAAAGCCATCTTATTATGCTGGATATTCTGGCTAATTTTGATTGGAAGCGTCCGATCAACTTCTCTTCAGGAGGAATATATGATAGCGAAAATATTTTTTACCTTGATGATTACCTGCAGTTCGATGGTTTTAGTTACAGGCTGATTCCTATCCATACTCCTCAAAGCCCGGATGGGGATAAAGGCAGAGTGGATGCTGATTCTCTTTATCAAGTGGTGAAAAATTATAAATGGGGTAACTTTAAGGACCTGAATGTTTATTATGATGAAACGGCTACTTCCAATATTATAAATTACAGGACGTCTGTAAGCAGAGCTGTTTTAGCTTTAGCAGCAAATGGACAGAAAGAAAAAGCATTGGAATTACTGAATCTGGCAGCCAAAGAAATACCTGCGGAGAAATACAATGATCCACGTTCATTAAGTGCTCTTGTTACAGCTTATATCGTGGCAGGGCAGGAACAGAAAGGAATTCAATTGGCAGAAAATCTGAAAAAAGAAATTTTTAGTGAATATGATTATTATCTGAATCTTTCTTCTAAGTTTAGGGCTGTCGCCAGAAGACAAATGAGATCCAAACCTATGGAATATGCTTTTGTTGTTTCCGGAGTAACAGAAGCCTACAGAACATTAGGCCAAAATGGAAAAGCTCAGAACTATCTGTTGAAATCGGTGGAACCGGTGGATAAAAAGTTTAATGTTTTTGTGAAAAATTTGCAACAGATGGATAAAGAAAGAGCGATGAAAGAATCTGAAAACGTTCAGCAGATCACTCCTTTTTATCAGTATTTATTCAATGTCATGGAGCCTTTTGATTCTACTTATGCAAAAAAGAAAGAGGAACAGATTACTGCAGCAATCATTAAAGCAACACAATAGTAAAAATATAACCATTAAGATGAGGTAAGGCTTTCAGAATAAAGGGATTTGTTTTTATAGTTTCGTTTTTAAAATCTTTGATTTTACCTGTACATTCTGAAAACTTATCTCCTTAATGGGTTTTATTAAAAAATACTGTTTCAAAAGTGCTGTTTCTTCGAATGTTGAAACAGTATTTTTGTTTTGATATGTATAGAAACTATTTCCAGAATTCATCATGATACATTTCTTTTTTCTCAACATGAATATGATCCAGGTCTTTTCCAATCTTATTCAGGTCGGAACTCTCTAGCTTTTTTTCTAAATGAGGAAACCAATTCCGTTCTTCAAAGCGGATATGCTGCTCAAGAAGGTCTGCAAAATCAGAAAATAAATAAGGCGCTCCTGAATCTTTAATTTGAGAAATCAATATCTTTATCTGTTGGTGTTCTGATCGGATACGCTCTGTATATTCATCCTCAAAAGAAGGACAAAGAATTTCTTCTTCCTCTCTGAAATGATCTTCCAGATGATGTTCAAAAAAATAAATAATGTACTTTTTAATTCGCTCAGATTCAATTTCTTTCTTTATTCCTTGCCTGATCTTCCAGCTGCAAAGCAGTCCGGAATGATGATCTCTTGAAAGGAGTACTATATTTTCATTGCGTTTCATGACTTTTTAATTTGAGAAGAAATAAAAATATTAAACCTTATAGATTTTCAGGTCCATAAGGTTTAATGAAGATGGGTTAACGTTTTTCTTTCAATGACCATCCAAATTTTAACCCGATGATGAAAATAACAAGTAACAGCTCTCCGGCAGCTAATAAAATATCGCCCGGAACTCTCATCCATCGTAAGAAATGCATAATATCTGTTTGCATAAACTCTGCGGAACGCGCATACCAATATCCTTCTTTAATAGAAGCTACAGATTGCATAATTCCTATAGGAAGAAGACTAATGGTAACCATCACCAGCAATCCGATATTGGTTAACCAGAAAGCCCAGCCTATTAATTTGTCATTCCATTCACGATCAGGATAAAGCCCCCGGAGTACAAACATCATCAATCCGATTCCTAAAATTCCATATACTCCAAACAGAGCGGCATGACCGTGCACAGCAGTAGTGTTTAATCCCTGAATATAATATAAGGCAATAGGAGGGTTGATGGCGAATCCAAAGATTCCGGCTCCCAGAAAATTCCAGAAACACATGGCAATAAAACAGTAGATGGGCCATTTGTAAGCTTTGATCCATTGGGTAGATTTACTCAGCTGGTAGTTCTGATAAGCTTCATACCCAATCAATACAAGAGGTACAATTTCCAACGCACTGAAAGTAGCTCCTAATGCAAGTACAGCGGTAGGCGTTGCACTGAAATACAAGTGATGGAATGTTCCCAGAATACCTCCTGCCAGGAAAATAATAGTGGAAAATAACACTGCATTAGTTGCCGATTTTAATCGTAATAAACCTAATCTGGTAAACAGGAAAGCAGCAACTACTGTGGCAAAAACTTCAAAGAACCCTTCTACCCAAAGGTGAACTACCCACCATCTCCAATATTCTGCAATCGCCATGTGGGTTTGTCTTCCATACATAAGTCCGGCACCATAAAACATAGCAATAGCAACAGAAGAAAGCGTAAATAAAAGCAATAAATGACGATCACCATCTTTACGTTTTAAGGCAGGAAGGAGGGCTCTTACCATTAAAACCAACCAAAGGATCAATCCGATAAGCAATAAAATCTGCCAGATTCTTCCCAGTTCTACATATTCATATCCCTGATGGCCCCATAGGAAGTTATTTACCAGTCCCAATTTTTGCATGACCCCAAGCCATTGCCCGGTTAAAGATCCTAATACAACAATTAATAATGCTCCAAACAAGAGATTGACCCCTAATTTTTGATATTTCGGTTCATGTCCGGATACCGCTGGAGCTATGTAAAGTCCTGTAGCCAACCAGGAGGTAGCAATCCAGAATATGGCTAATTGTACATGCCAGCTTCTGGAAACCGACTGGGGAAGAAACTCATCCAGAGGAATTCCATAGAATCCGCTTCCTTCAACTCCATAATGAGCGGTAATGACTCCGGCAAGCATCTGCACCAGTATCAGTAATGCGACTACCCAGATATATTTCAGCGTAGCTTTCATAGAGGGAGTGGGTTTCATATTTCGTAATGGGTCTTCAAGAGGAAGAGCCTCACTGATTTCTTCTTCTTTATTTCTGGCATGATAGAATACCAACAACCCCACGGAAGCCAGTAGTAATAATACACTGAATCCTGACCATAAGTGTAAAGAAGGTGGTGGAACATTGCCTACAGACTCATCGTGCGGCCAGTTATTGGTATAGGTAACAGTATCCCCGGGACGCTCTGTAATGCATACCCATGTACTCCAGGCGAAAAAAGCACTCATTTGAGACATTCTTCCACTATCTTTGACTGTATTTTTGGGAATAGCATACTGATCACGAAGCTGCGCCATGGAAGGATCATTCATGAATAATTTTGAGTAATATTGAGAAAGCTGCTTCTGTACTTTTGCTCTTTCCGGGGAGAATATGATTGCATTTTTTCCTTCATCAAAAGTATTGGTGCGAAGTTCCTTTTTCAGCAATACCTGATATTTTGCCTGTTCGTCATCAGATAATTCTTTATAGATTTTATTATCTTTTTTAGCCAACTCATCAAGCAGAAGAAGAGATTCTCTGTGGAGGTAATCAGCAGTCCAGTCAGGGGCAATATAGGCACCATGTCCCCATATACTTCCCACGGTTTGACCTCCAATAGACTGCCAAACATTCTGACCGTCTTTAATGTCCTGTCCGGTAGCAAGCACGGTACCATCGGTACTTACGACCTGATTAGGAATAGGAGGGATTTTCCTGTAAATTTCAGTTCCGTAAAATATAAGGACAGCAAACGAAGCAACCATTACTACAGCAAGCCATCTCCAAAGTTTTTTAGGTGTCATTTGGAATCAGTTTTTAAGGTTCAAGACTAAATTCTTTTTCCAATTGGATGGCTTTCGGGAAAAGAATATTATTTTCAAGATGAATATGTTTGTGAAGGTCATTTTCAAAATCCTGGAGCATAGCAAAAGCCACTTTATACGTATTGCACGCATCAGCAGGAGGAGTGTATTCATGTGTAATCTCTGCTATTTTTCTGAAACGGTCTCCTTCTACTGTATGTTCATGCTGCATCATATGCACCGGATTTTCTACTGTTCCGAATGGCGGTTGTAGCAGGGTGTTTTCGGATGTTTTGGATTTTTTTATATTTTTTACAAAAGGAAACAGGATCAGTTTTTCTTTTTTTATGTGAGCTGCCAGATCGTGAGCAGATTCATTAAATATGGCGTTGATCTCAAATAATTCCGGATGTCTGCCTCCGTGAACTTTGCATAATTTATCAAGAAAAGCCTGTAAAACGGAAGTTTTTTCCTCCACATACCGATGGTGTGTTTTCTCGATATAATCTGCCAGAAGATCCAGTGACCAGCTATTGAAGTCGATAGAAGTGCCTTCATTTTTTGGGAGAGCTTCCAGCTCTTCATAAATTTTTTCCGGATCAAGTTTTTTATTGTTACATGCTTCTTCTATTGTTCTTCCGCCTTTACAGCAGAAATCGATTCCGTGTCTTTTAAAAATAGCAGCAGTTCTGAAGTCTTCAGCTACCATATTTCCTATAAAATCTGTTTTTGTGTTCATAATATAATACTTTTTTGTCTTTTATTATTTTAAATTTTTTTTACTTCTTTAATGAAAGAATATACTTCACCATAAGTTTTGCGTTGTCTTTACTCAAGCCATTATGAGGAGCCATTGGGATATCACCCCAATTTCCTTTTCCGCCTTCAATGATTTTCTGAGCCAGCCTATCAATATCTGCTTCAGTATATTTTGCAGCGACTTCCTGATAGGATGGACCTATTAATTTTGAATCTGTTTTATGACAGGTAAGACAATCCATTCCTTCAATTAGTTTCAGACCTTCCTCTACAGAAACTGTACTTGCAATGGGTGGTGCCGGGGCTGTCTCTACAGGTTGGGAAGATTGCTGTGCAGAATATGGATCTGCTTGTGGAATCGGTGTGGTTTCAGGCTTTGAGCAGGATAAGAGAATAGAGGCTAAGGTCAGAATGATTCCGGTATTAAAAAGTTGTATTTTCATAATGCATATCATTTAAAATTATTTTTTCTGAGCAAGAATAGCTACGGCACAGAGGTAGTCATCATATTTTTTAAAAGCCTTCCTGATCTGTTTGATCCGGGATCGGATTTTAGGCTGCGTTATGATATTCCCTGCAATTTTCAGGATTCCGGAAAATCCTTCATCACTGATGATTCTTTGAGGCTTTAAAAGATGCATGGGAGCAGTTTCTATTTTTATCACCTGGAAGCCTTTCTTTTCTAGTAAACAGGTCCATTCCGAGACAGTTAATGGTCTTGTGTTTACTTTTAGGGGTAAGGCAAGTTCTTTCTGTATCTGTAATTTTACATTTTCATCGAGGTTGTCAGGAGTTAAAGCAAGTTCATGAATCGCATAAAATCCCTGAGGTACTAAAATCCTGGAAGCTTCCTGAATAATTTCAGATTTTCTGTGATCCGCATGCATGCTCAGCATGGCTTCTCCGTATACTTTATCTGCAGACTGTTCAGGTAGAGCGCTTAGTGCTGCGTTTCCCAATCGGAATACTGCAGGACTTTGTTCAAACTTACTGTTCAAATAACTTATGGCATTTTCGTCTGCATCAATCCCTGTGTAAGATTTTGGTCTTTTTTTCAAAGTTATTTCTGCTGTCAGCCCAAGGCCGGGAGCAAATTCCACTACATCATCATTGATTGTTATATTTAACATTGATAACATTTTATGAGTAAGAGCAATACCCCCTGGGCGAAGTACTTTTTTGCCAATTTTAGCTAATAGCCAATGGGCGGACATTTTTTCAATAGGATCTGTTTTCATGAGACTGAATTTTAAATTGTAATATAATGGCAAGCATCAGAAGGGCAGCTTTTCCTGCTTCAGCATAAATAAAATAATCATGCAGTGGAGTAGGTGATAAAGGTTTGCCGGATGAAAGTAAATCAACTCTTGAATTCAGAACCGGTAACATCCAAAGATGTTCTGAAGCAAGTATAGTGACTAAGGCTATGAGAATCATAAAGTCGGTTTTGGTGTAGTTCTTATAGCTAACTATCATAAGTATCAGAATTAAGATCAGAAATATCCATTGTATGTTAGTAGAGATTCCAAACATAATTTTTCCCAACCCTAAAGCTGTTGTTAAGGTCATTCCCTGTACCTGAAACTTCAATGGAGTTTCTAAAAAACTGACCGTTATAAACATTCCTGCCATAAGGCTGAATAACATCAGTACGAAAGGGTTTTTGAGATGAATCTTCATTTTTTTTAATTTAAATATATTAAGACCTTTTTATCTTTTATTATTTTAAAATTTTTTTTACGTTTTAAGATAAGTCAATTCTAAATCAAGGTTATCTACAAACATCTGTATTTTAGAGGTTTCAAGCATAATGCGAAGGTTCTGTCTGATGCTTTTGAATTGTTCATGAAGCGGACAGGGATGAGTTTCTGAGCATTGCTTAAGTCCAAGCCCACAGCCTGAAAATAATTTATCACCATCTATTTCCCTTACAATATCTGCAATGCTGGTATTCAGATTTCTAGAATCCATATAAAATCCTCCGTTTGGACCTTTTGCAGATTGTACAAATCCTTTTCTGCTCAGATCCTGTAGAATTTTTGCAATAAAATGTTCGGGGGAATTGATGCTTTTGGCAATATCCTTAATACCGACCCTGCTGTCATTTTTAGATTGCTGGGCAATGTAAATTAGTGCTCTTAAGGCATATTCGCAGGTTTTTGAAAACATTTTAGCTGAATTTTATAGGACAAAGGTATAAATTTATTTTTAATAAAAGATAAAATAGTCTTTTATTTTAAGTGGGTTTGATAAAGATCATAAATTGAGGTTTTCTTTAACAGCAAAAGACACAAAAGATTTTTACTTCATAAATTTCTGAAAACACATAATTTTCATATGTATTACTGACGAAGTGCTACATATTTCAATTCTTCAGAGTGGTGGTGAAAATTCAAAAAAATTGAGGAGCGGTTTTAGCAACTCTTAAATTTTATTTGTCATTGAACCCAAATTTATTTTATTCAATAGTTAGTGATTAAATTTTAAATTGTCGTAGTTTTACTACAATGTATTTCAAAAAACTTTTCTATTTTTATTATAATAAAAATACAACATAATGAAAAATAGAAATAAGAAAAAATATTCTTTATTCCAGTTTCGGAACATTGATAGTCTATGTAATATTTCTAAAAATCACATCATAGCATTATTTAGAATGGTAATTATTAGATGTAATATGCAAATCAATGAGGAAAAGAATACGATATGAGTAGGACAAGAATTGTAAAAGGAGTTTACACTAAAATTTCTGGGGAAGGTCACAGTATGTACTCGAAAGGAAGTATCATTACTACTGCCGAAAAAGCTATTACAGAAAATGGTGAGAAAGACGGAGTTAGTTATGGTAATCCGAAAGCAGCACCTATAATAAAGGTTAAGTTAACTAACACCTTTAAAGGAGAAGCAATTTTTAAATTAATAAATCCTCTTCCTACATTGGTTGCTCAGGATTATAATAAAGCATCTAAAACTTTTTCTAACGTAAATAGGCAATATCTGCCTTATGGATTTGATTGGTATAGAGATGATTGGGGGGATTTTGTGAAGGCTGAATTAGAAACTGCAAATTTAAACGTTGCTGATTTTACAAGAACTTTGGTTTCTGGCCATTCAGCCTCAGATCCTAAGCCACAATATAATGTAATATCTCCTAGTCATGTAAAAGTAAATTTTAAAATTACACATAGAATCATTGATGGAGTAGAAAAACTCATAGAATATTCGATATGGGTTAAAATATCAGGGACAGTATCCATATCTCCATCAGATATTTTTTTTGATGATCCCGAAGCATCTTTATTACCCATTGCTGGAGAATCGCAACGACATCAATTTGAAGAACTTGATCTAATCACTGGTCGTGGAATAGGTGTTGTGTATAAATCTGACGATGTAGACTTGACAAACTTTAATCGTATTAAAAGTGCTTTAGGTAGTTTTGGCTCATTGCAAACAATGAAGCTGCTTTCCAGTTTACAAGAAATGAAAAAGGAATATTCTCCAGTATTTCTGTATTCTTCTGTAAGCGAGAAAGGAAGCGTGAAATCTATGGTGAACTCAACAAAAAAACTTTTAGAGATTAATGAAAAAGAATATTTAACAACATGGTATGCTGCTTTTAATACTACTGAAAATGAAGTATTATTAGACATTGTTTTAGATGCAGATCATTCTGCTACAGGAAGAGTGAAAGTAATGCTTCTTACAGAAGATATGGATAAGATTTTACTTTCGGGAGATGTTGAAACACAGGTGAGTGAAATCAATAAAGGTACGACACTTAATAAAAAAATCAAAATTAAGTTTGTTAAGCCTATTAGTAACCATTCGGTGATTGAGGTTCGTTTTTTTGACGACACCAAAACAACTACTACTAATTATGTTGGAGAGATTATTGGATTGTTGAATATTTATAAAAATGATATTGAATACAAATTGAATGTTCAATATATAAATGTGAAATTTAAAGGAAAAATAGATAATTTACCTTGCAACATGACATTGAGTACTGGAATTACAAAACTAAATACATTAATAAATTTTAATACTAAATCCGTAACATTAACAAACCCTAATGTCGTCAATGGAATTGCAACGATAAATAAAACAAATATTTTGAGTAACACTTTTTTAGAAACATATGTAAAAGGGAATATAGGGCTGTTTAATAATACATTAAATCAGAGTCTTATTAAAACAAATATTTTACCTAGCAATAAAACTTTAGAAATTGATTTTCTTAATTATAATTTTAATAGTCCACCTTCTTCAATAACAAATGGGGTAGATCTAATTAAGAGATCACTACTTCAATATAGTGAATATAATGATTTTACTTTAAGAGTGAATTCTGATGAGCTTATCAATGGTTTAATAAGAGAATATATTAGATCAAACGGGCAAGATGAAAGAGGAATTTTGATTTTTTTAATTCCTTTTACTATAGTTGAATATAATGGTTTAGATAGTTCAGGAATGGAAATTTACAATAATTTTAAAGGAAGAGTAGATCAAGTTTCTTATGATAGTAAATATTTAATTTTAGCAAGGTCATTACTGGAAGAAAATGCAAAAGAAGTCCCTGCTCATGAGGTAGGACATTCATTAGCTTTGCATCATCCATTTGTAGACTTTACTGAAAATAGTAATAGGCATCATTTTATTAAAAGTGAAACTCTTAATGTAATGGATTACCCAAAAGATTCTAGTATTGTAACTATTCCTGTAGATTTTGGAATATATTTGTATAAATATCAGTGGGATATTATGCTTGGAGATGTAAGAACATCTTCTCAAAGAGGAGATTTAATTAAAATAAACGCAACTAATGGTACAGAGATTTCTTAATTATATTCTTTTATTAGCATTATTTGTTTCGTGTAAAGCAAACTCAAACATTAATGTTAAAGTAGATTCAATCCCTCAATTGAGTTCCTCTGAAATATATTGGGGAAATTGTATGCGTTATAATGAATCATTTTCTGATGGAGTGACTGTAATTAAAGCAGTAAAGGATAAAAAATCATTCAATTTTGAAGGTCCAATTTATATTAAACCTAATTGTAATGATAAATTACTGCTAAGGAGTAATCAGACGCCCATAAATGGAACTTATAAGATCGTAAATATTAATGAATCATGGAGCGAGTATAGTCCATATAGCATAGTTGCAGTATTTAAAAATGGAATGAAAGATGGAGTTTGGAAATATTATAGGAATGAAGATTTCTATTCTACAGAAAACATGGACGCTATAAAATCGTTGTCAGGAGATAAAAAATATAAACAAACTATTAATCCCATTAAAATAGAAATATATGAGAATGGTCTACCTCATGGGGAATGGTGGCAGAAGTCAGGAAGCAGAATTGATTATTTTATCTATAAAAATGGAGAATTAATTCACAGCAGAACAGAGTTCGTTAAAAACTAAAAAAGGTGGAAATTCATATGGAAGGATATCAAAAATTTTTTGAATTTTTGATATGGTGGTTCTATCCTACTATTCAAAAGATTAAAAAGTCTTACTGCTTTTTCTAAGATCAGAAGGTCTGGATTGGGTAAACTCATGAAAGGTATCACTAAATGCACTAATTGAGCTGTAACCAACATCATCAGCAATTTCGTTAATAGGTTTATCTGTATTGAGAAGCAGTTCAATAGCTTTAATGATTCTTAATGTTTTCAGGTATTGAAGAAAAGAAATATCGATATCTGCTTTAAACAATCGGGACATAGAACGCTCACTCAATCCAAATCGGGCGCTTACATTAGCAAGAGTCAATTTTTCTCCCATATTCCATTCAAGATAAGAGACTATTTTCATCATTTGTTTATTGTGGGTCGCTGGAAGAATTATAGGTAGAGGCTGTTTATGAGTTTTAGGCAGGATCTTTTTTAATGCGACCAAGAACTCAAAATTTTCATCTTTATCAGTGACATGTTTCTCATCCCACATCTCCGTATATTTAATCATCTGGATCAAAAGTTCCGAAGCAGGATATATTCCCAGTCTGCTATAAAAAGCATCTGAAACATCATCATGAGCATAAAAATAAAGAGAACGCAGAACAGTGGCAGTATGCCCAATTTCCAGAATATGTTCCATACCCTGTGGAATCCAAAAGAAATGTCTTGCAGGTACCACATATGTCCTGTTATCAATGGTGATATAAGCAATACCGCCTTCTACATAGCTTAATTGCCCTTTTGTATGTTTATGAAACGGAATCAGTTTCTCTGATTTTTCATGCATGACGAATACACTTTTCTCATGTTTGTCGATGTCCGGAAGTGCTGCAATTAATCCCATATCAAAACTAAAATACTGATGAAAATGCAAATATAATCATTTGGCCGGAATCATGTAAAAGTTGACTATTTTAGATAAAAATAATTTCAGGATTGCCAATAAATTTGCAGTGCAATAATTCGAAAAATTCAAATGAAAATTTATGTCACCGGACTGCTGATGTTGGGAGCTTCCTACACTTTATCAGCTCAGACAGGCAGTCCACGAAATGATACCATCCGAATCTCCCTAAAAGACGCATGGCAAAGAGCTGAAGAAAACAGCCGTCATATTAAAATCAATACCATCAGTGTAGACATTGCCGAAACAGAAGTAAAAGATGCCAAACGAGAACGGCTCCCGGAAATACAAGTCAAAGGATCTGCTGAAAAAGCTTCCAACATCCCTATCTATGAAAACGGAATTTTTTCCAAACCTACCCAACACGAGGTGATCCACACCCTTTACAGAGTCGGAGCCGATTTTTATCTGAATATTTACAACGGAAATAAGCTCAATCTTAAAATCAAGGAAAACCAAACTTTGCAGAAAGTCAAAGAAATTAAGAAAGAACAGGCGATTTCCGATATCCATTACAAAACAGCAACCCTTTATCTTGAACTTCAGAAAACATTAATCTTCAGGGATCTTATCAAACAGGATATAAAAGATCAGGAGGTACAGCTTAAAGAAATTAAGTCTTTATATAAAAACGGAGTAGTTCTAAAAAGTGATGTTTTAAGAATAGAACTTGAACTTTCGAAACGTAAAATGACCTTGGTGACTATTGAAAATGATATTCTGATTGCCATGCAGAAACTGAATATTATTTTAGGAGTTCCTGATGAGGAGATCGTTATTCCGGAAAACCCTTCTAATCAATGGGATGCCAATACTACCTATGCAGATTATCTGAAATTGGCGCTGGATCATTCATTCGATTATCATGTTTCTGAAAAGCAGACTGAATTAAGCAAGCTCAGACTGAAACAGGTTAAAGCCAATGTAAGCCCTAAAGTCGGGATGTATGGTGAGTTTTATTACGCCAATCCGCAGATCTTCCTTTACCCATACAATCCATATTGGTATTCATTGGGAATTGTTGGGATAAAGGCTTCATTTTCGATCTCATCACTGTATCACAATACTAATAAAGTAAAGGCGGCTAAGCTTGAATTTGAAAAAGAAGAGGAAGTTCATAAAGATACTGAAGACAAGGTAAGACAACAGGTAAAAGAAGCTTATTTGAGATATCAGGAAGCGCTTGAACAGATCAAGGTTGCTGAAACCAATGTTGCGCAGGCTAAGGAGAATGCACGTATTATTAAAAATACTTACTTCAATCAGACTTCCCTTATTACAGAACTTTTAGATGCGGATATCCAGCTACTTCAGACAAAATTTGAATTGGAAGCGGCAAAAATCATGGCACAGAACAATTATTATTTACTACAAAATATTACAGGCGTTTTATAATACAATGAAAAAAAAATATACCCCTACCGATAGGTTGATCACAAAGATCACAGGATGGATTTCAGTTTTAATCGTTGCCGCACTTGCTGTTTGGGGCGGTTTTACCCTAAAAAATTATTACAGATATGAGCAGACCAATGACGCTCAGATTCAGGAATATGTGAATCCGGTTATTTCAAGGGCTGGCGGTTTCATCGTGGCTGTAAAATTTGAGGAAAATCAGGAAGTTAAAAAAGGAGATACTCTTTTATTGATTGATAACCGTGAGTATGTTCTTCAGCAAAAACAAACTCAGGCAGCTCTTCAGAAAGCCCGTGCACAGCTAAAAGTTTTACAGAGTAATACGGGTACCACAGAGAAAGAAGCTGCAGCTGCACAGGCACAGGTAGATGCCAGTAAGGCAAAAGTCTGGAAACAACAGCTTGATTACAACCGTTATAAAAAGCTTTACGATGAAGAATCGGCTACAAAACAGAGACTTGAAGATGTGAAATCAACCCTGGATGTGAATGAAAGTGATTATCAATCGTCTAAGGATAATTATGCGGCTTCTGTATCTAAAATTAATGATATTCAGGCTGAAAAAACAGTGGTACAGGCTGAAATTGCAAGACTGGAAGCTTTATTAGACCGTCATAAATTAGATGTAAGCTATACCGCAGTAGTTGCTTCTTATGATGGAAGAATGGGAAGACGAACCGTTGAAGTAGGGCAGATGATTGATGCGGGAGAAACGCTGGCATTCATTGTTAATAATGAAACCGATAAATGGGTGGTTGCGAATTACAAGGAAACCCAAATCAAGGATATGAAAATTGGAGATCAGGTGAAAATTGTTGCAGACTCTTATCCTGACAAAGAATTTCAAGGAACTATTATTTCATTATCACCGGCTACAGGCTCCAGTTTTTCATTATTGCCGCCTGATAACTCCACGGGGAACTATGTGAAAATTGTGCAGCGTATTCCTGTGAGAATCAGAGTAGATGGGAAAAGAAGAGATATAGATATTCTCAAAATGGGAATGAATGTGAACGTGTATGCCCATAAAAAGCATTCCTAATGACTAAAAGACAAATGCCTTTTTTTAAAAGATGGGTGCCGGAATGGCTGGTGAAAATTATTCTTTTCTCTATGACTTTACCGGGAATTATCATCTTCTTCCTACCGCTGACCAATATTAATGCCGCAGCAGGATATTACGGAAGCGAACCTGCTGATATTCAGTTTTCAGTGGCATTATTCTATGCCGGATATGTTGGGTTTTACTGTCTGGAAAGAAGATTTTTTAGTTTTCTGGCGGCGAAGGAGTATTTTCTTTTATTTACCACTTTACAGATTATAGCTTGTCTTATATGTTACTTTACCCGCGAAGTTTACGTTCTTTTTCCTACACGTTTTATCCAGGGAATGTTGTTTGCGGGGAATGTCAACCTTTCATTAACTCTCATTTTTACGCGATTGAGCGGTGAAAGAGGGCGGGAAATCAGTTTTTCCGTATTTTTTGGAATTCTGATCTGTGCTTTACCCTTTAATAATCTGATTACAACAGACCTTATAGACTCTTATAATTTTAATATCGTTTATAAAACTGCCATCTTTTCATATCTGCCAGGTCTTATTTTTCTAACATTGGCCATGACGAATTACAGACCTAATGTGAGATTCCATTTGTATAAACTGGATTGGCAGAGCTTTGTGGTTTTCAGTATTATTTTGGTGTTGGTAGGATATATAACCATTTTCGGACAGGAATATTATTGGCTGGAAGATAGCCGGATTTTAGGAAGTATAATAGGCATCATTGTATTGGTAGGAATATCGATTTTCCGTCAGCGTTCGATTAAAAGACCTTATATAGACCTCCGGATTTTCAAATACAGAAATTTTAAAGTAGGATTGTTGATTCTCTTCGTCATGTACATTTGCCGTTTCGCATCAGGAATTACAAACAGCTTTTTTGCATCAGAACTGCATTTGGATCCGTTTTATATCTCTTATATTAATGTTTTTAATCTTTCTGGATTAATCGTTGGAGTTATCATTGCCTGTTGTATGGTTTTACAGAAAAAAAGAATACAATATATCTGGGGACCGGGCTTTTTGATGTTGCTTCTGTTTCATGCATTGATGTATTATTCCTTTGATGTACAGGCTGATGAATTCAATTATTATATACCATTATTTCTTCAAGGATTAGGGGTAGGATTAATTATGGTTCCAACGATTATTTTCATTATATCATCAGTTCCTGCTTCTATTGGCCCATCTGCTGCTGCAACAGCATTAGCGATCCGTTATTTTGGCTTCTGTGCCAGTATCGCATTGATCAATTTTTTTGAACTTTTCGAAAAAAGCCGTCACTACAATGCCTTTCAGGATCATGTAACGGCGGTTGATCCTTTTGTAAAAGACTTCCTTCATAAACAAACCTCTAAACTTACTGCGAAAGGTATGCTTGAGGACCATGCGGTAAAAGCTTCCAATAAATTATTGGTAGGAAGATTAAATGTTCAGAATCATGTACGTTTTGCTATGGATTATTACGAAATGATGGTCTGGCTGTTAGCAGGTGTTTTACTGTTGATTATTCTTTTTCCCTATCTGAACCGTACCGCACTTTATTTGAAATCCCGCAGGTTATCTCCTGCATAAATATTTAGTTTAAAAGTATAGCTTATTAGCTAATTTTATAGTGAGAGTGCTGAGACTGTCTTTTAAGGCAGTCTCTTTTTTTGTTCAGGAAGGTAAAAACATAAAATGGCCGAAATTGTCTGTTATTTGTCATTGCAGCCATGTATCATTCTCAGTACATTTGTAATATACAGATTGATACATGGAAAATACAGGAAAATATTCAGGAATAAAAAATATAGCAATTTTGGTCTTGCCCCAGGTCCAGTTGTTGGATGTTGCCGGTCCCTGCGATGTATTCACAGCTGCCAATTTCTTTTTGACGGATACCCAATATGGTTTGAAATATCAGGTCCATCTGATATCCGGCACTTCAGATAAAATAATTTATTCTGGTTCGGGAATTCCTTTAATCTGCAGTTATACCATTTATGATATAGATTTTCTGATAGATACTTTGTTGGTTGCGGGTACTGATTTGAGCACATTAGATGCCGTTAATCCTGAAATTTATGGTTATTTACAAAATATAATGGGAGAAGTAAGACGGTTAGGATCAGTATGTGTAGGTGCATTTATTTTAGCGAAAGCTGGGTTGCTGACGGGAAAACAAGTGACAACCCACTGGAAATATGCTGATATTCTACAGCGGACTTATCCTGATCTGAACGTCAATATCAATCCTTTTTTTATCTGTGATCAGGGAATATACACTTCAGGAGGCGTTTCTTCCGGAATAGATCTGGCACTAGCTTTATTGGAAGAAGATTTTGGAAAACCAATAGCTTCTGAGGTGGCAAAACATCTCGTTTTGCATTTAAAAAGACCTGGAGTGCAGTCTCAGTTTGGAAATGCTATTTCCGATTATGGAATATTGTCTCCGTTCACCAAGGAAATCATGGATTTGCTTAAAGATAAGCTCGGGCAGGTCATCAGTATAGAATTTATGGCAGAATCTGTACATATGAGTGTCCGTAATTTCTCCAGAGTATTTTTGAAAGAATCAGGAATGACTCCCGGTAAGTTTCTTGAAAAAATGAGACTGGATCAGGCTAAAAATATGTTGGAATATACAGAAATGAGTATCGATATGATTGCTGAAAAGTGTGGTTTTGGTACTGTAGTTTCTCTTCGGCGGTTATTTTTGAAATACCTCTTTATTTCTCCGTCACAATACCGGAAAACATCTAAAGGAACAATATAATTCTTTTACTTTTTTAATTTTTAAAGCTGATAATCAATGGTCAGCGAGGAAAACTATGCCCTTATTTAAACTATTAATTTTTTAGAATATTATATGAATCAACAAAAGAACAAGACAATGAATGTAGCATTTCTGATTTATGATCAGGTAGAAGCCCTTGATCTGAATGGTCCATTGGATGTATTTATTAAGGCGAATGTAATCGCTGAAGGAAGCTATAACTGTTATACTGTTGGAAAAACTAAAGACGCTGTATTTATGGAAGCAAATACGATGGCGATCATTCCAACATATACTATACAAACAGCTCTTCAACCGGATATGATTGTCATACCGGGTGCCAATCCGGACCGTGTGATGGAATATCTGCAGGATGATGGCTTTCAGAAAACGGTGATGCAATGGGTAAAAGATTTGTATCATCAGGGAACTACTGTTTTCACTGTCTGTACAGGGAGTATGCATTTATCTAAAACGGGCATTTTAGATCATCATGAAATTACGACCCATTCTATGTTGCTGGATACTTTAGAGCAACATAATCCGAAGAGTACGGTGAAAAGAAATGTACGTTTTGTAGATCAGGGCCAGTTGATTACTACAGCGGGAATAACAGCAGGAATAGACACGGCTTTATATTTGGTTGAAAAACATCATGGAAAAGAATTGGCAGATACTATTGTGTCGCTTTTTGAATATCAGCAGAAGGAGTTTAGGCACTAATGTTACAAATTATTAGGTATTTTATTATTTAAAAATGATTTGGATAATAATAGAATATAAACCTATCATGTAATGAAGATTAAAAATCTGCGTAATCTGTGAAATCTGCGTGAGATTTTAGATTAAGAAGTTTCGGCGGGCCTTTGGCCCGCCGAAACTGTTTTATAAAAAATAAGCCTTTACAGAACTCCGCTTTCCAATATAGAAAAAGTCTTATCTACACAATTAATTTCTGCCAATCTTCCATAAGGAATGGTAAAAGTAGGGCAGGTGTGGCCAAAATCCATTTGTGTAATGACGGGTAAATCATATAAGCCCTCTTCATCTAATACTTTTAATAATTCTATTTCATATTCTTCAGCATACAGATTGTCATAAGGTCTTCCGAAAATAATTCCTTTGGCATTTTTCAGAATTCCGGTTGCGGCATAATTCCGAAGCCAGTATCTGAAATAATCAGGGTGTGGTTTCCCTTCTGATGTTTCAAAAAACAGGATGCAGTTTTTCCAGACTTCGACATCTGGCCAATATTCGGTTCCTTTAAGCATTTCCAGTACTTCCATACAACCACCAATCAATGGTCCCTGAACGATAGAATTTCCTCTGATAAAACGCCAGCCTGATGGTGGGGTCAGTTTTCTTTTTATATCCTGTAAGGAAACATCAAACCAATCGAGGAATTCAGTAGTCCAGCCTTCTGGGTTCGGATGAATTTGTCCAATAATAGAAGGAGAGAACAGTGTTTGTCTGATATCATTGATTTGGTAATCATGCATCACTACATTTTCTGCAAAACCAACCAATAGGGAAGTGCCGTAAAATGAACTTAGACCTGCTTTGAGGCATATAAAATGGGTAATAGTACTGTCGGAAAACCCAAGAAATATTTTAGGATTATTTTTAATGATATCAAGATCAATGTATTTCAGCATCCGGATACTGTCATCTCCACCAATATTTGAGATAATGGCTTTTATGGCAGGATCTGAAAATGCTTCCATAAGGTCATTAGCTCTCGCTTCCGGATTTTTATAGATCCATTGTGCAGATTGTAGTGCATGTTTAGTTTCGGTAACTTCCAGATTAAAAACCTGATTCAGTCGTTTTTTACCTTTTGAATATCGGTGTGGCAGTTCGCCGGCAGCACCCCATGACATGGAAATGCTTGCCACTTTATCACCATCAACTAATCTTTTGGGAGTAATTAATTTCATAAATATTGACTTATAAAGCAGAAAGCTATGATTGATAAAGGTTTATTTTGTTGGAAAACTAAACCCATCATGAATCTATATGACCATTTTGTTCAAAAATAGAACATCTTTATAAGAAATCCAATGAACAGTAATAGAAAAGAGAATAAAGTGGATTTTATTAGGGGCTTAATCGATACAGATCCTAAGAGAAATTGCCTGCGATTTCAATAAGCAGTACCATATTGTATTTTTTTGAAAAAAAATAATTTTCATAATTAATTTATAAACAGATATTTGCCGATTAGGAGCGAAATTTTATGATAAAAAAGCGTTATAAATCTTGGATTTAAAAGAGATTTTTCTATCTTTGCAGTCCCTTAAACAAAGGGATTTACTTAAAAAAGTAAGTGGCCGACTCGGTAGCTCAGCTGGTAGAGCAATACACTTTTAATGTATGGGTCCTGGGTTCGAATCCCAGCCGGGTCACAAACAAAAAAACTTCTGTTTTAGTGGTTTTTATTTAAGAAAAATATTTACTTGAAAAAGTAAGTGGCCGACTCGGTAGCTCAGCTGGTAGAGCAATACACTTTTAATGTATGGGTCCTGGGTTCGAATCCCAGCCGGGTCACAAACAAAAGAACTACTGTTTTAGTAGTTTTTATTTAAGAAAAATATTTACTTGAAAAAGTAAGTGACCGACTCGGTAGCTCAGCTGGTAGAGCAATACACTTTTAATGTATGGGTCCTGGGTTCGAATCCCAGCCGGGTCACCAATACAAAGAACTACTGTTTCAGTAGTTCTTTTTTTGTTTGGTCAATTATTTTTGGTGAACATATACATTCTTACTCCCTCTTATTATTTGTTTTTATCTCTTTATATGTACCATCCTGAATACAGACAGATGCTTTGGAGCATATTTCAAGAGTTTAGAGTGCTATTTTCAATAAGAATTCCTATTCATTAATATCTACAATTAATACTAGTATATTTATATCCATAAAAATTACTAGAAGTCCATGAAAATAAGTTTGTGCTTAATTGTTAAAAATGAGGAAAAAGTTTTAAGCAGATGTTTGGAAAATGCAGTAAGATTTGCAGATGAAATTATTGTTGTAGATACGGGATCTACTGATAAAACTAAAGAAATTGCTGGAAAATTTACAGATAAAATTTTTGATTTTGAGTGGATTAATGATTTTTCGGCTGCACGTAATTTTGCATTCTCTAAAGCGGTTATGGACTATCAGATGTGGCTAGACGCAGATGATGTTATACCTGAAAAATCAGTTAAGGAAATTAATGAATTGAAGAAAAGACTGAATGGTGATGTTGAGATTGTTACTATGAAATACGTTTTGTCATTTGATCAAAATGGTCATCCAGCTTTTTATTCCACCCGTGAAAGATTATTCAAAAAAAACAAAAATTATCAATGGATTGACCCTGTTCACGAATGCATACCTTTAGTGGGCAATATACACTATACTGATATTGAAATTTGGCATAAAAAAGCAGAATTCGGAGTCATATCAACAAGAAATATTGATATATATAGAGCTTTAGAGCAGAGTGGAAAAGAGTTTTCTGCAAGACAGCTGTATTACTATGCAAGAGAATTGAAAGACCACAATGAAACAGCTAAAGCAATAACTTTTTTTGAAAAATTT
Organism: Chryseobacterium sp. Marseille-Q3244; assembly: GCF_940807095.1. NCBI lineage: Bacteria > Pseudomonadati > Bacteroidota > Flavobacteriia > Flavobacteriales > Weeksellaceae > Chryseobacterium > Chryseobacterium sp. Marseille-Q3244. The sequence continues at coordinate 31,595 of NZ_CALNWX010000015.1, read as the reverse complement.
TTAGCATCCGGAGCAGGCTGGATAGAAGATATGATTAGCTGTTGCCATCAATTAGCCATTGAATATAAAAATAATAACATCAAAGAAAAAGTTCTGCCCACTTTACTAAAAAGTTTTGAATATGATATTCCTAGACCGGAAATCTGTTGTGAATTAGACTATTATTATAAAGATAAGCAAGATTATCATCAGGCTTTTAAATGGTTTGATATGGCGACAAGATTACCAATATCTCATTCAGTAGGTTTTGTATTTTCTGATTACTTTGGATATATTCCTAATGTTGAAGCTTGTGTCTGTTTATCTTTTTTAGGAGAATATAAAAAAGCTAATGAATACAATGAAAAAGCAGCTCTTTCAAGACCAGACTGTCCTTCTGTAAGGCAAAATAGAGATTATTTAAAAGAACTTATATAGCTGTTTTAAGAACTAAAAATAAAATGTAGAAACTATAAATGATAGAATGAGTAAAGAATAGGCTATATCACTATTGGTATATTTATATTTTTAATCATATATTAATATAGTTGTCATAATATAGTTATATATTTGAATAATTAATAAACATATACATCAATGTGATATGAAAACTACATTTTTTACACTTTCATTATTTCTTATTAGCTTCTCTATTCAGATTTCTGCACAGGAAACTTTAAATACCAGTGGTAATAATATGTCTGGTGGTACGGGCAATGTCACAGCTACTGTTGGTCAAAACTTTTATGAAACAATATCTTCTCCTGCAGGAAGTATTGCCGCTGGTGTTCAGCAGTCTTATGAAATTGTGCCTACATTAGGAGTTGATATTACTGAAATCAATTTGAGTCTCAATATTTTCCCCAATCCGACAACAGATATTCTTAATTTGAAAGTAGGATTTAAAGATTACAATAAATATCGCTATGAGCTTTTTGATAGCAGTGGTAAATTACTGACAAGTCAGCCTATCACTCAACCACAAACTCAAATTACAATGACGTCTTATCCTGCTTCGGTTTATTTATTAAAAATATCAAGAGAGGGAAAAAATATCAAAATTTTTAAGGTTATAAAAAACAAATAAACTATAAAACTAATTACCTATGAAAAAGCTTTCCATTCTAGCAGCCTCTTTAGCTTCTGCTGTAATGTTCTCGCAAGTGCAGGATGCAATGAGCTACCAGGCTATTATTAGAAATTCAAGTAATCAATTGGTAAGTAACCAGAATGTAGGAATGAAGTTTTCTATATTGAAAGGCTCAACAACTGGAACTGTAGTATACTCAGAAACTCAAACTCAATCTACCAATATTAATGGTTTAGTAACTGTAAAAATTGGTGCAGGTACCTTGGTTAGTGGCTCGTATTCCACAATTAATTGGGGATCCGATATTTACTTTATAAAAATAGAAACAGATCCTAATGGGGCAAATAATTATACCATAACAGGAATATCTCAATTATTAAGTGTTCCTTATGCTTTATATGCGAAAACTTCAGGAAGTTCTATTCCTGGCCCTCAAGGTATTCAGGGAGTTACCGGTCCAACAGGACCTGTAGGTGCTCAAGGATTAATAGGTGCTACTGGTGCCACAGGTGCTCAGGGAATACAAGGTATTCAGGGAGTTACCGGCCCAACGGGTCCTGTAGGTGCTCAAGGATTAATAGGTGCTACTGGTGCCACAGGTGCTCAGGGGATACAAGGTATTCAGGGAGTTACCGGCCCAACGGGTCCTGTAGGTGCTCAGGGATTAATAGGTGCTACTGGTGCCACAGGTACTCAGGGGATACAAGGTATTCAGGGAATTACGGGTCCAGCAGGAGCTGTAGGAGCCCAGGGATTAATTGGAGTTACCGGCCCAACAGGACCTGTAGGTGCTCAGGGATTAATAGGTGCTACTGGTGCTACAGGTACTCAGGGGATACAAGGTATTCAGGGAATTACGGGTCCAACAGGAGCTGTAGGAGCCCAGGGATTAATAGGAGTTACTGGGGCTGGTTTTTCTAATGGAACAGCCGGCGGACAAATTATTTTGACTAATTCAGCTGCACCTTTTGCACCGGGAACTCCTGTAAATATGAGTGGGGACGCCACAATAAATACTTCCGGAGTATTAACTATTGGAGCTAATAAAATAACTACAACTAAGATTGCAGATGCCTCTGTTACAGTCGCCAAGATATCTACAACTTCAGGTACTGCAAGTTCTTCGACTTATCTTAGAGGTGATGGAACCTGGGCTGCACCAAGTAGTGGCGGGGCACAACTGTTAACAGGAACTGCGACTGCAACAATGCCGGCTGCGGGTAATGCTGGGTCATTTACAATTACAGTCAATGGAGCTGCGGTAGGAGATGCTGTTATTGTAACCCCAACAGGTAATATTCCAGCAGGAGATTATCCGCCAATCTTTACCCCTAAAGTAACTTCTGCAAATACCATAACAGTTTATGTATATGACGCCGGCTCTGCTGGGGGTTCTTCTTTTTCTTTCAAAGCTACAGTGATTAAATAATGTGATATTAAATCTTTTATCAATAATAAAGAACTATTGTTTCAGTAGTTCTTTATTGTTTTATTCCAATCTTGTAGTCCCGTATATTTGTATAACATTATAAATTGAACGCGGATATGAAATTCATTCATCAGATCGATCCATCGAAATTTACCTTTTTTGAATTCCAAAACTGCCCGGATACCTATATGGAGAGTTCTCAACGGACCCATCTTTTTGAAATGATGTGGTTTAGAAATGATCGCAATTCGATAAATAATGGTCACTGTATATATCTTATTCCTCTATATCGTTCTGAAAAAATAAATTTTGAAGGAAAGAAGGGATGTGTGATTGCTTTCAAAAGGGACTATCTGGAAGAAGACAATAAAGAATTTGCACTGGATGTTTTCAATCTTTTCAATATACATGGGCAGTATACCAGCCTTCATTTGGATGAGGATGTTGTAGAAATACTTCAGTACCTCAGTATATTGATTGAAAAAGAATACCAGAATTCAATGGGTAGTTATTTGGTTTTAAAATCCTTACTGAAAGTCTTTCTCCTGAATTTAATCCGTGCCAGTCAACACTATTTTTTAAACCAGGATATCCATCAGAAAAGAGTTTATCAGTTCATTATGCTGATGGATGAACATTACAAAATTGAACGGAAGGCAGAATTTTACGCTTCAAAAATAGGGGTGAGCGAAAAAAGAATCAACCAGATTCTAAAGGAAAAAATGAATAAGACCCTTACTCAACTACTGCATGAACGAGTAGTTGTAGAGGCAGATAGGATGTTGATTTCCGGAGAGCTCACAATAAAAGAAATTGCATTTGATCTTCATTTTGATGATCCGGCTTATTTTTCCCGATTTTATAAAAAACAAACAGGACAAACTCCTGAGGAATTCAAGAAACGTAATGCCTGTCTGTAAAAGCAGTTAGATTTTCATCTTTTTAAATTCATTTTATACTTTATACTTTATACTTTATACATGAGATAGGTAATCTTATGACAAAACATTTCCAAATTGTACAGATCGATTAGAAAATAGTACAATAACCTGAGAATCTTACTGAGTTAAATTTGTACAACAATCAAAGGGTTAAGAAGTGCATGGTGAAAGAATCAAAATAATTTCAACCTGCTTCCCGGCTGTTCGATTGAAAGTTCAGATAATGTAATTAAAATATCAAGTATGAAACCAACAAAGGAAACTGAAGAATTAATGTTCAGGGATATTAATACACTTTTATCTCCTAAACCCATAGCCCTTGAAGCTGGGATCAGGAGACTCGAGAACGGAATGCTCCATATTGCAATGAGAAATGTTCTGCATAACTGCAAAGGAAAAATGCTGGATTGGTGGTTCAAGTATTTTGAAACAACAGCAGATCTTAAACTATGGCATCCTCATGACCATGTGGAACATGGCGGTTGGGACAGTAAATGGATCAAAAATGAAAATTATATTGGGGCTACCATACATGCTACAGAATCTTTGGGGGATATTCCACCTGTACCTGCGACGATAAAATTCCACGATCCGGCAGAGATTTTTGATGCTGATATTTTAAAGCAAGCCTATGCTGATAAAGCAGTGAGTGCGGTGGTTTATGCTAGAATAGGTTTTGGTAAAGATACTCTTATAAATACCAATGGTGATCCTATTGATGGTTATATGTTCCATGTAGTCAGAGATACGGGACAAGGATGTACATTGAGAAGTCATTTTTATCTTGGAGCATTAATAGCAGACAGTGAAAACCCGTTATCGGATGAAGTAGGATTCGGACTGATGGAACATTGCTATAGTGAATTTACCTATCTTGCTCAGGTTCTTCCTTCTCTTTATTACGCTGAAAATAAAAATGGAGACAAAGCCCCGCTTCTTTGGTAATCATGGTAAAAACATGTTCCTAATATGTTAAAACAGTAAAATTATTAAAATGCGACATGAAAAATTTTCATGTCGCATTTTATTGATAAACATTTATTTATCAGTCTCTTGTATGGTAGGCTTTATTTAAGACAGTACAAACAGTATTGGTCCTTCTAATGGAGAATAGCGAAATTTTAGATAAAAAAGCTTTAGAAGACTTGGATTCAAAGGATATTTTTCTATCTTTGCAGTCCCTTAAATAAAGGGATTTACTTGAAAAAGTAAGGGGCCGACTCGGTAGCTCAGCTGGTAGAGCAATACACTTTTAATGTATGGGTCCTGGGTTCGAATCCCAGCCGGGTCACCAATAAAAAGAACTACATTTTTGTAGTTCTTTTTTGTTTTATACAATGTATTTCATGACAATAATATGAGAAGTGTTCGTATCATTTTTATCATTAATTTCTTTAAACCCATTCTTTTTGTATAGCTGGTAAGCAGAGTGATTTTTAGGAGCGACTTCTAAGGCTATTTCAGTGATGGTAAATTTCTTTTTGGCTTCCTGAATAACTGATTGTACTAAGCCGGAACCTATGCTTTTTCCCTGAAACCCCTTTTTTACATACATCTGGTAGATATTTCCGGAATTGTCTTCATTTTTAACAAAAGTACAAAGGCCAATAAGGGTATGATCTGCAAAAGCTCCAAAGACAAACTTTTCAGGAGTTTGATTTTCAATATCAATTTCCATTCTGAGTTTCTTTGTATTCAGCGCTTCCTGATAACTGGTTTCAAAAGAGTCGGGGAACTGTTCTAGGCTTTCCAGCCGGATGTTTCGGTATAGGGTGCTCTCATGGGATAAAAGTTTTCGATATATTATATTCATGATTAATTTTTTGGATGATAAAGGTAGAGTTAATTTTCTTTAACTGCATAAATTGATTAGAGTGAGATTATATTGGTTTTAAATAAAAATGGAATAAAATTCATCATTTAAGTGGAATTAAAGTGTAAAATATTTCGTTTTAACCTGTCTTATAGTAAGAAATAAATCGGTATTATTTTTCACCTTAGGATCTGTAGGAGATTATGATTTTATATGAAAATTGATGATATAAATTATGTATATTTATAAAATGGATTGGTAAAAATATCAATTTGAAGATCGTTTTATGAATCCATTAAGTGATGGGTAAATATGGGAATTGAAGTGGGCAGAAAGAGAGAAATTAAAAATCGATCGTTATTAAAAAAAATAAAACATATACAATAATCTTACGAAAGATGATGATTTGTGTTATAAGCATAAGTCTGCTGTTGTATATGGTTTCCTGTAGTACAGATCCGCAGGATAAAGAGAAGGAAGCCTTTGATGTGGCTTTGATCAATAAAAGTTCAGATCTGCAGCTTTCTGGAGAATATGAAGCACTTATTGAACTCAATATTGAATATTTGAAAAAGGCCACCAAAATGGGGTATAAAGAAGGAATAGGCCTTTGTTACCTTAATATGGCAGAGGTAAATGTATCTGCAGGAAACTATGAAAATGCACTGTTTTTTTTTAATAAAGCGAAAAAAGACCTGGAAAATTCCCCCAATAGTTTCCATAAAGCTGCATTTTATGATGATTATAGCCAATATTATTCTCATCTTAAATTATATGATAAAGCTATAGCATGTAATAACAAAGCATTCTTATACCTGAAAGAAGCAAAGGATTCTGAGCTTAAAAAAAAGCTTTTTTCCAGACTATTCATCAATAAAGGGATTCAATATGCATGGAAAGGCTGGTATGGAACATCACTGAAATCTTTTCTGAAAGGGAATGAATTAGAAAACTCAGCATATAGCAACTGTATGGTAGCTCAGTATTATCTGTTCAGACATCAGCCGGATTCTGCGGGAGTTTATATTATAAGGTCAGAAGAAAAAATGTTCAGTCAAAAAACAAGCGATGCAGAATCTCTCTGGGTATACTATACCATGGGATATTATTATAATGAAATTAATAATAATGACCAGGCAGAAAAAGCGCTTAAAAAAGCACTGGAAATTAATATAAAAACACGACGTACTTATTCTTCGCATATCAATAATGTGTACAAATCTCTCGCAGAACTTTATAAAAAGAAAGATGATGGCGGTAAAGCTTATTATTACCTTAAAAAGTATATGGAAGAGGAGGGACGTCTGGATGTAGCCCGATTAAATACCATGAATAAAGCAACAGAAAGCTTCATCTCGGAAATGAAGCCAGAAACCGACTGGCATAGAAGTGATTTACCTTTAGCCATTGCCTTATCCATCACGATACTTACAGTCTCAGGAATATTTGTTCAGAAAACTATTCAGTCACAGAAATTAAAAAAGAAAGCTTTAAAGGAAGAAACCGAGGAATTGAAAAACCATGTTAAAATAAAAATGCTGGAAGATGTTAATGAGCTTGCCAGAAGAAATGATTCCTCATTTCTGATGAAGTTTAAAGAACTGTATCCGGATTTTATAAACACCCTTTTAAAGATCAATCCAGATCTTGAGAATTCTGAACTGTCATTTTGTGCCATGCTGAAACTTCATTTTTCATCTAAAGAAATTGCAGATTATACCTTTGTTCAACACAGATCTGTTCAACAAAAAAAATACAGGATTAGGAAAAGACTGAATATTCCGGGAGAAGAGGATATTTATGATTTTTTCGATAAAATAGGTAATTAAAGAATCATGATGAGTTTATATTGAAAGATGATTTAAAGAAAATGTAATATTGTAAATTCGGGAAGCTCCGTTTTAAATCTTACTTTATACAAAAATTCAGTTAAAGGGAAAAAGCATTATGATACGCGCTCTTCTTTTTATGTTTTTGCTTCTTTTCATTTCCTGTAGCCCTGATTCCAGTAAATATGAAAAGAGTTTTGATATTCCCCTGATGAAGCAGAATGAAGAATTTCGGCTTGCGGGTGAATATGACTCCTTGGTTAACCTCAATAAAAAATACTACAAAAAAGCACAGGAAATAGGATATGAAGACGGTAAGGCGTTATGTTATATTAACTTAGCCAGAGTTAATATGTCGCTGGAGAATTACCGGAAATCCAATATTCTTTTTAATAGTGCTAAAGAAATTTTGAAAGACTCAGACAATCCTTTACACAAGGCTATGTTTTATAATATTTATAGCAGATTCAATGCAGAACTGAGAAGAGTAGATAAAGCATTTGAGTACAATAATGAGGCATTAAGTAATATTGAAAAAAGCAAAAAGTCTGAATTAAAAAAGACGGTTCTTTATTATATTTATCTACAGCAGGGAGACTATTATATACAAAAAAAGAAGCCTAAAGAAGCTTTGGAATATTTTCATAAAGCAAGAATGCTGGATAACACCGGAATTGCAGATTGTGTAATAAGTGATTATGTTTACAATCATAAGAATAAAGACTCGGCTTATAAGTACATAACAAGAGCTTATCATACCATGAGTATGAACAAAAAAGATGATGCTATAGCGCTTAATATTCACACGGTTATGGGTGAGTATTATGTTGCTTATGGTGAATATGATAAGGCAGAAAAAGAATTTTTGAAGGCTTTGGAAATCGATAAGAAGACCCGGCGCATTTTTGCACAGTATACCAAATATATTTACAATGATCTTAGGTCTTTATATGCATCTACAGGAGATCAAGAAAAAGCTTATTTTTATCTGAAAGCCTATACAGAGGCTAAAAATAAGACCAATACAGCTTTGCTAGCTAGCATTAACCACGATATGAAATCTTTTATTTCAGAGGACAAAAATGATACTGAAAATCATAGAAGTAAGATGCAGTGGGTTGTTTTTCTGTCTTTTGCCGGACTCTCGTTGTTGGCTATGTATGCATGGAGAATCATCAATACATTAAGAAAAAGAAAAGCGGATCTGAAATCAGAGGCTGAAAATCTGAAGATCAGGATTAATGATAACAGACAGGAGGAAATTATGGAGATGGCCAAGAGGAATGATCCTGAGTTTCTTTCTTGTTTTAAAGAAGTTTATCCGGGATATATAGATCAGCTTTTAGCTATTAATCCCAACCTTGAAAACTCAGAATTGATTTTTTGTGCTATGTTGAAACTGCATTTCAGTTCTAAAGAAATTGCGAATTATACCCTTGTTCAGCATAGAACTATTCAGCAGAAGAAATACAGAATCCGAAAAAAAATGAATATCCCTACAGAAACAGATATTTATGTTTTCTTTGATAATATCAAATGATCGCTAAATGTTCCCTTATTTATAAGGTATTTCAGTAGTAAGAAAGTATTTATCCTGACCTTGAAGATTTTGAGGTGGAGTTCTATGTTCTGTTTAAGCTATTTCTTACGAGGTAATTATATTTTTATTCAGTGTCCTACAATTTGGCGAAAAATATAAAATCCGGAAAAGATTCAATATTATCATCAGTACTTAATACTTACCTTTTTTGATCATGTTAATGCATAAAAAACTGCCTGATTCATCATATCAGACAGTATTCGAAATATTTTTTTTCGCCACTCAGGTTTCTTTGTGGTCTCTTGATTCAAATTTGAATAAATTTCGTTAAATAATAAAAAATAGGTCTACTACATGAATACTACAGTTAATTATTTTGAATTTAATGCGTTGATAATTAATGTTTTGTATTTTATCGCTAATATTTGTGAATTTGAATACCATCAGCAACATGTAGTCTTATATAGACCCTATATTGAGAGTATTTAAGAAATGTTTTATATGTATTTTTTACACTTTTTTTCTGCATATTCTGATTTTAAGCAATAGACTTCTTTTTTCTGGGTGTATTTAATTTATTGATTTTTAATATTTTGTTTTGGTGATGTATTTGTGTAGTAGGTTAATTTTTTACTTTTTTAGATTTAAAATATAGATTTGTAGGTAAGTTAGATAAGAGATTATTTCATCTCAATTGATGAGGGAAGAACGTGAATAACATTTACAGTGTAGAGGTACAAATTTTTTATAAAATTCTTAAATCATTTCTTTACTCTGTGAACATGACAATCATAATGAATACTAAAAAATAAACACCAATATATGAATCCAAAAAACACAGATGAATCTCCGAAATCAGGATCTTAAGGAGAGAGAAAATATTTATTTTTTAGAGGGAAAAATGGCTGTTTCAAATGAAGCAGCCTTTTTCATTACTATAAATGAAATAATAGAATCAAGAAGCAGGAATATGTCCGTTAAAGAACTCCAACATGGTTGCTAATGATGTTTCAGAATGCATCCGCTCTCCGTTTTCAAGAGATTCCTTTGTTGCAGCGGCAGCTCGGTTACGCATATTGGTTTCATAATGGAAAATAGCTTCCTGCAAAGTAGTATAGTGGTGATCTGTTAGATGTTCACTCAGTTCCAGAGCATCAAGCATTGCCATGTTGGCGCCTTCTCCTGCAAAGGGAGGCATAACATGAGCGGCATCACCCATTAAGGTTATATTGGATTTTGTTTCCCAAGACTGATCCAAAGGCATGAAGTAAATAGGACGGGGAATGAAAGGAACAGTAGCTTTTTCAAATAGTTCATACCATATTGCATTCCATTCCGGATATTCTGTCTTAAACCATTGAAGAACCGCAGTATTATCGGAGAGATTCAGCCCGGTAATAGCTGCCCAGTTTTCATCAGCTTTAAAGCTTGCGTAAAAACCGAGATCACCGTTCCCTTTCTGACCCATCAATATATTTTTGGAGTTCCCAAAAGCCATTATTTTTCCACCGTTAATCAATGCATTGATGCGAGGGGCATGCTCTTTCGAAATAATTCCTTCCAGCATAATCACTCCTGAATAAACAGGTTTGTTATTGGTGAGATAAGGCCGGATTTTGGAATGAGCTCCGTCCGCTGCAATCACCAGATCAGCATAGGCAGAGGTTCCGTTTTTAAAATGAAGCAGCCACCCTTCATTTTTAGGTTCCATTGATATAAAATGACTGTCCCATACTACGGTGTTCGGCTGAAGAGATTCCAGCAGCATATTTCTCAATGGACCACGGTCTATTTCGGGACGGAAATGCTCAGCTCCGAAATCCTCTTCCGGCTTGGTATCATGATCACTGAAAAGGATTTCTGCCTGTTCATTCACAATAAGCATTTTATCGGCACCCGGACGGTATGTGTTTTTAAATTCTTCTAACAGCTCAGCTTTACGTAAGGCCGCCAACCCCGAATCTTCGTGCATATCAAGTGGCGAACCCTGTACACGGGCTTCTTTATTAAAATCTCTTTCATATACTTTTACATTGGCATTTTTCAGCTGTAAAAGTCTGGCCAGTGTAAGTCCTGCAGGACCACCACCAACGATAGCTATTGATATATTGTCTATCAGCATTGTATTTGAATTTTACAGGACAAAATTACAGTCCTTTCAGCACGGATAATAGTATAAATCGGTCGTTTTTATTTTTTGATAATTCTTTCGGAGCCACACCTGAAAATTTTTTGACTTCTTTAATAAAATGATTTTGATCCGCATAATTAAGTTCCGGAAATAATTGACCTTGTGCAATATGTTCCAAAGAAGCTCTGAAACGTAAAATCGTAGAATAGGCCTTTAGGGATAATCCCAGTTGTTTCGTAAAATAACGATTGATCTGTCTGCTGCTCCAACCCACTTTTTCAGAAAGTTCATTCACACTCATTTCGCCTTTTGATGTATAGATCAGCTCAAAAAGTTTATGTTTTCTCTCGTCCGTTTTTTGAGGAATCAGCTCCTGTATTTTTTGTATGGCTTTGGTGCAGCAAAGTTCAAAATCCTGTAAGTCATCAGCTTTAAAGCCCCAGAAATCATTAGGAAGTTCTTTTGCTGTATTTAATACGTCAGCAATGGTTGTATTTAAAATATATTCCACAGCGATAGGTCTAAAACTCACTACAAAAGCCTGGGTATGTGGCTGGATCTGTCTTTGTTCAGGATAAGTTTCCAATCCGATGAGAGCAACGTGAAAGGGCTCTGAAGGCGATTGCATAAAAAATAAATCAACCCTTCCATCCGGAATGATAACGACTTCTTTTGCTTCATCCGACTGGTTATGGAATGTTCCCAGATTTTCTACAAAATCTACGATGCTTAGATCTGGCTCAATGAAATGAAACTGGAAATCATTATCCATATCTTGATTTTTAATGAATTAAATTACAAAAATAGTCCTAATCTCTGATAAACTATTTGAAGAATAGTTTTTTTAATGTTGAAAAGAAGAGTTATTATAAAAGTATATTGTATTGATAAGAGTTGGTAGTTGTTTTATCAATATTATTTTATTAGATATATGTGTTTTTTAATTAAAATTTAAAATTTTCTTTAAGAAATAACCTGTTAAAATCTTATTTTTATATATATGAAATAAAACAGGAATGTCCCTCTTATTCCCGTTTTAGCCAATTACATCAATATGAAAAAAAGCTGCTATATCCTTTTTATTCTGGTTATACTGTTGTCTTGTAGTAAAAAGAAACTCCAGAAAACCCCGGAGATACAAAGTTATCAGGTATTGACTTTAACCCCTGGAGAAGTTACTGTTTATAATGATTTTCCAACATCTATACAGGGACAGAATGTCGTGGAGATCAAACCTATGGTGTCCGGATATCTTCAGGATATTTATGTTCCGGAAGGAGCTTCCGTCACCAAGGGGCAATTATTGTTTCGAATTAAAAACCCTCAGTATGAGCAGGATATTATTACTGCAAAGGCTGCTATAAAAATTGCTGAAGCCAATGTGAATGCTGCAAGGATGAACGTAGAAAAGGCCAAACCTCTGGTACAGCAGGAAATTGTAAGTAAGTATGAACTGAGTTCGGCACAGTATACTCTGCAATCCCAAGAAGCTGGGCTCTCGCAGGCAAAGGCTACTCTTGCCAATGCTCAAACCAATCAGGGATATACCTACATCAGAAGTCCCCAAAGTGGAACAATTGGTCTGATTCCTTATAAAATTGGAGCTTTGGTAAGCAGTACTACAGCAGATCCACTGACCACACTTTCCAACACCTCAAACATATTTGCTTATTTTTCATTAAGTGAAAAGCAGCTGCTGAGTTTTATGAATAGCATGAAAGGCAGTACCACAGCAGAAAAGCTCAATAATATGCCGCTTATTACCTTAGTGTTGGCAGATGGAACGATATATCCGGAAAAAGGAAAGATGGAAACAGCCAGTGGCGGAATCGATAGCAGTACCGGAACCGCTACTTTTAAAGTGATATTTAATAATAAACTGGGAATTATTCAGAATGGAGCGAGTGCTACGATCAGGATACCTGTTAATTTGGATAATGCTTTATTGATTCCACAGACTGCAGTGTATCAGATGCAGGATAAATCTTTTGTTTATAAAGTAATGAGTGGGAATAGGGTCATGAGTGAAGCTGTAACTACTTCACCTACAGATGATGGTAATTTTGTTGTGATTAACAGTGGGGTAAAAGCAGGAGATAAGCTTGTTCTTAACGGGCTTAATATCAGTGATAGTACAGTAATTAAACCTACACCTGCCAATGCCGCTGAAATCTACCGTACTATGAAACTCAAATCAAACTGATTGCCATGCTGAAATTATTTATACGAAGACCGGTACTCAGTACGGTGATTTCTGTAATCATCGTTGTATTAGGGGTTTTAGGGATCAGTGGTTTACCGGTAGCTCAATATCCCAATATTGCACCTCCTACCATCCAGGTTTCGGCATCTTACCCCGGAGCCAATACTACTACACTTATTAATAGTGTGGTTTTTCCACTTGAACAGCAGATTAATGGGGTAGAGGGAATGACCTATATGACTTCTTCTGCCAGTAACACAGGTTCTGCCAGCATCAGCGTTTATTTTGCGGTAGGGGTGGATCCTAACCAGGCTGCGGTGGATGTGCAGAACAGGATCAGTACCATTCTTTCCAAATTGCCTCAGGCAGTAACACAGGCTGGAGTTACGGTTAGAAAACAACAGAGCAGTAATGTGTTGATATTAGGGCTGTTCAGTGAAAGGGCACAATACGATCAGAAATTTCTGCAGAATTATGCGGCAATTAACCTCGTTCCCCAATTACAGAGAGCCAATAGTGTAGCAGGAGCCAATGTTTTTGGTGGAGCCATGACGTATGCTATGCGGATCTGGTTACAGCCGGATAAGATGGCCGCTTACGGATTGGTTCCTTCTGATGTAACAACTGCCTTGAATGCTCAGAACTTTAATGCTGCACCGGGTAAGATAGGAGACAACCTGGCGCAGGCATTTCAATATGATATTACCTATTCAGGGACTTTGTCTTCTTTAGAACAGTTTCAGAATGTTATCGTTAAATCTATAGGAAACGGACAGTATCTTTATCTGAAAGATATTGCACGTATTGATTTGGGTACACAAACTTATACCAGTGCTACTGCCATTAATGGTAAACCTGCTGTTGCTATTGCTATCAGCCAGACTCCGGGCTCCAATGCACAGGAGGTTATTATAGGGGCTCAGAAGGTAATGGCAGATGCCGCTAAGAGTTTTCCGTCAGGAATCAAAACAATAGAACTTGTAAATATTAATAATTTCCTTAGTGAAAGTATTTCCAAGGTACTGCATACGCTGGTAGAATGTTTTTTATTGGTATTTCTTGTGATTCTTATTTTTTTACAGGATGTACGCTCTACAATTATCCATGGTGTATCGGTTCCGGTATCTATTATAGGAACATTCTTTTTTCTGTATTTATTCGGATATAGTCTTAATCTACTTACTCTGTTTGCCCTTGTTTTGGCAATTGGGATTGTGGTGGACGATGCTGTGGTAGTTGTAGAAGCGGTTCATAGTAAACTTGAGCATGGCTATACTTCTCCACGTAAAGCGGCAATTGATGCTATGGGAGAAATTGCTCCGGCTATTGTTTCCATTACCTTGGTGATGGCATCCGTATTTTTACCAGTAACTTTCCTTGGAGGATCGGCAGGGGTTTTCTATAAACAATTTGGAATTACCCTGGCAGTAGCGATTATGATTTCAGCCGTAAATGCACTTACTTTAAGTCCTGCTTTGGCGGCTATGTTTCTTCGTCCACCCAAACACAATGAAAAAGAAGAAAAGAAAAGCTTCCTACAAAAAGCTAAGACTGGTTTTAATTCAAATTATGATAAGCTGATCAATAAGTACATGAAAGCGGTCGGTTTTCTGATCAGAAGAAAATGGCTGACTATTGGACTCGTGATATGTTTTGGAGGTCTTTTTTACTTTACGATTAAAAGTGTCGCTTCCAGTTTTGTTCCTTCGGAGGATATGGGAACTGTGTTTGTGAATGTTACCCTTCCGGCAGCTGCTACTAAAGAACGAGTGCAGGGAATTAATAGTCAGATAGACCGTATTGCTCATACCATTCCTCAGATCCAGGCATCGATGACTACTTTAGGACAAAATCAGCTGGGCGGAAGCGGTAGTTCTTATGGAATGCTGATTCTAAGGCTTACACCCTGGAGTGAACGTCCTGGAGTTACGGATAAAGATGTCATACAGCAGTTGACTGAGAAAACAAAACATATACAGGGAGCTTCCATCAATTTTATGCAGCAGCCTACGATAAGTGGTTTTGGAACAAGTGGTGGATTTACTTTCCAGATTGAAGACCGTGGTGGACATAGCATCAATGATTTTTTTGGAGTGGCTCAAAAATTTCTGGCAGAACTTAATAAAAGAAGTGAAATTCAATATGCTGCTACAGCATTTAATCCGAATTTTCCGCAGTATGAAGTGGATGTGAATGTAGCCAAATGTGAAGATAATGGAATACAGCCATCAGACATTCTGAATCTTATGAATGTATACTACGGAAGTTCCTATATCAGCAATTTCACCGAATTCGGGCAACAGTATCAGATCATTCTTCAGGCGGATAATCCTTATAGAGGAACCGTTGAACAGATGAACAATATCAAAATAAGAACGAAAAGCGGAACGATGAGCCCTATTTCTGAGTACATCACCATGAAAAAAGTATATGGACCTTCTTCTGTATCAAGGTTTAATATGTATAATGCCATTTCCGTGAGTGGTTCACCCAATAACGGCTACAGCACTGGGCAGGCTATGGAAGCCATCAATCAGGTGGCTGAGCAAAGTCTCCCTCCGGGGTATAGTTTTGAATACAGTGGAATTAGTAAGGAAGAGCAAAGTTCAGGATCACAGGCCGTTGTTATATTTCTGTTAAGCCTTTGCTTTGTTTACCTTCTTTTAAGTGCGCTATATGAAAGTTATATTCTGCCGTTGGCTGTTATTCTTTCTTTACCTGTAGGATTAAGCGGAATTTTTGTATTTGCCAAATTATTTGGAATTGATAATAATATTTATGTGCAGATCAGTATGATTATGTTGATCGGGCTTTTGGCTAAAAATGCCATTTTAATGGTAGAACTTTCACTGGAAAAAAGACATGAAGGAATGAGTTTGTTTGATAGTGCGCTGGCAGGAGCAAAAATAAGAATCCGGCCTATTTTAATGACTTCACTGGCTTTTATTTTTGGATTAATGCCTTTGATGTTTTCAACAGGAGTGGGAGCCAATGGAAACAAGTCCATAGGAATAGGTTCCATTGGCGGAATGCTGTTCGGAACCTTGTTGGGAATATTTGTAATTCCCGGATTGTATGTGATTTTCCAGGGATTGCAGGAGAAAGCAGGAACGAATAAGTATGATGAAAACGATGAGCTGATTGTTGAAAATAAAAATAATCTATCGTAAAGTATGATACATTGGTCAAAACAATATAACCTTTTTGTGCAGGCTGCATTTTTATCAGTGACGCTTTTTAGTTGTGATGTTACTAAGCCATATGCTAACAATCAGGTTGTTCCGGATGGTCTATACGGAGATGCAGTAACAGATTCCAGCAACAATATGGCAACACTGTCATGGAAAGAAATTTTTAAAGATCCTTTGTTGCAAGAGCTTATTGCTGAGGGGATTTCTAATAATCTGGATCTGAAAACAGCAGCTGCTAATCTTAAAGCGGCAGAAGCGAATTTTGTACAAAGTAAACAGGCATTTTTGCCATCTTTGTCAGGGAATGCTTCTGCCGGAGCTTATGATCCGGCCAGTGCTCAGGCTTCTGCTTCCCAGGTGTATCAGCTATATGCGCTTTCATCCTGGCAGGTAGATGTTTGGGGTAAGTTGAGAAGTACAAAAAGATCTATGTATGCTGCTTATCTTGGCAGTGAAGCTTACCGGCAGGCAGTGCAGACACAGCTTGTAGCTAACATAGCAGCCACATATTATCAGTTGCTGGCTTATGATGAACAGTTGAACATTGTACAACAGTCTCTGGAGGTATATTCCAAAGACACGGAAACAATGAAGATTCTGAAAAACAGTAATGTAGTAACAGGAGCGGCTGTAGTACAAAGTGCAGCTAATTATTATGCGGTAAAATCTACAGTACCTGATATTAAAAATAATATTCGTCAGGCAGAAAATACACTTTGTTTACTACTGGGAAGAACACCCGGACCTATAAAGAGAGATTCATTGTTTAGTGAACAGGTTTATAGTGAACTCTCAATTGGAGTTCCTGCTCAATTATTGGCTAACAGACCTGATGTGAAGGAGGCTGAGCTGCAGTTGAGAAGCAATTTCGAACAGGTTAATGTGGCAAGAACAGCTTTTTATCCTGCATTGACCATAACAGGACAGTCCGGGTTATATGCGACACAGCTAAAATCATTTTTCAATGCCGGTGCTTTCTTTGCCAATATTGTAGGTGGATTAACTCAGCCTATTTTTAATAACGGACTGAATAAACAGAAATTAAAAGTTGCTCAGGCTAATTATGAAGCTTCAGAATACAATTACAGGAAAGTGTTATTAACAGCAGGGCAGGAAGTTTCGAATGCTCTTTATCAGTATCAGATGGTGGATGAAAAAGCAATCTCCAGAAAGGAGCAGATTGCCAACCTTGAAAAGGCAGTATATTTTACAAAAGAATTATTGAAATATACAAGTGCAACCAATTATACAGATGTTCTTACTTCAGAGCAAAGCCTTTTAAGTGCAAGACAAAATGCTGTTACAGATAAGTTGCAACAGCTTCAGGCAGTGGTTAATCTTTACGCAGCTTTAGGCGGAGGCTGGAAATAATTGGACATTCATAAAACTACATAGATACATAGGTTTTAAGAATTTTAAATTAATTTATTCGTGCATTCGTGGCTATTAAAAGTAACCTCACTCAATCATCTTCGTAATCAGCAAAATCTGCGTGAGAATATCTTTCCGATTCAATGTATAAAACGTGAAATCCTTGCGATATACCGCACAATAAAAAGCCCGGACTGTAAAAAACAGCCCAGGCTTTATCAAGATTAAAAATAAGTTTAAAAAGAATACCCCACAGAAACCATTACATTTCTTGGAGCTCCCGGAAAGGCTCGTGTATAATCAAACCCGCCAAGGAAATAATATGTATCGAAAATATTGTTGACATTCACTGCCATTTTCATTTTTCCGATATGATAATATACGGCTGCATTTACAGTGGTGTAAGACGGCCATTCTCCCCAAAGGGCAGTTCCATTGCTGTCTTTTCCAATGCTGTTATCCATACGTCTGGTGTCTACATAATACACCCCGGCTCCGAAACCAAGCCCTTTTAAGGCAGAGGTTGAGAAAACATATTTCAACCACATGCTGGCCATGTTTTTAGGAGCTCCCGGCAAGGCTTGTCCTACTTCAGAGGCAATGGAGGAAGATTTTACTTCTGTATCATTATAAGTATAATTCGCCATGATCTGAAACTCCTTTGTCAGCTGTCCACGGATATCCAATTCCACTCCTTTAGATATGGCTTCTCCTGATTGTCTGTAGACAGGAAATCCTGTTGTACTGATTTCACCTGTTGCAATCAGCATATTTTTGCGCTCAATCTGGAAAAGAGATAAGTCCATTTGTAATTGGTTCTTAAAAAATCCGGTTTTAAGACCTGTTTCCACCTGGAAGCTATGTTCAGCGGTGAATGGTTTATCAGCACCATAATCCTGATAGTTCTGGATAAAGTTGGCCCCAACAGGAGCAAATCCCTGTGAATAACTTGCAAAATAATTGATCTGATCATTGATCTGGTATGTTAATCCAATACGAGGCAACCAAGCATTTTGAGTAGCACTAAAACGGTCTTTACCACTTACAGTTTCAGAATAATAATGCTCATGACGCAGTCCGACAATAAGTTTTAATCTGTCTGCAAATGAAATCTGATCCTGTACATAGATTCCGGTTGTTTTATAAGGACTTAAAAAGGGATAATTTCCCTGAGATAACCATACGTAATTACTCAGATCATGAGTGGTATAAGTCGGATTATTAAGATCAAATGTCAGAGGAACTATTTTTCCATCTATTCTTTGTTGCCTTGCCTCTCTTTGCTGATTATTGCTGTCTCCTTCATATTGGGCATAATCTACTCCTGTTACGATATGATTTTCGATTTTATGACCGGTAAGATCCCATTTCAGATACACTACAGAGTTATCCGTATAATCTTTTCCATGACGGTCAAAAAAACGCATATTCATGATCGTATTATTGGGAGCGTCCGCATAGCTGTTCAGGGTACGGTGCTCATTCACATCTTCCTGATAGATAGACTTCATATAGCTTGCATTCAATGAGAGGTTGTGCGTAAGACGCTGGCTTAGTCTTGCACTGAATGACAACGTTTTGGTATTATAAAAATCCGATGGCTGACTTAAAGTAAAGGAACGGTCCAGGGCATAAAAATCATTGTTTCTCAAACCCATTCCGCGGTCAAGATATCCATGAAACTGGTCATATACCAGATCAATATCTACCTGAGTTCCGTCAAATGGTTTAAAAGTAAAGGAAGGAGCAATCATAAAGTTTTTCTGCTGATTGACATTTCGAAAGGTTTTGCTGTCTTCATACCCTGCATTCAGACGGTACAGGATTTTCTTTTCTTTATCCAATGGCCCTGTCAAATCAATGCTGGTACGGATAGTCTGAAAACTCCCAACGGAGAAATTGATAGAACCTTTTTGCTTATCCAACGGCTTTTTAGTCACCATATTAATCGTTCCTCCGGGAGTCACATCTCCGAATAATGAGGCGCCAGGGCCTTTTAAAACAGAAACACTTTCCAGATTGATAGTTAAGGGAGAACGATAGTAACTGTTTCCGTAACTATATCCTGATCGGAGTCCATTCACAAGTCGGATTCCGGTTTCGTAGCCGCTTTTAAAACCACGAATGATAAGATCATCATAAGAAGAGGCTGTGGTTACCCCGGCCAAATCCTGAGCCACATCGCGGGTAGTATAGGCTTGTTTGTCTTCCATAAACTCACTGCTGACAATAGAAACGGATTGTGGAAGGTCTTTTAAATTCCCCGAAAATTTTCCACCCAATTCCAAATTATTGGTAAGGTAAGAATTGTTTCTTCTGGCAGTAATTAAAACCTCCTGAAGAGCCGTTTGATTTTCTACCAGGCGAATGGTAATTCCGTTTTTATCATCATAAGAAAGGGAATCTAATGTGATATTGGATCCGGAATACCCTTGGGCATCAATCATTAATTGAGCGGGATATTGAACCGGAGTTTCAAACTGAAATTTACCGTCTTTACTCGTTGTGGTCATGGTTCCCTGGTTGATGGAAACCGTGGCATTAGAAATTATTTTCCCTCCCTGATTCAGGATTTTTCCAAAAATAGGATGGGTTTCCTGTGCCGATAGGGCAAAAGGAAGTAAGAGCATTATACCATTGATGTATAATACTTTTTTAGTGATGTGCTTCATTGTATCTTTCTACGCTGTTGTAGTATTTATTATTCTGCGGTAATCATTAATTCCATGTGAAGAGTTGGGTAGGTACCTTCATAACATGATTTTAGAAGTTTAAAATCCTGTTTGAGCCAATAATCATACGCTCCCTGCAGAAAAGGATGGGTATGCAGGTATAATCGTTTTATATTTTTCTGTTGTGCAGTTTTAATCAGTTCCTGAAACAGTTGGGTAGCAATTCCTGCTCTTCGGTACTCCGGGTTGACGAATAATCTAGCCACTTCTACGGTTGTTTTTTCATCAATGTCCAGATGAGGAAAACGATAATCATAGGGCATCATACCAATAACACCTATCAGTTTTCCGGTTGCGGTTCGGGCTTGTAAAAAAGCTCCGGTAGGAGAGAGTAAATAATTCTGTTCAAAATTGACAAGATCTTTAGGGACGATCAAGGGATCTAATAAAGGGTACAATTGACGTCTGAATTCCATGACATAAGGAAGAACTTCAAATACCTGGTAATCCTGTACCAACGAAATCGTTATTTCTTCATGATTTTTCATATATTTTATTTTAGTTGTGGGGCAAACATGGGAGTTCCCTGATTATTCAGGGCAAGTAAAGGAACCTGATATGTCTCTTCAAGAAGCCGTTTCAATTCATCTGTTTCCAATGACTTAACAGCTACCAGTTCATGATGGCGCATGACAAAAAAATCATCGCCAAACTGAAAAGCAAGATTAGGATCATGCATTACACATAAAACGGTAGTTCCTTCACGGACTAACTGACGAATAACTTCTAATACAGCTACCTGATAATGAAGATCCAGATGGTTGGTAGGTTCATCCAGCATCAAAATATCCGGCTTCTGAACCAATACCCGGCATAACAGTACCAATTGGCGCTCGCCGCCGGAAAGAGAAGTATAAGGTTTATCTTTTAAGTGGGTTAAATTAAATTTTTGAAGAATGGCTTCTACTTCCTGATGGTCCGATTGTTTGGGTGAAAACCTGGAAAAAGAAGCTCTACCTGTTAAGACCACATCAAACACTTTAAATGGAAATGTAGTCTGATGAAATTGGGTTAAAAACCCTATGCGAACTGGAGTAGATGTCCCTATTTTTATTTTTCGGCGTTCCTTATCGGCAATCCATACGCTTCCTTTGTAATTTTTTTCTAACCCGGCAATAATCTTAAACAAAGTAGATTTACCACTTCCGTTTCTTCCTAAAATAACCGACAGTTTTCCTTTTGCAAATTTTGCATTAACATTATTCAGCACCTGATCTTTTCCATAATCAAAAGAAAGCTGTTCTATACTAATCATAGTGTTCATGAGTTCCAGTTTATTACATTTTTACGCATTAAATAGATGAAAATAGGCGCTCCGATAATCATGGTAAATACTCCGATCGGAATTTCAAAAGGCATTACAGTACGTGAGAAATCATCGATCAATAATAAAAATGCACCACCAATACTAATATTAGCCCAAACGGTAATGCTGTTGTTCGGGCCAAAAATCATTCTGCTGATATGAGGAACGATTAATCCGAACAGGCTGATGACTCCAACAGCGGCAACAGATGATGCTGTAATCATCGTGGCTACTGCCATCAGAATCAGTTTCAGAACTGTAGGATTGACTCCAACAGCCATGGCTTCATGATCTCCCAAGGCTAAAAGGTTGAGTTTCCATCGAAGTACAACAATTATGGTTAAACCAATAAGAATTGGGAATACAGCAGTATGAACTTTCTGCCATGAAGCAGTATGCAGATTCCCCATGGTCCATTGTACAATAGCCTGTAATTTATAAGGATCACTCAGATATTGTAAGACGGTAAGAAATGCTGTAAATACTCCCGATACGATCATTCCGGCTAGAACCATACTGACAATGGATGTTTTGGCCCCGGCATACGAAACCAGATAAGTGATAACCACTGCCACAACTCCGAAGATAAAAGCAGAAATATTAACCGCCATTATGGGAAATAACATGGCTAATGCAGCTCCAAATGCGGAACCAGATGAAATTCCCAATGTAAATGGGTCAACGATAGGATTTCTGAAAACAGCCTGCAAAACTCCTCCGGAAGAAGCCAGAGAAGCACCTACGAGAAAAGTAAGGATGATGCGCGGTAGACGAACCTGCCATAAAATCGTATGCAGACTTCCCTGCAAAACGGCTTCATCTTTGGAAATCCCAAACTCCAGGGCGATATGATGAAACAGTTCTCCCATTCCAATATTCTGGCTGGAACCTATAACCAGTGAAACAAACACCAAAAGTATAGGAAGCAGGATGAGTAAGGAAGATGTTTTAATGCTTTTTATCATCAGATCAATCCTTTTTTGCCATAGATTATCTCGAAAGCTTTTTTTACATCCTGATCCAGCTGTTCCTGTGTATATTCAGGCATACACCAATGGCGAAGCTGTTTGGCAAACAACATGAACTTCACCGTATGCGGGTCGTACGGAAACGATGGAGACATTACAAATACCTGCTTATTTTTAACGGCAGGAAGTGCTTCCAATTCCTTAAGGCTGTAAACATCCGATAACTTTGAATTCCACAGAATGATAAGATCAGGATTCCACTTATACATGGTTTCAGCACTGATATTGGGGGCTTCTACCGGAACAGGACAGGCATTCTGAGCTCCGGAAAGGGTAATGGCCATATCAATCAGGCTTCCTTTTCCTGAAGTAGACATGATACGTCCTTTTGACCATGCATAGTAGATCTTTTTAGGAGAAGTGGCTTGCGATGCTCTCATTTTTTTTACTTCATCAGCAACATATCCTGTAATTTCCTCAGCTCGTTTCTGTTTTCCAAGCAGTTTCCCAACATTTTTTAATTCATCAAGAATCTTTTCATCATTTAAAGAAGAAAAAGTAAATACCGGAATTCCAAGGTTTTCAATTTGATTGATATTATCCTCATCTGTATTGAAGGTGAGCACCAAATCAGGCTTCAATCCTACAATACTTTCTGCATTACTGGATTGGCCACCAAAAGTAGGTGTGGCAATGCTTTTATTTTTAATACGGTCATCAAGCTTGGAAAGGAAGCTGTAAGTATCTTCCATTTCGTAGATCTGTTGGGGTATTCCTACAATTTTTTCGCCTGCCTGAAGCATATAAACATCATCCACCAATGCATTGTATAAAACAACAACGCGCATCGCTTCATGAGGAAGAGTGATCTTTTTACCTCTGCTGTCTGTTGCAGATACTTCTGTATTTGCTGAGGTTTCTGTATTATTTGAATTTTTGGAATTATTACAGCTTTGCAATACGAGTATGAGTGTTGAAAATACTGTAATAAATAGACTTTTAATTTTCATAGATTCTATTTTTTGCCAGGTAACGTAAGGATTGATGGGATAAAAGCTGAGCATCCATCAGTTCAATACGTTTACCATATCTTAAAGAAAGTTGCTCATACAGACGGCCATCATAAGGAACAGCGAACTTTTTATGGGAGATTAGAAATACCGGCAGATGCTGATTTCCGATAAAATAACAGAAGTCTGCTGCTTCACCATCATTTTCAGTGGAAAAGCATATGGTAAGGCAGGTTTTGATGACAATGGTTGCCATCAGCTGCCCGTCGTTGTATAATCTGTCTCCCTGCCGCCATTCTTTTCTATTTTTTAATCTTAGTTCTAAAACCACCCCGGATTTGGTGATCCGGGTTAGTTTTTGCTTTTTGTTTTCAAACCATTCGAGTTCCAGAACGTCAGAGCATTGATGGTTCAGATCAATTCCTGTTTTTATTTCATCAATTACGATTGGTTGTACTGTATTCATATTAAGCTTCTTTAGCGCTTTCTTTTTTCAGTTTTACTTTTTCCTTCAGCCAGTTGCACCATTCTTCAATTCCGTCACCGTTGAGTGTACTGATCGTTATGACTTCAAGATTAGGGTTTACTTCATGGGCATCTTTTGTTACCGCTTCTACAGAGAATGGAACATAAGGAAGCAAGTCTGCTTTAGAAACAAGCATCAGTTCACTGGTTAAGAACATACGGGGATACTTTTTAGGTTTATCATCGCCTTCAGTAGAAGCCAGAAGAGTGACACGATAATCTTCTCCAAGGTCAAATGCTGATGGGCAAAGAAGATTTCCTACGTTTTCGATGAATAATAAATCAACACCTTCTAAATCGATGTGATCCAGTGCCTGCAAAATCATCTGAGCCTCAATGTGACACATGCCACCCGTTACAATCTGTAAGGCATTGATTCCTACCTCACGCATTCTGATCGCATCACGCTCTGTTTCCGGGTCGCCTACAAGAATTGAAATATTAAGATCCTGCGCCAGTCTTTTTCCGGTTTCCTGCATTAATGTTGTTTTCCCGGATCCCGGAGAGGAACATACATTGATAACGCAGACATCTTTCAGACGGTCTCTGATGGCTTTGGCTACAAAATCATTAGCCTTTAATAAATGAAGAGTGGTATTATCACATTGAACCGATCCTACGCGGTTTCCTAGACTTTTTGGATTAGCTGTTGACATATTAATGATTTTTTTGTTTAAAAATTACTTTTGAAATAAAGAGTTCGTTTCCCTGAACAATATGAGCAGAGGGAGTTCCGCAGTCGTCGCACACAAATTTGTGGTACCTGACCGGAAAATCTTTGTGGCACCGGTCACAGTGAGCTATAATATCGTTGACGCGCACTTCAAGTTCCATTTCCTGGTAGTACGGATGGTCGGTAATGAATGCATCAAACGCATTCTGAATCAGGACAGGCTGCACATTGGATAATAGTCCTGCCGTTACCTGAATCTGTTGGATATCTTCTACTTTAGCATGATAATGCTCTTGCAAAGTGTCAAAGATATCCTTCACTATACTCAATTCATGCATAGCTTATATTTTTATAGGTGAAACTGATTACCTGAATTTTTCGGATAACCTTAATAAGAATAATAGATGTGAAACCCAATATTGGCGGGTGTTTAAATGTAGATTAAAGCATGAAGCTTATATTCTGATCTTTAGATTATGAAATAAAAGATATTTGGGAAGGTGATAATGATGTGCCCATTCTGTTTCAGAACTCATTATCGTAGTAGAGTTTAAGGGAGATCCCCATGAAAACATTTCTTTTTCAAAAAGGATAAAAGGCAGATCAAAAAAAGTTTTGTCAACATCAAAATCATTTTCAACAATCGATGCGATGAATAAAAGATCATGCTGCTGAACGGAATTAGATACTTTAAAACTTATTTGATTCTCTGAAGAATGAACAGAAATATTACTTTTTTTGTGGTGAGCGAATCCCAGTAGTAATGTAAAAAACAGGACAAGCATAAAAGTAATTGATATGTAAAGAGACTTCTTCATTGAGTATAGCAAATTTACATCATTTTAGCGCCTGCATTCTTACCAAAAACCTTTTAAAAATGTTCAAAATCAGGACGGAATAGACTTCTTTATAGAATACTTGTTTTATGCTTTTTTTATGTATTTTAATTATTATGTTTTTGTAAATCAATATATTAGTTGGATGTTGCTTGGCTTTTAAGGTTTAATGAGAATGTTGAAAAAAATGACTTTTTGATTTTGAATATAAAAAAGTAGTAATTTTGAGTAAAGCACCTGTATGATGGGCTAATTTTAATTTAAAAATGATCACAAAATGAATATATTCAACTATCAGTTTATCCTGTTTTTTATATTGATTTCCATCGTTGTACCTGCTCAGAAAAAGAAAAATAAAGAGGCTTCACCACCGCCTAAAAAAGTGGAGTATATGCATCCTGAACCTAAAGCAAAAGAAGCGGCTCTCAATGCTGAAATGGAGGGTAACACAGCATTCAGATGGAAGAATGAGCCCGAAATATTAACCACTTTCACTCCTGATGACCTTGTGGAAAAGATCTATGATTTCAGTGGAATGTATGCTGTACGTATTATGTCTCATTATCCATTGGAGACCGTAAGCTATAAAAAACCGGATAAAGGAGATGATCGTGTTGTTCTTCTAGGATATACTGTAAGATATGAAGATTACGATACCATTGAACTAAAAGGAAGTAAAATGACAATTTCTGATAAAAAAGATCCTAAAAAGGAAAAAATAATCCTTGAGGTGATAAAAAAAGGAAATAAAATTATTAAGATCAAGGAAGTAAAGACAGGAAGAGTATTTAGTAAATCGGAATATTCTCCCTCTCCATCCATATAAAGTTTCACCATATTTTCTATGTGCTTCTATTTTTTTTACCGTAAAAGCACATAGATTTTGACCTGGATGAAAGTTATTTATTAATTTTATACAGGCCGGCTTTTATGATTGTTTATTGAAGATATAGACAGAACCATTTTACTATTGGAAAAGAAGTTTTATAATTCACATTTATAATTCACAAAGGTAATTATATACAATTTTACACTAATGCGGTTATCTTATTACTATGGCTCTGTCATTGTGAATACAGACTGGAGGTCTGCGAACGTAGTTCAGAAGTGAAATGAAGAATCTAAGCGATATTATGAGATTCTTCCTTTGTCAGAAATCGAAGATTCGACGTAGTCAATGACAGTGATGTATAATATAGTCACTTTCACAAATATTTGGTTTTTATTAGTTTACGCTTTCGAAAAATAGTCTTCTTCAAGAATAGCATATTCGTAATTATCACTCCATCCGCTTTTTAAGGGGAGTAGTTTTCTGCGATGTGCCTCTCTTATCATACCACACTTTTCCATGACTTTATAGGAAGCAATATTGTCAACAGCACAACCGGCTTCAATCCTATGCAGTTTTAAATCTTCAAAACCAAATTGAATGATTCTTTCTAACGCTTCCGTTCCATATCCTTTTCCCCAGACTTCAGGGCTAAGCTTATACCATGTTTCTGCATTTTTGTAATGAAGCTTAATAAGATCAATACCGATAATGCCTGCAAAAGTTTGGTCAATGGCCGTTTCTATTAAAAAAGTAAACTTTTTCCGGTCTTCACCATATTTTGCTTCTGATTGCCATGTGTTTATCAATTTTTGGGTTTCTTTTTCGTCATCGGCGTAAGAAGTAGGATTAAATGCTGTACTTTCTGGTTTTAAAAGCATTTCATGCACACTTGAAACATCACTTTCTTTGAATGGACGCAGGGTTAACTGTTTTGATTTTAATATTAGGTCGCTCATTGAATAATGCATTTTTTATCGAATATAAAAATAGTCAGAATTCAGGGGATCAGAAAATGTTCTAAAAAATAAATAAAACTAGATAGATTACGGTTTCCCATACATCAAGGCTCATGATTTTGCCTATTATTGTACCCTAATCTCTAATTAACCATGGAAATCGTATTAATTATTATTTTGCTTCTGTTAGTGTTTTATGCATTTGGAAAATCTGGAACATTAAAAAAAGAATCTCTTAAAAAAGATACTAAGATTGCAAACCTGAACCGTGAAAATAGTCAATTAAAGACTGATGTATTAAAATTACAGACAGATAAAGGTGTTTTAAGCAAAAAAAATGCAGAGTTATTACAACACAATGATGCTTTAAGAAAATATCAGGATATCATTGATGTTAAATTAGAGTGTGAATATCTATTGCAAAAAGCACAGAGAGATGGTTTGAAGATAAAGGCAAGGGCAGAACTGGAACTTTCTGATGCACAGGGACAGGCACGAGAAATGCGTAGAAATGTAAAGGAACTCACAGATAAAAGATCGAGGGAAATTGAATTACTGTATGAAAATGCTGTAAATGAGGCTAAGCGTATTGTTGATAATGCAGAAATAAGGGCCGAATCAATTGGCGGTGACGCGTACCGAAGCTTAAGAGAAGCCGATCAGATTGCAGAGAGGGTTAAAGCCATGAAAAATGTCATCAAAGGCTATGGAAATGAATATTTAATACCAACCTATACTTTACTGGATGAGCTGGCTGAAGATTTTGGACATAAAGAAGCTGGAGAAAATTTGAAGAAACTGCGTCAGAATAATAAGCTTATGATTGTAAGCAGACAAGCTGGAATTTGTGATTATATGGATGAATCAAGAAGGAACACAGCTATTGATTTTGTTATTGATGCTTATAACGGAAAAGCAGACTCTATTTTATCTTCCGTAAAAAAAGACAATTTTGGAACATTGAAACAAAAGATGGATGATGCTTTCCAATTGGTTAATTTTAACGGGCAGGCCTTTAGATATGCAAGAATCTCAGAGGTATATCACAGCGCTAGAGTTGAAGAATTAAAATGGGCAGTTGTTGCTCAGGAACTGAAGTGGCAGGAGCAGGAAGAGCAAAGACAAATTCGGGAACAGATCCGTGAAGAGGAGAGAGCCCGTAAGGAATATGAAAAAGCTATTAAAGAAGCTGAAAAAGAAGAATTGACTTTAAAAAGATTGATTGAAAAAGCAGAATCTCAGGTCGCAAGAGCAAATGAAGAGCAAAAGCTGCAATTTCAACAGAAATTGGAAGAGCTACAGCAGAAGCTTACTCAGGCAGAAGAAAAAAATCAAAGAGCTATATCCATGGCTCAACAGACCAGAACAGGAAATGTGTATATTATTTCCAATATTGGGTCATTTGGAGAAGATGTTTATAAAATTGGTATGACAAGACGTCTGGAACCTTTAGACCGTGTCCGGGAATTAGGAGATGCCAGTGTTCCATTTGAATTTGATGTTCACGCGATGATCTATTGTGATGATGCACCGGCATTGGAAAAACAATTGCACCGGAAGTTCTTGAAAAGGCAGCTTAATAAAATAAATCCAAGAAAAGAGTTTTTTAAATTAAATATCCATGAGGTAAGAAGTTATCTGGAATCTATGGGGATTAGCTGTAAATGGACCCTATCTGCGGAAGCCAAACAATATCGTGAAACTTTGAAGCTTGAAGAAGAAATGAAAACGAATAAACAACTTGAGGCTGAATGGGAACAATATCAGGAAATTGAAGATCCTGTTACGTATGATGAAGTAATGAGTGAGGAATAAGATTCTTTTTTCAATACACCAGAGAAGATTGTGAATGTCATCTATAAAGTCTTTAAACATATGGTTTAAAGACTTTTTCTGTAATAAAATAATCTAATACAGCCAAAATACAATCATTTATCAGTCTTTTTCGCGAAAATAGACAGCCTTTTCAGCGTTGTTGGGTATTAAAGTCTCTATATTTGGATACTGTAATGCATTGTAAGTGTTTTATAATGCCAATGAAAAAGATAATAATATGCAAGAAGAAAAAATTGACTTTTTACACCACAATGAGTCAGCGCCTGGGACAAACAGGCATTGGAACAGAATGAATGGTCTCAGGCAGTAAGTTCAGAATTAATTAATGAGGCAAAGGAAGGGAAATGGGAAGTACATCTTACCCCAAAACCTTTAAATAAAGCCTGGTTGGGAGATATAAAAGGAAAGAAAATTTTGTGTCTGGCATCTGCAGGTGGACAGCAGGCTCCGGTGCTGGCTGCTGTGGGAGCAGAGGTTGTTGTGTTTGATATTTCGGAAGAGCAGCTGAGACAGGATGACAAGGTAGCAGAACGCGACGGATTATCCCTGAAAACGGTTCAGGGAGATATGAGAGACCTCAGTGCTTTTGAAAATGAATCTTTTGATATCGTTTTTCATCCCATCTCCAATCATTATGTGGAAGACGTAAATCCTGTCTGGAAAGAAGCTTACAGAATCTTAAAAAAGGGTGGTTCTTTATTGTCCAGTTTTTTCAATCCGGTTGTTTTTGTAGCGGACCGTAATCCACAGGATATGGCAGAAGGAATCATCAGACCTAAATATACTTTGCCTTATGCAGATATCAGAGACCTGAATCAAGAGCAGATTGCCAGAAAAATGGAGAATCAGGAAGCACTGGTTTTTGGACATTCTCTTTCTGATCTGATTGGTGGCCAATTAAAGGCCGGCTTTGTGATTGCCGATTTTACAGAAGAAATGCAGCCCCATCCAAGATTTTTAATTGATAAATACCTGCCGACCTTTATAGCAACAAAAGCGGTAAAACTAAATTAGATGTAATCATAAAAACTGTAACTTTTTAAATTAAAGTTTTTCATCATTACTGATATCACAGTTGAAGACGTAATCATTCCCTTCCACCGGAAGGGTGCTAAATCGTAGAATTGATGGAGGGTTTCTTATCTGTTCAATTTATATTTTCACTGAAAATTCACAGAATTATCCCTATTTTAGACAGCTAAAAATAGATAGCCTTGTACTTTGCAATGGATAAATCATCGATCAATAATTATTTTCATTCCCTGTTCAGTATTAAAGATGAAGTGGTTGAGAAAATTACAGAAACCTTCAAACCGTTTGAGCTGAAAGCTAATGATATTGTGTTGGGTCAGAATACCATCAGCACTAAAACCTATTTTCTGGAAAAAGGTTACGTTCGTTCTTATCTGCTGAATGAAGATAATGAAGAAATTACCACAAATATTTATGCTGCCCCTTGTTTTGTGAATGATTTTTTATCCTTTTTCAGGCAGCAGCCCACCAAAGAGATCTATCAGGCTGTTACAGACTGTATGTTATGGGAAACCGGTTTGGAGAATGTACAGTATAATTTCCATAATATTCCTGAATTCCGGGAATTCAGCAGGCTGCTTTTTGTCCTGAACTATCACAACATTCACGACAGACTGATTGAGATGGCGAGCCAGAAGGCTTCTACCCGGTATTCTAATCTGATGAAGAAAGATCCCAATATTTTTCAACATGTTCCGCTTAAAGTAATTGCTTCCTATCTTGGAATTAAGGACAGCTCATTAAGCAGAATCAGAAGAGATATTCATAAATAAAGAGGGAAGCTGGAGGCTGGAAGGTATTGCAGACGAATAATTTCTGATATTTTTTACTTAATTAAGCACTTATGAAATCTACAGCATGCAATTTTATCGGAGATAAAATCCTTGCACCTTAAAAAATTCTCCGCATCCAAAATCTCTTGCACCTTCGCGATTTCCAACAAACCTACCCCTATAACAAGAGAAAATCTGTAAAAATAGAATGAATTTTGTTTTGGAATCTCCATAGCTTCCTACCTCCGGCTCCCAGCTTCCATCCCGTCAAAACCCCATTATTTCCTCAAAATCCACCATTTCTTTTCATTTGTCAAGTGATAGATTAAAATTTGTCATTCATCTTTGCTAAAAATAATTTCATGAACAAAAAACATATTGTAGTTGTAGGATTAGGAGGCGTAGGGGGATACTTTGGTTTTAAAATCAATCAGATTAACGAAACTTCCGGGAAATATACTGTTTCTTTTGTGGCTTTGAAACTGATTCACCTTCTCTGTGCAAAGGTTCAAATAAAAAGATAAAAAAAGGGTTCAACTTTAAGTTAAACCCTTTTATATTTATTAAAACTTTAATGACCTTTACAATATGGTCTTTAG
>NZ_CALNWX010000014.1:0-118171 GCF_940807095.1 Chryseobacterium sp. Marseille-Q3244 | reverse complement strand
TAGGTAATTATAAATTTATAAAATTGCTAATTAATGTATTTGCAAACAAGTATTATAATGAACTAAAACTTTCATCTAATAATTCTTTATATTTCAATCTGATATGTAATAACCAGAAATGGAATTGTATTTCGTAGATAATATTTTAAGAGATGATTAATGATGAGAGTTTAGCAAGTTTATTCAAATCTTCTACAAAAGTGTTCGGAAAATCAACCGCTGAGTCACTTAAGGAGACAACTATTTATTAGTTATCTCCTTTTTTTATCCGTAAATGCTTAGTTATCAAATTTTTAAAATTTGACCTTTTGTGTTCGATGTTTTAAACGTAAAATACTTAGTCTGTTTGAAATAAACAGTCTGAAAGTGCCACAATAGGCTTGTAATCTACAATCATTAAGATTTCGAATTCTCCTTAAGGTTAGAGCTTTTTTTCTCTTTTGAATTATTGTAGGTTTTTGCTACTAAATATAGCAATTCTAATATATCCTTAGCTTCTTTCTCATTTACCTGAACACCATTCTTGGCCAGAATAATAATCGCTTGTTCTACTGAAACAGTTCTATCAATGAAATTCATTTTTCCTATTGTTTTTTCGATTACTTTTTTTTGACAATATTTTTGAAAATGCTGGCTTAAATTCTAATGAAAGGTCTCCAGTTTTATAATCAATATCAATAGGAGGAATAAGATTCACAAGATGCTTTTTATCTGAAGTATCAAACTCGACAAATTTTTGGAAAATCTCACGAAATGTCTTATTTTCCATTTGATTCATTTTATCGATTACTCTTAAATTAAGAGTAATGTCACGCTCTTCTTTCTTCAGATTTTTTGTGTTGATTTGACTTTCTTGTTTTAATTCATTATAATCATCGATCTTTAATATTCCTGCTATAAATAATTTCCTTCCTCGAGAAAGCGTTAATTTTTCCTCTTTTATCTTTCTGTCTACTAATTGTTGAGCATACAAATAATTCGCTTTCTGAGTCTTTATATTCTGATTTTCCAAAATATTCTTAAACAACTCCATCGTGTTATCTGCTAGTATTAATTCTTGAAGTTTATTTTGATAACTGTCATTAAGTAAAACTGCACCAATTCTAATTTTGCAACGATTGTCGCAATGGTAATAGGGATATCTATTCTGCTTACCTTTTGAAAAACTTCCGGTAAGTTTTCGACCACAAACAGGACAAGTCAAAAAGCCTCGAAGAAAAAACATTTCTTTTAAATCATCTCTTTTAGCTGTCATTTTTCTTTTTGTATTAATGACAGATTGAACTTGATCAAATAATGCCTCAGATATTAATGGTTCATGTAATCCCTTTATCATCTGTCTTTCATTAGAATTAAGTTTAACTGATATGATTCCACAATAAATTGGATTGCGCAAAATCCGGAAAAAGTATGATCGTGAGCATATCAATCCTTTCTCATTAGCTATTTTACTGATTTCAGATATTTTGTGATGATTTTGAACAGCTTGACTGAAAGCCCATTTTATAATTTCAGCTTCCGGTTCTTTAGGTACAATAGCTTTTTTACCATCAATTAAAGTTACGTTGATAAATCCTATGGGAGCTTTATTTGGATATCTACCCATTAACTTAGCTCGACGAATACCATTAGAAGTATTTTGAGCTCTTCGAGTATTTTCTGCCTCTGGAACGGCTAAATATACAGCCAACATAACAGTACTTTCAGGCACGGAGAAATCAATAGGTTGATCGATAGCCATTGCGGTTGTCTTATACTTCCGAAGCTTTCCAATCATTTCGTAAGCATATTCGACATTGCGACTAAATCGATCCCATTTAATAAATAATATATTTTTATCTTCTGATGACTTCTTTTTAATTTCGGAGAATAATTCTTTCCACTCTGGACGATTGAAATTTTTAGCAGAATAGTCTTCACGATAAATTCCTTTAACTTCGATATTGTTGTATTTACAATATTTCAATAATCTGTCTTCCTGCTCCGGTAGGGAGTAACCTTTTCTTTTTTGTTCGTCAGTACTTACTCTGACGTATAAGTAAGCTGTTTTCATAAATGTGACGTAATTAACACCTAATTTAAAAACATTTAAGTTAGGTTTTTATACGAAATATATGCTTCAGACCAAATAATGAAACTGACAAGAATATCTTTAAATTACGGTTACTATATATTTTAATGTACCAGATTTATTTTTACACTAAAAAGAACAATTTTATTTCTCTATGGATAGTATAATTTTAAAAACAAGTAGTATTTTATATATCTAACTTTGGTATATTATTGCCTTAATTTGCCTACTGATTTTAATGTCATTGGGCTAGCTTAGCTCTTCGAATAAATATGAATTATATGCTAAATGTTAAAAAAAATCGCATCTTTTAGAATATCGATTAAAATCTTTGAATATTTACCATATCTTTTATGATGTCTTCAACATTAACATCAAGTGTTGGAACTGAAATAAAAAGTTGATCTTTAGCACGACTTGCTCCAACATAATAAATTCTATGTTCTTCCTGCGTATAATTGTATAAATCTGGTTCATACATAAATTTTAAATCTTTTTCTTCTTTTAAAATTAATAGAACGTTATCAAATTCATCTCCTTTTGCCTTATGGACTGTTCTGTGATAGCTTAAATCTTCAGATATATTTACACACAAGTAGACGCTTTGGAATGTGTTGTTTTCATAAAAAATCTTTCCTTTTCCTTTTGTTGCTTTTGGAATACTATCGTTAATATTCAGTCTGATAAATTCTGAGAATTCAAGCATAGAAAGATCTTTATAGTCATTGAATTTTGCCATTAAGATCGTTAAGTAATGTAAAGCTTTCTTTTTTCCTTCTAACCTATTACGTCTATAATTTATTACGTTTTCTAAAACTTTTATGGCTTCTTTAAATTTAGATTGTTGCCCGAGAGCAACAGCAGTAATACACGCTGTTATTAGATCAGCCCTTTTTTTAGTCGAGTCTTCTAACTTGATTTTCCGTAAAAGCTTATCGTCCATTCCAGAGCCGTTTATTTCTGATTTCATAGCATTGGAAGTGATATTATTTCTAGATAATGTATATACATACCCATCAGGACAAGAGGTTTTAGCTCTTCTCAGAGCTTCGACCATATCACCCACGTAAAGTACTGGTTTTGATATAGAAACCGTTCTATGATAATCTTGAGGAAGATCTTGCCTGATAATATTTAGGAAATCAATGATTTCATTAGTGCTTCTGCGATTAAATTTTAAAAAATAATGCTCCATTTCAGGTAATGTAAACCCATCGAAAAGTGCAGGTGTTGCACCTTGAAATGCATATATGGATTGCGCTACATCACCGATGATTCCAATTGTAGAACCAGTTGATAACTTTTCGATTATGTTTACCTGTATAGGGTTGCTATCCTGAAATTCATCAATAAATACGTAAGGGAACTTCTTATTGATTATTTTAATAACAAAAGGAAACTTTTTGATAATCTGATAGGCAAAAAACAATACATCATCATGATGAAGTATACCCCTTTGCCAAGTCATTTTTTTGTAATCAAAATATGAGCTGTTTTTAATAGGATAACCCCCAAATCTGAAAGGATAATCTGTTCTGACAATCAATTCATCGTCTACTAGTAACCATCTGAGTCTTTCAAAGGCGTAAGTAATTAAATTATCATCGGTAATTCTTTTTTGACCGGTTAATGCCTTCCACTCCTGCAAAAATGAGTAATCAGAAACTATAATATCTGTATGACCATCTAGCGAGCTGACATCAAAATCATATTCTTCAGCAATGAATGATAGATAAGGTTTAATTATATGGGAATAAAAGAAACTGTGAATTGTCAATACTTCAACCTGAGTTGCCGAGCTTCCAAGCCTTGTTAAAACTGTTTCAGCTGCAATATTGGTATATGTAATGCAAAGAATCTTCTTTGCGCCGGAAATTAGTGTGGAATTTCTTGTAACATTTTTAATGTGCTCAACCAGCCAGTGCGTTTTACCAGCACCAGGTCCAGCCTTAACTTTAAAATGTTTATTAATCTCTATTAAGGAATCTGATGATATTTCTACTGGCATAACTTTTCTATTGCATCTTTAATATATTGAGGAACATTGAACTCTACATATTCTTCAGTACCTTTTTTTAATAAATTATCCTTTAGCACAACTGCCAATTCTAAAGCATTTTCGCCTTTACCAATGGAATTAAGATATCTTGCTGCAATTATCGATCTTTTCTTACCATCTAAATCAAGCGAGGTGTTGAGAGTAATGCCGGAAATTATTCTCTCATTCTCATCACTTTCACGTAGGATTTCAAAGAAATTTTCAAGTGTTGAATCTTCGTGATCGTACAAATCCATTAGACGTTCTAGCTCATTTCTATTTTTCATAGAATCCGTTAGAATTAGTTTTAATGATGGATTTGAAAATGCTATTTCATATTCCAATGTTTTTCCTAACTCCGAATCTTGAGAATATACTGTAATGTTCGGGTGAGTCTCCCGCTGATATTCGTTGCTAAAAGAATTTTGCTGGTAATCGAAGGTTTCAGCTTCACTATTATATTCAAATGGATAACACTTCTGAAAATTTGATCTTTCTACTGTTCTGTTTTTTCTTTCAGGATCCTTGTCAGTCATACATACGACAGGTTTTGATATTGAGAAATCTTTTTCAGAATCGAATAAATAAAGAAAATGTTTAAAATATCTTCCTCCAACATTAATGACACTTACATGATGGTCTTCTAAAGATTTATCTTCGTAACCTGCGAATACCGTCGCAAGGATTTGTTCGGCAAGTCCTTCAACAAATAGTACCTTTTGACTAAAAAGCATATCTGACTTACTTGCATCCAAAAATCTCTCAACATACTTCTTGCTATGATCTAAAGGTTGACCTTCCGCATTAACAAATGTTTTTCCGGGATATGCCACAATAGTTTCTCCTTCATTATTGTGCAGGCAAATAATTTCATCTAGCCCAACGGCGGATGTTATATGTGTTGAATGTGTTGTGACAAAGATTTGTCTTACTTTTCTTTTAGTTTTATTTTCATCGAGAAATTTTAAAAACTTGAATTGCATTGCCGGATGTAGATGAGCTTCTGGCTCTTCGATAGCCAGCATTGAAAATATTTTTGCATTGCTATCCAAATAATTAACGTCATTATTGACCTGCATTTTTGCTAAAAGAAGAGACATGTAAATTAAATTGTTGTAACCAAGACCATTGCGTGTTGCAGGAATTTTTATTCCTGTCTCATATTCTACAATTAACTTTAGAACACTATACAACTCTGTCTCTGATATTACTCCTTCAAAATCTGGAACAGCATTGTTAAATGACGCTCCCGTATCTTTTGCATAAGATAATATTTCTTCCTTTCCTGATGCAATTCTCCTGTGTAACAAACCTACTAATTCTTCAGCTTTTTCAGAAAACTCAATTTTTCTTTCTTTAATATCCATATGTTTCTCAGGTGCTGTTTTTGTTGGATGGATTTTGATATCATAATCCATGAAAAAATCAAAAACATCTCGCAGCAAAGTATTTCGCCCCGTCAGCATATCTCTCTCGACGTCCCTTATAGCATCTAAAAATTGAAAATCAAATTTTTGTAATGAGTCTACGTCTGCTGTGGATTGATTGACAACATTTCCTCCCCAAATCTTTACTACATAAAGTCTTAGGAAATCATGCTTAATCGTATTCCAAATATTTTTATTTTGGTTTTCATTCTCAGGAATTTCCCTAACTAAGGTTTGGTAATTCTCGACATGCTTTTCGGGAAGAAAGAATTCATATGTTAATTTTGCTTCGTAATCTTCCTCTAATCTGGTTAGCCAAGTTGAAACGGTTACTAAGTCATCCTCCGTTTCATAAGATCCTTTTTTGATTGTTATTTCAATGCTTACTTTTGGAGGAGAAGTCAATAAATGTGCGGTCGGAATAAGTTTGTAAAAGTCGTCAATATTAAGACGTTTTGACTTTGAATTATCCATAACTAAGGAAAGAGCGGAAACCAAATTTGATTTTCCGGCATTGTTATGACCTATTACTACATTGATGCCGTCATTAAAATCGACTGTAGTATTTTCAAAATTCCTGAAATTGGTAATTTTAATCTGAGATATGTACATGGTTAGTTAAGTTGAAATGTAAAAAAGTAAAATTATTAAATTTTATATACTTAATTTAAAGTCTTGAATAAGCTTTGCTAATTTATTTAATTTCCTACTGAATTATTACGGTTTTCCATAATTTATAGAAAAAAAAGTTTTTAAATTTACAGCACTTTTTAGATGTTTAGACAAAATATAAAACAGCAAATTAAAAATTTGTAATATTATTAAGTCACATTTTTTAAGTGAATTTTTAATTAGCTATTTTCATCGTTGATCATGCAGTTAAGACTCAGGGAAAGTCTTTTACTTTAAAAAGAAATTATAATAAAAAACTAATAATGAGATTAATAGACGTTCTTGGTCTTAAAAACTTTAGAATATTTGATGATGTAGAAGGATTTCAGGAGGAAATGTCTTCTATAAACATACTAACTGGAGCAAATAATTCAGGCAAAAGCTCAATTATTAAATTCCTTCAGCTTTTAAGAGATAGTATTAAAGAAGGGCAATCAGTGTTTGATCTTGATTTGAGTTTACAAGAACATTTATTAGGAGATTTTGACAATGTTTTGCACAATAGTAAGAATAATAGAATGCAAATTTCTCTTCCTTTTACATTTTTAGGATTGACTAATTTGTTTGTTTCATTATCTTTTGATGTACAATCTAATCAAAAATATAAAGCAAAATTAAGAGAAATCAAGGTACTTGATAATGAAGATGAATCACTTTTGTTTTCTTTTGCATATAAAAAAGCTACTGACAATGATTTAGCGATAGATGATATTGAGTACAAAAAAGAAAAAGAAGAAAACGAAAAAAAATTCGAAGCTTATAAGAAAAATTCTGAAGATGTTATTTTTTCACAATATGTACCAATTCTACCTTATAACCAGCTTCAAGGATTTGTCGAATGGACTATTAACTTTGGAAAGCTTAAGAAAGAATTAAAAAACGTATACAGATTCTATAAAATTTATGAAGATAATGACAATAGTGTAGAGTGGTTGGAGGATATGGATGGTATCGCATCTAAAGAACATGTTCCATTTGTTCCGTCCGTACTCATTAAATCCTTTAAAGACAATATTAATCTAAGTTCTTGGACTATATTTGTTGATGGATTGCAAGATAATATTGTTAGTGATAGGGCAGTAATCAGAGAGAGTGATTTTGAAGTAGATGATTTTACTCCACCTCCAACAGTAGAAGAAATTCTTTATCTGGCTTCTGTTAATATCATCAAGCAGAAAGTATTTTGGATAGAAACAGATAAAAATAATCTTCAATATAATGTAATTGAAAATTGTTTTAAAAGTGCTTGGGATCTTTTGCAGCAAAGGATTTTAACGGTTAACTATCTTTCAGCGGTAAAAGAAAAGAATGCTAGAGTTTATTCTGCATCTAGTAACTCTCCATTTATAAATTTACTTAAAGATTACCATGCATTTGAATCAAGTTTTCCTTTCATGGAAAAGTATTTAAAAAAATTCGAAATAGGATTAAATATTAGCATTGATTTTCAGGTAAAGCTTCAATTAATCTCTATTTCAGTTACTAATTTTGATGGAAGTCATCGTGAGCTAGTTGATTTTGGGTATGGTATTAAACAATTGATTTTGATATTAATTCAAATTTGTGTGCAGGCAAAACGAAATAGAAGGGAAAAAGAGGTTCCTGATAATGAATATGGTTATCATATGGAGATTTATTATCTTCCAAGTTTGCTTCTTATCGAAGAACCGGAAGCTAATCTGCACCCTAAGTGGCAGTCACTTCTTGCAGAAATGTTTTTAGAGGCCAATGACAAATTTAATATCCAATTAATAATCGAAACTCACAGTGAATATCTTATTCGTAATTTTCAGAATTTAGTAGCTGCAAAGAAGCTTAAAGGCAAAAGAGTAAAATTATTTTATCTTAGGAATAAAGCGAAGTCTAATACTAATATCGAACAAATGTCATCTTTAAGTATCTCTGATGACGGCAGTATCGATTATAATGTATTTGATAGTGGTTTTTTTGATGAAACAACCAGTTTAGAACATAGTCTCCTGAATATTCAATTTGTTAATGATTTTAATAATTTGAAAGAAAAAAGTGTCCAAGATGATGAAAGAATCAATGATCTTGAATTGCGAATTGATGAGTATGTTAATAAGTTAGATATCTCGGTTTATGAGGGAATTATTTCTAACAATTTTGATATCCATAAATTAAATAGTACCACTGTTAAATACCTATCTTCTGCTGAACTTTTGCTTGCTACGACAGATTTAAATAGTGATTTCTCGCCTGTTATTATCCAGTATGGAAGAGCAATCGAGAATGAGCTGCAGATTTTGTTTTCTCCACTGAGAATACCCGGCTTGACATTGGCAAAAATGCAGGGTTCGCTAGAAAAATTTAAATCAGGTAGAACACGTCGTGTGAGTTGCAATCCTTCTGAACTTAATAATTTGAGACAACATTTATCTACAATATTTAATAATGCAAATAATTTAAAAATTAATCTGCTTGAGCGCTTAAGAATTCAGAGGAATTCTGCGGCTCACCCTGGACAGACAAAATCTAAACAAGAAGCAGAGAATTATATTTTGATTGCAAATGAATTTTTAATAAGATGGATTTTAGAAAAAATATAATTTTTCTAAAAAAATTCATTCATTTAATTTTAACTTCTTCAAAAGCTTTAACAATATGTTTATTTCTGGGATTATTGTAGGATGGATTTTCTTGAATATATCTGTAATCCTGATGTAATGTAGGAATTGCAACACCTGATCGCATTATAGCATTTCTGGTTTGATAAGGAAGTTTAAAAAAATGCAATGGCTGATTTCAATTCATTTTCAGATATTTCTTTTCTCATATTTGTTGCACTACAACCATTTCCTTTGTGGACAAATTTAACTGTGATATAATCGAAAAGAATCAGATCTTTAGTATTTATCCTAAATGCTCGTTTAGCTTTTTCAGGGTCATAGCCATTTTCTTTTATTTGCTTAAAGTGCAGCGGGAATTTCTTATCAGTGATGTCTACGAATCCATTATTTAGTAAAATCTGAGCAAGTTCTTCGGATGCGTAATAGTTTTTCATTATAATTTATGTTTCTAAATGATGCTTTATAAAAAAATATTGCTTTATTTAAAATTAAGTAAAATTTGGAAAATGACAAGCTATTTTGTTCTTAAAATAACTAAACGATAAGGTATACAGTTTTAAGTTGATTATTCTTTATGATAAACTCAAGAGTAATTCCTTGGCTCGTCTTACCTTTAAATTCATAAACATTAATCTATACTGTATTTGTTTAAGCAAGATAACATCCATTGGTTAACTTTTGCAAGCCCAGAAAAACGTGAAAAAACTTGTGGGTATCCAATTATGTTAAAGATTAGATCAACTTACCTCTTCCGTTTACAGACTTTGGAATACAATCAGAAGAAAAGTTCAAAGCTGAAATGTCTACTCATTTAAATTTCTTTAATCGAGGGACTCTTAAAGACTCATTTGATTTACTATTTTTTTTTTGGAATAGGAAAATTTGCGGTTACTTAAATAAAATTTGACAAATAATTTTAAGTAAATTAGCTATACAAATTATTAGTTAAATGGTTAATAAAAGGTTTATTCCCGATGCCGATTTATCAAGCGCCGGGGATGATTTTCATATTTTGTGGACAATCAAAAAATCTCTGGAATTACTAAACTTTGATAAACAAGGGCTAAAGGCTTTAACTATTGAAGGTTTTGAGAAAAATCTCTCGAAAAAACTTGATCCTACCGGAGAAATGTTCTTAGGGATTGATTTAACGGAATATTTTGGCGGAAAGGATTTCGACAGCGCCAATTCTATACTTATATCTCAATTAAAATACAGTACCAGAAGGGCTGATGAAAATTTTACTTTTTCCAAACTTTATGAAGGAAAAAAGAGTAAATCTTTTCATGGATCAATCGTTCTGCGTTTAGCTAATATTTTTAAAAAATTTGTGGATGAGTTTGGAAGGGAAAAAGTTCTGCAAAAAATAAAGATCAAACTTGTCAGTAACAGAAATGTTAATCAATCCCATCTCAATCAGATTCTTAAAGTTCAGGAATTTTTAAAGACTAATCAAAGAGCCTTAAGTTTCAACAAGGTTTTTTCCGAAATTCCAGACTTAAATAAAGATGCTTTCGGAAAACTGCATAAGGCTTCTAGTCTTAATCTTACAGAGTTTACGGATTTTGTGAGATTGCTGGATTTTAATGATTGTGGATCAAATTCAAGACAGCTACTAAAACTTGAATTGATAAATTCCATTTCAAAAAATAGCATAAAGTCTAAAGGACAGTTCAATTCATTATTTCAGCTGGTCTGGAATAAGATGATGCCTGAAAGTGAGGATGACCGCACCTTAGGCGTTACTGATGTGATTGCAAGTTTTGGATTTAGTGCGCTTGAAAATCTTTTTCCTGTTTCTCAAAATTTCGAAAAAAATATACGTACTGTTGAAAGAGAACAACTGAAGGATATTGTAAATGTTATTGATTCCAATGTTTCTTACCTACCCATCTGTTTACACGGTGGTGCAGGAATTGGTAAGTCAACCATTGTTCATCAGATAAAAAATGCTGTTCCCGACTATTGCCAATCTATTCTCTTTGATTGTTATGGTGCAGGTAAATATCAGAATCCGGAAGATAAAAGACATTTACATAGAAATGCTATTGTACAGTTGGCTAATGAGCTTGCCAAGTCATTAGGAACTGAGTTTTTGCTAGTACAAAATGAATCTGATGATGTTTATTTGAATGAACTAAAAAAGAGGATTAGAGCAGGCGTTGAAATTTTAAAAAGCAGAGATGCTAACGCTTATTTACTGCTCATTATTGATGCTGCTGATAATAGTGTAACAGCGGCAGAATCGTTTGGAGAAAGAAGCTTTGTCCAAGATCTTGTCAATATGGAAATTCCAGAGGGTTGTCATATTGTGGTAACCTCTCGTACGTACCGAAAAGATTCTCTCAAACTCCCGATTAAAAAACATTTGGAGTATGAACTACAACCATTTTCATTGGAGGAAACAACTCAATTTGCAAAAATCAATTTTAAAAATATTACGAAAAGAGAAATTTTAGAATTTCATCAATTTACCAATGGTATTCCAAGAGTACAGTTTTATTCAATGTCCCTACGAAATCAGGGAATAAAAGAGGTAATTAATTATCTTAAACCCAACGGTAAGCTTGTTGATAATTTGATACTCGATAAAATCGAAGATGCTATAGTTAAGCTTGGAGAGGATAATAGAGCTCTTGTCGATGAGTTTTTTAAGTTACTCATAATGCTGCCAAGACCGGTGCCAATTAATTACATTTCAGAAATTATGAATGTTCAAATTGCTTTGCTTCAAGATTTAGCATCTGACATTTGGAATGGACTTGTTCTTGAAAATAACCATTTTTATTTCAGGGATGAAGATTTCGAGAATTATGTAAGACAGACATATCCTTTCAGTCTGGAAGAACATCAGGATATTGCAAATTTGTTTTTATCCAATTCAACTAAAGATGAATACGCTTCTACAAATCTTGGAGCAATCTTATACTCATCGGGTTTGAAGAATGAATTGATTGATATTGTTCTAGATAGAAAATTTTTAGACTTCCCTACAGACCCGATACGCAATAGGGAAGTTTATATCAACCGTACGAAACTTGCTCTTAATGCCAGTGTTGAACATGAGAATGATATCAATTATTTTAAATTATTATTTATAGCCGCCGAAGAATCTAAAACAGATAAAGGTCTGACCAATCTTCTTATTAAATATCCGGATTTGGTTTTGAGATTTGGTGATCAAAATTCTTTGACAAGGCTTCAAATGAAAAGTGAAGAACGCTCTTGGGCTGGAGCTTTTCATCTAAAACTTGCTGGCATTAATTCCCGTAAACCCGAAAATAGAGAAATAGCCATCAAGCATCTTAAGACTGCTAATGAATGGCTTGTTTGGAGAAAAACAAAAAATGACGAAGAGCTACGGCATTATCCCATATCAAGTCTTGATATAGCATTTGAAGCTGAGGCTTTTTTGAAATTATACGGAGTCAGAAGAATGTTGGAACGCTTCAATAGATGGAGTCCTGTTGAGTCGAAAATTAGTGCAGGTAAACATCTTATCGAGAATATTGTCAGCAATTCGAGTGAAACTGAGATTTCAGAGTGGTTGAAATATGATAAATTTAGAATTGACGAAAAGATATATATATCTTGTAAACTGTTTCAATATAAGTTGCCAATCAGTTTTGATTTGACTCAGCTTGCTAAAGACCTATTAAGAGTATTTTCTCATAAGAAAAAGGAGTTCAGTCAATTATTTTATGAGTTTGCTGTAGAGTTTTGCGGAATTTTAAGCTATTACAGAGTTGATAGTGTTTTAATCATTGATTGTCTCAATCGAATTGATTCAAAACCTCTCGGTAAAGTACCTTTCTTTAATGACAGCCGTTTCGAGGATGAACCAAGATTGATGGAAATTTTTCTCAAAAAGGACTGTCTTATGTCATCACTCCAGAATGCAGACAAAAAACTAGAAGATTACTATCCTTCTAATTTTAGAAACATTGATAAAATTA
Source organism: Chryseobacterium sp. Marseille-Q3244 (assembly GCF_940807095.1). Lineage (NCBI taxonomy): Bacteria > Pseudomonadati > Bacteroidota > Flavobacteriia > Flavobacteriales > Weeksellaceae > Chryseobacterium > Chryseobacterium sp. Marseille-Q3244. The sequence goes on along the minus strand of NZ_CALNWX010000014.1, from coordinate 105,416 downwards.
AAGATTATGACCAACGTAAAATAATTGAAAGAGATAAGAGAGAGTTTGTAGCTTTTTTTAAATATGCTGTTCCAGTTTATCAGCTGCATTCCGATTTTTTAACTCACCGTTTTGAAGAGACTGAGCTTACGGAACGATTTCGAAAGATTTGCAGCGATATTCAAAATGATTATGATTTTAAACACCAATTTGGTTATTGGGCAAATTCCCGATTTATATTTTTGGCGGTTAAGCTCGCAAAAACCTGTAATCATTTTGATGATAAAGGTGAGTTGATGCAGTTAATTATCGATAGCTTTGACAAGCAGGCCGAAAAGTTGAAACTTAGGTTCGAGGTTTTAAAAGTAATCATCTTAAACAAAAGATATTTAAAGTTATCATTCAAACTTTTACATGAGGCAAAAGAAATTATTCAGGAATCTCATGTTTCTGCTAATGAATCTACAGAGAACTATCTACAGTGTTTACTGCTTAGCAGCAAGATTAATAATACTCTAAGTAAAGATTTTTTTGAAAAAGCAATTAAATCTGTTTCGGAAATTGATACTGAAGCTTTCGCACAAATAAGATGTCTTTTTGAATTGTCACAGATAGGCATTGTTAATGATAATCCAAAGATGGCATATGATTTTGCTAAGTTTATTGAATATTGCGATATTAAATTAGGAAATTACGATAAAAAACATTTTCCTTATGCTGAAGGTTTAATGGGAATTGGAAACATTGATAAATCTTCAATGTTTCCGATCATGTGCCGTTGGCATCATCGAAACGTTCTAAAGTTAGGACGTCCAATAATTACAGTGCTTAAAAAAGCAATGGAAGTAGGATATATCGACCACATTACGGCAGCGTCGCTGATCAATCTTAAGACAAATTATAACTGGCGAAATCTGGAAGAATTATACAAGATGATTATCTCAGGAATTAATAATAGTGGAAAAACTGATATAAAGAATAGATTTATAAAATCTGAGTTCCGAGATTTAAAACTGCAAAAAGATAAGCATTATTCAAAGGAAATATATGATCAGATAAAGTCACGCCAACTCATTGATGATAATTTAGTGAAGGAGATAAAAGAATATGTTGATTTTATAGATTCTTTAGAAACTAAACCTGAAGATTCGGAATCAAAATATATTGATAACGAAAAAAAACATCATAATATTGATCTCGCTTCATTGGATTTTACATCTGTTAAAGCATTAGAAAGAGTTCTTGATCATATCATAGTCAGCGGTGAAAGTTTTAACAGTAGATCAGTTATTAATAATTTTTTCGAAGATATAATTGAAAACTGTGAGGTTGAGGATCAAGTGTTTTTCCTTAATGCCCTTGTGGATGTTAGCAGTGATTTATTGGAATATCATACTCTGGAAAACATATTAGAAAAAGCTTTTGAAGAGTGGGAATTTTATCCAGATATAAAAAATTGGAAGAAAGATAACTTTGAAAAAGTATTGATAAGCAGACTCCATCAGCTTGACTATGGGAGTGCTTTGAGCATATTTTCTATCAAAAGCTTAGCAAAACTATTCTGCGTAGATGATATTATCTTGGAAATTACTATCAGAAAAATTTTGCCTAAGAAAATTGATCTTCTTTCGGATGAATCTATTTACAGTTCTTTTGAGCTTATCAAGAATACTCTCACCAAAGATAAAAACGAAGAATTATTAGAGTGGATAATCAAAAGATGGAACTTACCAATTCAACCTGATATAGCTGACGGTCTTTGGAGTGAAGAATTAAGACCTTCGAGTGACTGTATTGAAAATGTTGCAGATATGATGAGGTTTATTCTTGGTCATCCTGATAAGCGTCTACGTTGGCGGGCTATCCATTCATTACGGAAAATGGTAAACTTGGGTAGTACAGGTATATTTGATATACTTCTTAAAAAACAAAATGAAAAAAATTGTCTTCCTTTCCAAGAGAAAAACTATATGTTTTACTGGATGTCTTCTAAATTATATTTGTGGATTGCTTTAGACAGAATATCAAAAGAGAACCCAAAGAAACTTTTGCATTTGAAAGATGTTTTCTATCAGGAATTATTAAGTAATAACCTCCCTCATGTCCTGATCAGGCATTATATTAAGAAAAGTTGCCTTAACCTTTATTCATTTGATAACTCTGTATTTACAGATGAAGAGCTAAATTTTATTCTGCAAATGAATAATTCTAAATTTGAAATGGTTGAGGAAAAAAAATACGCCCGAAAGCAACGAAAATTTGCACGGAGTGATTCCGATAGTTGGCTTTTTAAATTTAGTAGTTTGGATACATTGCCGTATTGGTATGACAAGGTTGGAGATCCTTTCAACTTGTCGGAATATGATGTAGCAGACGTTGCAGACAAAATTATTGCTGAAGAATGGGGGTACGTTGGCAATCCTAACGAAGATGATTTTATAGGAAGCCAGCTTTATAATGGAGATTGGCATCTTACAAGAAATGACCACGGAAGCAACCCGGAAGTCGAAGATATTTCTATTTATTGGCAATATCACGCTATGTACTGCGCCGCTAATTTTTTGTTGGAAAATGAGCCATTCGTTAAAACTGATTATTTAGATGGTAAGGAGGATTGGGAGGATTGGTTAAAATCTGAAGCTAATGCTTTTGATAACTTCTGGCTATCGGATTTAAGAGATCCGCTTCCACTAAAAAAGAAATACTGGAAGAAAGGCGAAAACAAATTTGATTTGATTTGGCGTGATCAGATCCAAGAAGATGATTTTGATTCGGGAGTAGGCTTTTTGGATCAAGCCGATCCTTTTCTCTATGTATATGGTGGTATTACAATGTATATGGGAGCTAATCAAGAGTCAGTAAGTATTATATCAAATCTGGTCTCTCCAGATAAATCAGATGCTTTATTGAGGGCTTTGCATACGACAAAAGATAGCTACGATTATTATTTTCCTCTTGCTAAAGATGAAGATGATGATGAAGCAACAGATGAAAAAGATTTCCTTTTGAAAGGATGGATAGAAGAATTTAAATCGGAATACGAAGGTCTTGATTCACAGGATGAACTTTTTAACCGTAATCAACAAGGTTCTTTTGTTTTGGAAGATGGCTTGCAAAAAAAGTATGACGTAACTTATGATGAATACTATAAAATGGGTTATGCAAAAAATTCATTGATAAGTGTCTTCGAAAACTGGAATGAGGTTTCTAACGATGAACCGAGAAATAGAAAATATAATACAGGTGTTGAATCTTCTGGCAGTATTTTAAAAATATCGAAGAATTTTTTAGTTGAATTTTTAAAACAGGAAAAAAAGGATCTAATCTTAAGATGTATGATCGAAAGACAACTCGAAGAGAGGCACTACAGAAATAGAGACAGCGATAACAGATATCAAATAAAACTTTACCTAATAAAAGCAGATGGAACAGTCAAAACACTCAGAGGAGTCAATTATAAAATTGGGTGAGAAGCTCATTAAGGAACTAAACCTTGAATATTCTAGTAATACACTTGCTAGATGGATGTCCCACTATATAGCAGAACTTATCTCCGGAATCAATGCTGCTGAATCTGAAAGCGAAAAAAAACAATTAATGACCGAATGCTGTGATGTTATTCTTAAGTTATGGTCTAACAGAGATGATCTCCCAATCAAACAACCTTTGGAAGATTTAAAACCGGTTTTGGAGATATTGAAAATCTTACAGGAGGATAAAGAACCTATCATTATACCTCGTTGGTTGGAATATAACGCAATGCCAAGAGATAATGAATGGACACAATTTGTTGATCTTGTAAAAAATAATTCTGAAAAAATTTTTAGTAAAGTTGTGCAAATTAACCTGCATAAAGATATTCTGCTGAAAGATCAGGAATGGATGAAGGAGAATAAAGAGTTTTTAACTCGGGAGCAAATCAGTTTCTTAGAGATGCTAGAAGTTTTTAGTGATTTTGATAAAAATATGGGTGTTGTTGATTTAAATAATTTTAAAATGTCGGATGATAATATTTCTAGAGTTGATCATATGTTCAAAGATTTAGAAGATCTATTGGAAGAACAAAAAAATGAATTGGCTAGAATTAAAGAAAACTTTTACAAAAAAAATAGTGAACAGAAATAGTTTTTTGACTTGCACCGCAGGATTTCGTTTATCTGTGGCGGATTTCAAATTTAATTATATTTGTATAAGTAGATATTTTGAAAATGATTTACCTCGCTATTGATACCTGTGTTTGGCTAGAACTGCTTAAGATTGACTTTTTAAATAAAGACAATTATTTTGATGAACTTCTCTTTTGGATAGAAAATGGTCATGTTATATTCGTGACTACGGAAAACTTGGAGAGGGAATGGATGCGGAATAAAGATGTGAAAAAACAGGAGATTCTTAAAAGTTTTAAGGAGAAGAAAAGAGAAATTGCAGGAATGATGAGCGCCGTCCATCAGCTAGATAATATGTACGAACCTGACAAAGTGGAAGCCTCTATCAATAACCGAATGAGTAGAATTGATATGTTATTTTCCAATAAGGCAATCATAGCAAAAGAAAGTGACGAAATCTATTTGGAAGCAACAAAAAGAAATCTTAATTGTTCACCACCAAATCACGCCAAAGATAGTTTTAGGGATACTATAAATCTGCTTACGTTAAAAAAGCACTCACAAGATCATGGCTATTCAAAATGCATATTCACAACCATTAATTATAAAGATTTTAGTGAAGGAAACGAGCGCTATACATTGCATAGTCGACTCGAGCAGGATTTTACAGAAGGTAATTTAGAATATGTATTTTTTGACACATCAATCAAAGCTTTTTCTGGGAAGTTGTTTAAAATAGAATTGAGACCCCATCTTCCTTCTTTCTCCCAACATTTGCTGGAGGAAAAACGTAAACAAGAAAGCAGATTGCTTACAGAAAGAAAAATTCAACAAAGAAATAATATGGATTTGGAAGATGATGAGTTTGTTTCTAACACAGCACAAATAGACAGAATTATTCTGTCTGGAAAACAAACAGCATTGGATAAGAAAATTTTAGATTTTTTATTCGAAATGAATCAGAGTTATCAATTATATTTTTTCAAAAAATTGGCAGAGAATGAGTTGGTTTAGTTATTTGAAAGAGCAAGGTTTTTTTAATCCGGAAAACAATCCAATACCCGTGCAAAAAGAAAGTGGATATCAAATTCCATCTTGGGAGGTTTTAGATTATCTGATTAGTGTTGCTACAAAATTTGAGCGTTCGGAGCATCTGGAACTTGTTCCGGAAATTTTACAAATCATTAAGGATATTTCGGAACACCCCGTCGACAATTACCACACTTGGTATCGCTTAATTAAGATATTGTCTTTGGTTCCAAACGAAAATGTAACAAAGGAATATTTGGACTATATCCCTGTATGGGTAACCAGTCAATTTGATACAATGTTGCAAACGTCGGAAATTACAGATTCATTATTACCTAAATTTTTAACAGATAATCCAAATGATAGAGAGAAAGCTGAAATAATTCTATATTATTTATTTGAGTTGAGAACATCAAATAATCTGGAGGATTTTAATAGATCATCTACCGTACAATACTATTCACCTTATTATTCATATACCTTAAATAATGCATTTCATAACGAGGGATTACTTGACAAAATAATAAATATTTGTCATAACAAAACGATATACAGATTATTGGAGCAAATCAATTTCTTGTTACGCGATCACGTTATTTTTGCGGAGGGAAAAATTGGTGAAACAAATTATATTTTCAAAATATTTAGAATTTTTGAAAAAATGATAGTTCGCTTGGAAAAATCTTCAAATGGTGAAACGATGATTATCGATGAGGTTTCGCAAGAGAATTATTTAAAGCTGGATAAGGTTTGGTTTAATCAATTTTTAACTGATTTATTTGACAAAAATAACCTTGATAAAGTAATCTATCAAGATATTTATAATCGTCTGAGTTTTAATTTTTGGAGCGATTATACTTCTATAATTGGATATGAAGGAATTAAAGATTTGGATGAGAACTCTCATTATAATACTCCTATTTTGGGTGTATTTTCATTTAATTTAAGAGAATGGTTAACCAAATTAGTTACGCAGGATAGCGAGAGTTTACAAGATGTATTAAATGATTTTATTGAAGACCAAAGATTTGATCTTCCATACTTCAAGAGAATGTTGTTCTATATTGTTGCTGAAGATTGGAGTAATTTAAAATTTTTATTTTGGAAGTTATTGGATGAAAAAGATAGTATGTATTTATTTTCTACCTATGCCTATAGATTAGAGCTTCACTATCTACTATCTAAAGTTAGTACAGACTTAAATGAAGAGGAACAAAAGTTTATTTGGAAAATAATTGAAAATGGTCCAATAGGGGACAAACACTTAGCCTTGAATAAAGAAGAATGGCAACACCGATGGTTGGACGCGCTAAAGGAAAATTCATTTTTTAGTGCTAAGTTCTTGACGATTGAAGAACAGTCTAAGATTACTAAAGATTATTCTGAAGAAGGTAAAATTGTTGTTAGGATGGGCCATGTCACTCCATTTTCAAAAGATGAAATTCTAACGATGTCCGATGAGCAACTATTGAATGAACTGGATTCTTTTAAAAGTAATTATGGATTTGATGATCCAACAATTGATGGATTTGCAGAAGCTATAAAGGAAGCGGTGGAAGAGGATCCAAATAGATTCGCTCATTTTGTTGAAGAATTAGTAGAGATTAAGTTTATATATGCTTATAATATTTTATCAGGTTTTTCTAAAGCTTGGAGGTTAAGTAGAGATTTTGATTGGGATAAGGTTATGAAATTTTGTTATGCATACATAACAAATGAGTCTTTTAAATCTAATAAGCTTCAGCTAGAAGATGATTTTAGGGTAACTAAAGATTGGATAATTGGAGAGATTGGTATGCTTATAACTTCTGGAGCACAAAACGAACAGCATAGTTTTGATTGTAAGTTATTGCCAAACTGTAAAAAAGTTTTGCTTCAATGCTTGGATGAACTACCTAAAGATGATTTTAGTACCATTCGGAGTGGTGATTTTATTCTTCATTCTTTAAATTCTACAGCGGGACATGTTTTAACAGGTTTGCTTAATTATTCTTTGAAGTATGCTAGAAATCTGCCGAATAATCAGAAAGTCGCTCGATGGGATATTGAAGCTAAATTGGCTTTCGAACAATCTTTCGAAAACCATATTGATTCCTATGTTCTCTTCGGAAAGTTTCTTTCCCAATTTATGTTCTTAGATAACACCTGGGTTAATGATAATCTTTCAAAAGTAGAAGATTATGATGATATTAAATGGGAAGCATTTATGTCTGGAATAGCTTTTAGAAATCCGTTAAATATTGATTTTTATAAAATACTTTATTCAAGTTATCAGCGTGCCATAGATTCAGATAAGATTCTTACTTTCTATAATCACGGTCTGTTAAGGCATTTTTTAGCCTATTATTTTTGGAATTATGAAAATAGCTTTGAAGAAAGTTTTCTTTATAAATCACTGAAGAATCCGAACATTCATGTTCTCCAAAAAATTATTTCTCTTTTAAGAGGGCAAAAATCAATTATTGATAATGATCAGATTGGAAATAAAGAGGATTTAATTAACAAAATTCTAAAAGTTTGGGGACTAATAAATCAGTCTATAGAAAAAATAACCGATAGTAATGATAGTAAGTTATTAGAAGGAGTTGTTTACCTCACTGATTTTATAGAAAAATTAGATGAAGAAAATGTCTTGTTGGTTGAAGAAAATATGAAGAAATTTCAGAATCAGATCGTAAATATTCATATTACAGAAGCATTATCTCGATGGATAAATAATAGCCCCGCTCATTTGATTAGCAGAATAGCTTTATTAATGAAAATAAATTATGTTTATAAGAAAGAACCTATTTTAAATGTTTTGGTATTCTTATACGAGAATCAACAGAATATTGTAGCTAATCACATCATCAATAGATTGGTGAAAGAGGGATATGATTATTTCAGACCCATCTATCAACAATACAACAAGTAAAACATATTTCATTAAAGAATTTTTACCTTTGATAGTCTGTGTTTTAGTGAAATTTTGCAATCAAAAATTGTCTTTTTTTTGGAAAAACAAAAAGGACATATATTTGACTAATAAAAACAAACGCTCTTAATCTTATTTAAAAAAGTGACCTAAAAATAAGAGAAGGATATAAAGCTTATGGATAGTTTTTCAAATAAGAACAAGTCCCGTCTAAATATAATTGACTATTACTTTTTAAAAATTTCCTATTTACATAATCATTCATAATATTAAAAGTATTTGTTGAAGTTAGTAAAAATACAAAATTGGTGATTTTATATAACCAAATCAAAATAATGTATTTGCCACCAAGTCTTATAATGAACTACAACTTTCATCTAATTATTCTCTACATTTCAATCTGAGATAATGAATGACGAGAGTTTAGCAAGTTTATCCAAATCTTCTACAAAAGTGTTCGGAAAATGCACTGCTGAGTCACTTAAGGAGACAACTATTTTTTAGTTGTCTCTTTTTTTTAGCCATAAATATCTCTTTATCAAATTCTTATAATTTGATTTTTAGTGTTCGACATTTTAAACGTAAAATGCTTAGTCTGTTTGAAATAAACAGTCTGAAAGTGCCACAATAGGCTTATAATCTACAATCATTAAGTGTTCGAATCTCCTTAACTTACTTAGATTTTTTGAAATAAACAGTCTGAAAAGTGCCACAATAAGCTTGAAATCTACTATCATTAAGTGTCCGAAATCTCCTTAATGTTTTGGATTTTTCTTTCTTCTGATTTTTTCTGATTTTTTGCTATTAAATATAGTAATTCTAATATAATTTTAGTTTCATCATCGCTTACCAAGATTCCATTTTTAGCCAAAATAATAATTGCTTGTTCTACTGAAATATTCCTATCAATGAAATTCGTTTTTTCCAATATTGTTTTTGTTACTTTTTTTGAGAATATTTTTGAGAATGCATGATTTAAACTTAAAGAAAGACTTCCTGTTTTATAATCAATATCAATCGGAGGAATAAGATTTACCAGATATTTTTTATCCGAAATATCAAACTCTGAAAATTTTTTGAAAAATTTTGACTAATGCTTTATCTTTTATTTGATTACTGTTATCAATAGCTTTTAATTTATTAGAAATATTACGGCTTTCCATTTTAAGGTTTTTTGTATTGACTTGATTCTCCTTTTTTAATTCGTTATAATCATCAATTTTTAAAATTCCAGCTATGAGTAATTTTCTACCTTTAGAAAGAGTTAAATTCTCCTCTTTTATTTTTCTTTCTACTAAGTATTGAGTGTGTAAGTAACTTGTATTCTGAGTCTTTATATTCTGATCTTTCAATATTTTCTTAAATAATTCAATACAACTATTTGATAGTTTTAATTCTTGAAGTTTATTTTGATAACAGTCATTAAGTAAAACTGCGCCAATCCTAATACTGCAGCTATTATGGCAATGGTAGTAGGGATATCTTTTCCGCTTACCTTTTGAAAAACTCCCAGTAAGTTTTTGACTACAAACAGGACAAGTCAAAAAACCTCTAAGGAAAAACATTGCTTTTAAATCATCTCTTTTAGCCGTAATTTTTCTTTCTGTATTAATCACAGATTGTACCTGATAAAATAATGACTCTGAAATCAAGGGCTCATGTAGTCCCGGGATAATTTGGTTTTCATTAGAGTTATGTTTTATTAATATATGCCCACAATAAACTGGATTACGCAAGACTCTGAAAAAATACGATCTTGAACATATAAGTCCTTTATCATTAGCTATTCTATTAATTTCAGATATTTTATGGTCATTCATAGCAACTTGATTGAAAGCCCATTTTATAATTTCGGCTTCAGGCTCTTTAGGAACGATAGTTTTTTTTCCATCCATTAATGTCACATTGAGGAAACCTATGGGAGCTTTATTCGGATATCTTCCCATTAATTTTGCCCGACGAATGCCATTTGAAACATTTTGAGATCTCCGAGTATTTTCTGCTTCTGGAAAAGCTAAATGTAGAGCTTGCAAAATTATATTTTCTGGTACAGATAAATCAATGTATTGATCAATTGCTATTGGTGTCGTTTTATATTTTCGTAGTTTTCCAATCATTTCATAAGCATATTCGATATTTCGACTAAATCGATCCCATTTTACAAATAATATGTTCTTATGTTCTGTTTGTTTCTTTTTAATTTCGGAGAATAATTCCTTCCATTTAGGCCTATTGAAATTTTTAGCAGAGTAGTCCTCTCTATAAATTCCTTTGACTTCAATATTGTTATACTTACAATATTTTAGTAATCGATCTTCCTGATCCGGTAATGAGTAACCTTTTCTTTTTTGTTCGTCAGTACTTACTCTGACGTATAAGTAAGCTGTTTTCATAAATGTGACGTAATTAACACCTAATTTAAAAACATTTAAGTTAGGTGTTTATATACTTAAAAGGCTAATGAACTATGGAAGAAATCATGAGTTGAAAAAAATATTTGTAAAATCTAACCATACCTTTATCAATTTAAAAACTTCAAATTCTATAACGTCTTGCTTAATGTTTAAGTTATTTTAAATATGTTTTATCAACTTCAAACTATTTTTTTAGCAAGTCTTATAGCTTAGAAATTATTGTTTTGGGAATTTTTTAATTACTTCTTGAAGTATTTTCATGGGTATGAAAAGCTTGTCTATATTTTTCCTATTCTTAAAGTTTCTCACAAGAATTATCGAAATCTTTTGATAGTTATGTTGAAATTTAGCAATATGCATCAGGAATTTTTCCTGAAGATTTTGAACCCGTAAATTTTGAGATTATGAATTTACAAAATATGTTTTTCAAATTAAGAAAAGATATTGAAAATTTGAACAATAAAATATCGCTAAACTATTTTGAAAAAACAGATTTTCACTAGTTAATCTGTACTTATTACTTTCTATTTTCGCTCTCTTTCGATAGACTGTGAATCAAAATAGTACTCATTAAAAATGCTCCAAACATTCACGTCTTATTTTTTTAAGGTTAAATAATAAATTCTTTAACTTCTGGAACATACTAAAAACTATGCAATTCACTTTTAATAGAATAGATAGGAAAATACTTTATTAATGGTAAGTTTGATAATCAAGAATTTCTGATTAGAGAAAATATACTGTTAAGTAATAATGGTATTGAATTTAATGCCCACTCGCAATCTTCGCCCTAAACTTGGATTGGATCAATTGTCAATATACAAAATCTAATCATAATAACTACTCTTTTATATATTTTGGAGTTTTATAATTTCAGGATGAACTACTTTTACCACAACTTAATCAAAATATTATTAGAATGTTAAATGAATTAAAAAGGGAAATATTACACTTGAAAAAGTAAACTAAATACTTTTGTTTAAATGTTTTTTTAAATTATTGATATTTGCTTCTGTGAATTGTCTGTCTATTTCGATAAATGGCGAATTTGCTAAAAAACTCTTTCCATCAGAGATGAAAATATGGACAAATGATTGAAGTAAATCTGCCAAAGTAGAGGTGTGAATATTCGTAATCGTTTCAGATATTACTGATTGAGTTTCTAGTACATAATTCGTGAAAGCATTTTGAAGGACAATTGAATCGTTTGTGAAAAAACTAACTTCTGTATTTTTGTCTGACCTAGTACTGAGTTCAATTTCAAAGTTTCCATTTGAAATTGAACTTAAACAAATGATTGAAATAAGAAGCATCTGCATTTCACGTTTAAGACCTATAAGAATTATATCGTCAGTATAATTAGCTTTTTCAATCGTAATACTGGAAGGCTCAATTTTTAGAGCAAAGCCATAACAATAGTTCTGCACATGTGTCCTTTTTATTTCATTGAGGTAAAGCAACTCGTTTGTACTTATTTTCTGTAGGAATTGTTCATTGAAAATGGATACAAAGATTTCAGAAATATTATTATCTGAATTTAAAATGGCTCTAAGCTTAGAATGGATTTTCGGAACATTAATCTTTTCTGATTTTAATACAACTCTTGCATTCCACACACTGTAAGTTTTAAGTTTGGTAGTATTTAGAACACCTCCAGGGTTTAAAAGAAATTGTGGGATTTCATTTTCATCATTTTTTATTGATTCTATGGTTCCATTTAGTTCAGCCTTAATAAATTTGTTGATTGATTCAATCTTGAACTGTGGTAAGTTTTCAATTTCTTTGATTAACATATTGAAATCAATGATATCTATATTAGGGTCGAAACTGAAATGAGGTTCTGTTATGGTTTTTAGGGAATAGGAGTTTTGTTTTGATGTAAGAATTAAGATTTTTATTTTACTAAAAACTTTATAATGCTCATACTTTATGCATGTATTTAAAGTATCGTCTATTTTCTCACTTTTTTTCTGAGCAGTAACTTGGTAAGCGATTCTTTCGGCTTTGTCTCCTAAATCCAGACCAGGAAAGTTTGCTTTTTCTTTATTTAAGTTTTCGAGTTCATAGTTATAAATTAAATTCAATAAAGTCCGAACAAAATTCTCGGAATGTTTACTAATATTTATAAGACCTAACGTATTTGCCGTTTGAATTTCCGATTGAAGTCTACTCAACATTTCTATAATCTCTTCGAGATATTTTCCACTTTGAATCATCTTGTTTTAAGGTTATTATAGTTTATGGTATTTAAGTATTATGCCAAATTGTTCGCAATTAGAAATATATCGATTAATTCTAGCATCGGAACAATATAACATATGTACTGAGGCTGGATCTGCATTTATATATTTAATAGGGAAAGTATTGAACACAGTTTGATTTGGTATTGAGGAGTAAAAGGATAGCTCTCTTCGGAAGCCCAGTACTTCTCTGATAATATTTTTTTCTAATGAGGTATTTTTGCACTCAATAGCTAAAAGTATTTGATCGAATAAAGGATAGCCGACTTGATTCGGTTTACAAAGAGCAATATCAAGCTCGTGATAATCTGCATAGCTTTTATTAATAGGCAAACCTCCTCTTGATTGATAGCTAATCGTCGTGAAATAAATATCTGTAAAGAGATCACCTATTAAAGTTGGTCCATCCCAAACTTCAAAATAGGGATCAGACCGGTTAATTGCCCCTCCTTTTTGACGTAACATTAGTTTACTTCCGGAAATTAATTTTACTTGTAATTTTTCTTTTATTACAAAATTTTCAATAATAGTCGCAAGAACATGAGCTTCATATAATTTACCCTGCAGGCTCTTTATCGGTAACAATCCTTGAGTTCTTGCAGGTGCCACTCCTGCATGCGAATTTAATACAGATGTAATTTGATTTTTTATTCTGGTTATAGTTGCTGTGTTCATATTAATTTTCGCTTCTTATTTCTTCTAACGCTTTTTTAAGTATTGAAATTACATTTTCGTAATTGGGTAAATTGGCTAAATCATATTCCTGCTCCTTACCATCACTTAAAAGTTGGACAACAATAGATTGAAGTTGATCTGCTTTCAAATCGTTATTTGTAACTAAGAAATTATTAAATCTTTTTATTAGACCTGGATAATCTTTATTAGATAAATTTTCTAAAATATCAATGCTTTCTTCTAAATAAAAAGTCAAAAGAAACTGAGAGCCATTCTGTGAATCTTGCGTGTAATCTTCTTTTAATCTGGAATTTACTTCATTGACAATATTGGAAAATCCATTGTCTTGCATTTCTCTGATAAGGTGCTCTCTCAATTCTGTAGCTTGTGAATTTGTAATCATATGTAAATAGGGTTAATTAAACTTTTAGGACTTTGAAACATATTCTCTTTGCTTTACCTCAGCAATTAATTTCTCAAAATCAGGTTGAACTGGCTGACTAGCAGCTAAAGCGTCCTTATATCTTTCTTGAGTCATTTCGTTTGAATCCAATTCAAACAAAGAAACAGTCTGTAATCCTTTGGATGATTTCACACCATTAATCTCTCTTACCTGAATAATGAATGCAAGATTTGACTCTGGATCAAGAAAGTATTCTAAATGATCGTCTGGATTGTCAAAATATGGATGAACAATATTAAATGTGCATCTATTATATATGGCGTTAACAGTTTTAATGGTATTGAAAGTATGTTTTTTATCAAATCCATTGCATAAAGAACAGGCAAGAATTAAATTTTTAGGTTCAAACATAAATTGAGGATATAGTATTTTTCCTTTAGGAGCAATATGCTCAATTTGGGTGACTCTTGATTTTAAACTTAAACCGCAGAATGCACAATTATCACCTTGTAAGCGCTCAAGTTGTTGCCTGATAATTGATTTCAATTCATTTCTTCTTGAATATAAACCACGCTTATATTTTCTGAAATTTTCGGCTTTACAATCCCATTCATTTCCTTTCAGTGGTTTTAAAAATTGAATTATTTTACTATATCTATTGGGGTATCGAAGTTTAAAATGATATTGTCTAATGGCCATTGTCTTTTAGATATTTTTCAGCAGTTTGAATGATTTTCTTCAAAGGATCGTCAGGGGTTAATTCAAATCGCTTTAAATTTGAAAGAATCCTTTTCATTTTATTGAAATCGTCGGACTTGTGGGAAATCTTTGTAAGTAATTCCCTTAAATCCATTTCGAGGTAGTGATTTCGGACAGTGCTTACACCAAATACCCGATACAAAATGTTTTCAGTAGACCAACCATAAGTGTCGAACTCTAATGTTTCATTAATTATCTCACCGTTATCATTTATATGAAAACTAATAATTGATGATTTATCAGGTACTAAATCACTAACTAAAAAATGGGAATGAGTAGAAATTATAAAATGACTATTTGAATAATCAGCGAAAGTCTTCTGTAGCAAATTCATATATTGTATCTGCCAGTTTGGATGTAGGCTTATTTCAGGTTCATCAATGAAAACGATAGAATTGGTTTGAATGGTAGAAATCAAATTAATGAAACCGGATAAAATATGATGTTCTCCTGAGCTTGCCTGATCAAATGCATATTTAGAATTTTTTCTGTGAAGTATTAACTTTTCTACATTAAGTAGCTCTAATTCCCTTATTAATTTTAAGGCTTTCACCTCTTCTAAGAACATGCCAACTTGGGGTAGATTATTAAACCCGATAGAAGATTCGTAAACAATAGACTTTTTATCTGCTAGGAAATAATTCAGGCGGTGTTTAAAAAAATCTGAGATGATTTCTAAATTGGAGAAATCTGAAATGACCCGAGAATACTTATCTTTTCTAATTTGAAAGCGAGTTTGATTAGAAATTCCGTCAATTATTTTTTGAAATCTCGATTTTAATAATTGAGGATTAACGAGACATTTAATATCATCATTACTTTTTAAACTTAGGTTTTTACCCGGCTTGTATAAAATGGTGATTTCGTCTTTTAAACCGAGCAGGTCGAATATATTCTTATATCTGTGTAAGTTTGATTTATCGGTAAGTGAGTTTGAAAATCTGTCGATTAAAGTATTATTATTTTTAAACGCATTATTAGAAGCGGTTCTGATGCCTAAATATTGATATTTAGAATTTTTAGCTTTATTTCGATTTGTATAAAAAGGAAATCGGTCATTTAAATTTATAGCTGAAGCTAAAAATTTTGAAGGCGTCGGAACAGAAATTAATTCGATTTCCTTATTGTCTAATATAATTGTATTTACATTTCTTACAGAGCTAATTGAGACATGTTTTTGATCCAGTATATATACCAGGTTAAAATCACAGTCAAAGTTTTGAACCTTATGGCCATTCTCAATTGATGCTTGGATAATATTAAATAT
This sequence comes from Chryseobacterium sp. Marseille-Q3244, assembly GCF_940807095.1. Lineage (NCBI taxonomy): Bacteria > Pseudomonadati > Bacteroidota > Flavobacteriia > Flavobacteriales > Weeksellaceae > Chryseobacterium > Chryseobacterium sp. Marseille-Q3244. Next base: position 89,630 of record NZ_CALNWX010000014.1, on the reverse strand, counting down.
CCTCGCAAGAGTTTCCAGTAATTGACTTTTACCAGTTCCATTTGGACCTATCAGGAGAGTAATATAGGGTCCATCAGAAAAATTTGTGTCATTTACAAAATTGAAGGTTTGGGGATCAAAAAAACTATGTTTTATAATTTCGAATTTTAATAATCTAAACATATTGTTTATACTTTTTTTACTATTCTTTATTTTATATTTTTAGGTTTATTAACCATCTAATTAAAGATGTATATTCAGTAAAACAAGTGTTGGATATTGTTGTAGCTCAAATGAACTCGTAATAGAGTAGATATTAAGTTTTGGATTCATGATGTATTAGGTTTATTCAAATGTATTTTATTTTTTAATGCTAAGCAATAGATTTGACTCCAATTTCGATCTTTCTGAGAATTGTTTAGTTAGATGTATTCATAATTTAGGTACTAAAAATCAACTTTTCAAAGTTCAAAAATTATTATATTAGTACTTAACAAACATTAAGAAAAAACTGTTTAATATAATTTGATTTCGCTTTAGATGATAAAATATGAATTGCATCGATTAGGATGGCATGATTTCCAGCAACTCTGTTTAACTATTGCACGAGAAATTTTAGGACAAACAGTAAGTAACTTTTTAGATACAAATGATGCAGGCATGGATGGTGCTTTCTCAGGAACCTGGAAACAAAAGGATAATGAAGATCTAAAAGGAAATTTTATTATTCAGTGTAAGTTCACAAATAAAGTACAAAGTAATTTAAAACTAAGCGAGCTTGCTGATGAGTTTGCAAAAATTGAAAGACTTGTTTCTGAAGGACGTTGCGACTGTTATATTCTGATGACTAACGCTGGGGTGTCTGGTCAATTTGAACTAAGTTATGCAAAAAAAATAGAAAAATTAGGCGTAAAAAAATGGAGGATTTTTGGTAGCGATTGGATCTGCAATCAAATAACCGAAAACAATAGGTTAAGAGCACTAGTTCCGAGAATCTATGGATTAGGAGATCTGAGTCAGATTCTCGATGAAAGAACCTACTCACAGGCGAAAGAACTATTATCATCTATGAGGGATGATCTTTCAAAGATAGTTATTACCTCTTCTTATTATAAAGCAGTGGAGGCAATGAATGAACATGGTTTTGTTCTTATTGTTGGAGAGCCAGCAGCAGGGAAAACTACGATCGCGTCTCTTTTAGCAATGGCAGCAGTTGATCAATGAAAACTAACAACATTTAAACTTGATACTCCTGATCTAGTAACTAAACATTGGAACCCTAAAGACCCAAATCAGTTTTTTTGGATTGATGATGCATTTGGAGTTACCCAGTATGAGTCTGGTCTTGTTAACAAGTGGAATCATATTTTGATGGAAGTAAAATCAATGTTAAAACAGGGAATCAAAATAGTGATGACGTCCCGTGATTATATTTATAATAGAGCAAGAAATGATCTGAAAGAAAGTGCATTTCCTCTTTTTAATGAAAGCCAGGTTGTAATTGATCTACATAAACTAACTATTGACGAGAAACAAAAAATACTCTATAATCATTTAAAACTTTGTAACCAGTCCCAATTATTTCTAACAAATATCAAACCTCATTTAATTAATGTTTCAAAAAATAATCGCTTTATTCCAGAAACAGCCAGACGGTTAGGTGATCCTTTGTTTACTAAGAATCTTACATTGTCTGAGTATTCGATACAAAATTTTGTAGAAAAACAGGAAAGCTTTTTAGAAGATGTGATTCGCAGCCTTGATAATGATTGTAAAGCTGCTTTAGGTCTTGTATATATGAGTAATGGACATTTGACTAGTCCATTAGACTTAGAGAAAAATGAAATGAATGTTCTTGCTCGAATGGGTAGTAGTTTGGGTAATTGCGTTCAGGCATTTGATTCTATGAACGGAAGTTTGGTTCAACATACATATATTGAGGATAACATGGTTTGGCGCTATAAACACCCAACAATTGGTGATGCTTATGCGAAAATAATAACCCAAAGTCCTGAATTATTAGAAATATTTTTAAGAGGAACTAATATTGAGAAATTATTAGAACAAATAACTTGCGGAGATGTTGGTCTTGAAAAGACAATCGTTGTTCCTAAGAAAATGTTTAACATAGTGCTTGAACGAATGTTTTTATTTAAGGAGTCAGAATCATATAAGATATGGTATTTATCTGAGTGGGATGCTTTGAGGAAATTGTTGTCATTTTTATCTCGAAGATCATCTAAGGAATTTCTGCAATTATTTGTAGCCAAGAAACCTGAAATATTCGATATAATTATTAAACCAACGATGTATTTCTATTATTCAAAGGAAATAGATACCGTTGTTAAGTTAAACAAGTTTGGCTTGCTTCCGGAAAAGTATAGGAAAGAATTTGTTGAATATATCTCTCAACATGCTATTTCAGGGGATGATCTTTATGTACTTAGGGATAATGATATGCAAACAGTTTTTTCTTCAGAAGAATTGGAGGAGTTAAAAGAGAAGGTTAGAAATTACCTGTTACCTCGAATATCTGACGTTAGACAAAAGTATGAGAACAATTTTAAAGATTACGACAATTACACGCCAGAAGAGCATATGGAAGAATTTTATGAAAAGATAAATATTCTGGTTAAAGAGTATGACGAAGAAGATTCTATATGTAATAGATTAGAAAAAGAAAGGCAAAAGGCAAAAGATTGGGCTGATGAGACTTATTATGAAAAAAATGAAAAACCGCAAAGGAAATTAGATTTGCAGGATGATAAAACACAGCTTCAAAGTTCGAGGAGTATTTTCGATGACATAGATCAATAATACGAATATATTAAACAACAAAATAACTCATTTTACTCAGTTTATAATTGATATAAAAATATTATGCAAAATATCAATTACGCACAAATATGACAGATCACCATTACTACAAGACATAGTTCAAAAGGCTTAGAGTTTGAAGTTGTTATCCTCTTAGGAATGGAGGAAGAACATTTTCCAAGTTTCTATCATTTAGGAAATGAGACAGCTTTGGCTGAGGATCAGCGCCTATTTTATGTGTGTGTTAGTCGTGCAAAGACAACTTGTATACTTCTGAGATCCCGAATTTTTACTATCCAGACAAGAAGAGGTCCTTGGAGGAAAGAATATGCAGCATCACGTTACTGGATTAGTTTGTATAAATGATTTGGCAACGAACAAAATACTTTTACTAAGGATACTTATCCATTAATGCAAAAGAATTAATTTTATACTCCATAAAGAACTATACACTAATTATTGGTATAGCTAGCTTTGTCGTATAACAGATATGATAATTATATCATAAGATTTGCCTTGCTGATTTTGTTGGATAAAATTTTCATCGCACTATATAAGAAGTATTTAACGATACTTGAAGAACATTAAACTGGAGCGGATCTGTATTTTAAAAAAGACCTGTGAAAATATTTCGTCCAGCATTATTAATAAGCATATATTTTTTTGAAGGATTACAGATTCTCACTCTTTTAAACAAAGGCTTGATGATCCTTATATTTTATCCATGCGATGTCTTATATCATTCTTAAATGTTCTAGCAGAGTCTTAAGCGAATATTCAAGTTTTGTAAGGTGTTCGTTTTGTGCGATTGTGAAATCATCTTCTGGATCATGATTGTTTTCAAGATCCTCAGTAATCATTTTATGCTGTGCAAAGAGAAACATTAACTGTAAATAAATAGGAAAGAAGGGAATGATCAAATTACAATCATCTTCAAACTCTTTGACACTTATTTTAAGTTTTTCTTCCTCATTAGAATTCTGATATCTTTTTGGCTTAGGATTTTTTGTGGGGTAGCCGTCTCTATGCTTAACGCAATTTGCCACCCAATTAACTTTGTGAACAATATCAAATTGCTGCCAGTCTTTTATATTAAAATTAAATCGTTCCTTAGTCCAGCTGTTTAGAGTATTCTCCGAGTTGTGTAATTCTGCAAATAATTCTTCGGTAACAGAAATAATTTCATTAACATAGTTTTCAAGTTTATGAAAAACACCGACGTAGGAAAGTCTAATCGTATCATACAAAGTATCTTTAAAGTCAATCTGTTTGATGTCAAGATATTGCCGATACTTAGAGTTCTCAATATCTCTTTTCGCATCATAAATTGCTTTATTAGTAGCTGGGATAAAGTGTTTTGTAACCAACTCTTTGTAAGACGAAATATCAGCAATTTTATAGGATATAATATTAAATAATCGATGAGCCAGCTCATCTTTTCGTGTAAGGTCAAAGTTTGGCAATTGTAAAAAACCTTCCATAAGCTTCTCAACAAAAATATCAAACTTGTTTTTATTTAATGTTTTCATCATCTTTCGGGGTATCAAATTTTTTAAAAGTTATTTCATCATTAATTTTCATGTGAGAGTGCTTTTCCTTAAGTGCATTTAAAAATTCATCTTGTTGAACAGATGTTAGAGGTTTATCAGGAGGCTCCGGGACTCCATATATGCCTATTTTTGCTTTATATTGCTTCTGTTCATATTCTTTCACAATTTTTCCTATTTCTTTTTCGATGAGACTGTATTGATGGGCTGTATGAAAAACATTTTTAGTTAAAAGATCAGTAATAATATATCGATGGATAACTTTGTTTCTTTGATCATACAAAGTATACAATTTATCAAATAAATCCTTATTTATTATATTATTTTGAAGAGCCATTTTATAGACCTGCTTTTCCATTACAGGTTTATCGTCTTCCTGCTGATATATGAGAGTGGTATCAATTGTATTTGAATTATTATCTAATTGTATTTTTAATATTAAAATCAATCTTAACAGCGCATCAATCTGATTTGATAGTAATACTGTGATTTCTATTGCTGAACCATTATCATAAGCTCTCTGAAGTAAATCTACGGAAGCCGCATAAGATGTCATAAACTGGTTAAACCGGTAAGAATTTAAAACAGATTCTCGTTCTGTATCAACAATAATTCTAATACTGCTCAAGCAAAATAATACTTTTTCAATTTCAGTTTTTAACTCAATAGAATCTTTGTATTCATTGTCATAAATATAGGTACATAATAAAAACTTATTACCAATTACAGCTTCCCAGCTGTAACCATCATTTCCATCTACAGAAATAAATTTTTCTTTAAAATCAATTCTATATTGTTTATCATTTTTATTAATTGAAGTATGAAATTCTTCAGAATTATTTGCTTTAGTATTCGTAATAATATGACAGCTGATGGTAAAACTTCCGATAGACTCATCATAGAGTTCAAAACAGTTTGATGTCAAATTTTCTGTTCCGTAAATATTATTTTTAAATATCCAATCAGCGGGTATAGTCAACATATAGTTTCCTGTTTTGTCAACAAATTGTCTCATAAATTACTTTTATAATGTAAATTTACTTACAGTTAACTAATAAACAAAGTTTATCAAATATTGATTTTCCACATGATAAATAAGTATTTGGCATTAATCTTAGCTACTTTTCGAGAATCCTTTTCTAGAAATAATAAAAAATTACTCAGCAGTAAAAATTATTTTTACCTACCAAATAGATTCAGAAAACAGCATGATTATTGTGAATTTGTAATTAATCAAATTGAAGAATTGGTTTTGCATGAAAGATTTATTGAACTAAAAGTGCAGAAATTTGAATTGTCAGAGGATATAATTGAAAAAATGAAAACATCAGATGAACATATTTTTGATCGTCTAGCTTATTTAGGTTTGAATAATGAATTAAATCTAGTAGTCAATAATCATTTGATTCTTTCACTGATTATGGAAACATGTTATTTTATACAGGAAAGCCTACTTTGCTCGTTGAAAATGAGAATGACTGTGTGTTTCACTTTATTAAGAAAACCTTTTCTTGAAATATCTACCATTATGATGAGGTTACTTAATGAGCCCGATTTTATCGATAAATTTAATAATCTTGAAGATTTCGACCCTATCAAGATAACTTATCAAGAAAAAAAAAGGTTATTAGTTGAAACAAATAAATTATTAAATAATCATTTTGATAATGATGATTTATATGATTTTATTTTTAATAAAGATTTTGGGGATAGCCTTCTCAATCTTACTAACAATGCTATTCACCTATACACTGATCGTAATCCTATTTCGGCCACTGAAAAGCAGAATTTGAATTTCATATTTAGTACAGAGGAAGATATCAATCATATGTGGGAATATATCTATGACAACATTCCTATGTTATTATCTTTTTTGGCTTCTTCAATTGATTTGCTAGTAAGTAAGTCTATTGATGTAGATGAAGCTGTCTTTAGAGGAAGATTACAGCAGCGCCAAATAATGAGTAAGAGATATGGGATAGAATAATGTTAAAATAAATCATTTAGATCGTATGTGTTTTGGTATTTAAATGTCAAAAATTTTTTTTGAAAAAAGAAAAGCAAGGATAAATCCTTGCTTTAATTAGTGTTGTCCCGGTCTTGACCTGCAATGTTGAGTTACATATTCTAGACGTCCGAAACGTATTCTAGTATAATCTCTTACAAAAACCGGTCTCCACAAGGAGCATTGTAAACATGTATTCATGTTGCAAAAATTTAGATTGTTAGCAACAATACTGTTTTTGTACATGAGATGTTTACAATACAAATGTACTTAAATTTACATTTGACACAAAGAAATAATAGATAAAACTTATTTTTCAGGAAGTTGCCTGTAGAATCTCTCCGTAGAATGTTTTTCATTAACCATCGACTTGAGAAAATCATCATGCTCCATAGTTTTGTCAATAAACGGATTTTTGGTTCGATAGTATCCTGTCTTATTCTCAAATTGTTCCTTTTCGATTCCAGCTAAAATCAGCCTTATATTTTCTGCCATCATTTTATATTTTTCAGCAATTTCAAACAACATGAAAGTCTTAATATCACTAATTATATATCGATGAACAATTTTATTTCTCTCATTATATAGATTAAACAACATGTCGTAAATCTCGGTTGTAATAATCTTCATTTCAACTGCTTCCTTATAAATTCGTTTTTCGTTTATTGCTTTATCGGTCTTATCTTGATATAGGTACTGAATCTTAAATAGATTGGAGTTTTCAATAATCTGATATTTAAGAACAATGCATAAACGCAGATAAGCATCAATTTGCGATGCGTATACTATAATAAGTTCAATGGGAAATCCATTTTGTAAGGCACGCTGTAATAGGTCAAATGTTGCCGCTAAAGCCGATAAAAATTTCTCATATCGGTAGAAATGAATAGCCTGTATTCGAGATTGAGGCTCTATGCAAATTAACGATTTTAGACATTCTTCTGCTTTATAAATCTCTTTAAGAACTACTTGTTCGTCTACCAATGATGGGCGATAGATATATTTAGCCATAAAGAAATTTTCTTTTACCCAGGTTCCCCATAGTATTAAGATAAAGCCGTCATTTTCATCAATTTTTGTCTTTTCAAATTTTAAATTTCGCTCGAAGTAATCTTGATTTGAAAATCTTTGGCTATCTAGTTGCTGTTTAATGTAATGACTAATTTGAAAACATCCCATCGGATTTTTAAATGGTTGAAAACTAAAAGGCGATTCGTTTTCATTACCGTGTAATTCATTCTGATAATCCCAATCTATTGGTATTTGAATTTCAAATATACCGTCAGGACTTGTAAACGTTTTCATTCTTTAAGATTCTATTAATTCAATTCGGGCACAGAAAACAAAACTGAATATTGCAGAGCGTGTCAATTGTAAAAGTCTCAAAGTTTCTTTTTCAAAATGATCCAAGTCGGTTTTTAAAGAAAATTTTTCCGCTTCCCAACCGCTGTTAAAATAATTATGGTCTTTTATTGAAAAAATTCCATGTTCTAGTTTATTTCTCCATTCTTTGTAAAAACCAAATTCTCCATTGTTTTTTTCAAGATCACATGCAATACTATACAATGCAGTAAGATGAATGTTCCTTTTCTGATTTATTTCTTGCCATCTTGTGCTATTCCTTTTTTCGCTCCAAAAATTTTCAAAGTATATAGACTCATTTCTATGCATAGCAAAATCAAATATGTAGCAAATGCCTTCCGCAATTTTATCAAGTATTCCAAAACACAATCGAAAACTTGTTCTTAGCTTTTCATATTTAATACCATTTACAATTCCATTCACTAAATTCTCGTAATGAGCTGTTTCTTCAATAGTCTTTAAGTCATGAAAGTAATCAAAAAATAATTCTTTTGAAAAACAGAATTCTGATTTTATCCTATTACATAGCAGTTCTAATTGTACAATTTTTTTATTTTTTGTTTGGAAACCACCATGGCCAATAGTTATATCATCTTTTTCTGCGCCGTTACAACTGCAATACAGGCTATGTTCAGATAAACTTAAAAAGTTATCTAAGAAAAATTTAAGTTTTAATGGATGTTTTTGATATTCTTCGTTATTTAAAATTGCTTCATGAGGAATTTTTGAGATACAAAAATTTTGTTCTTGGAGAAATTGATACGCATATGATTTACTTGTTTTTATTTTCTCTTTAATAGCTTCAAAAGGAATCTGATGTTTTTCTGCTTCACTAAACAGTCTGTAAACCTCAATAAAAAGAGCGATTGTTATGGGGCATTGTGAATATTTTACCATTGTTAGTAAACCTTCGGCTTTTGCCGCTAGGGCATAGAAAAAATTATGATTGTAATTTAAAACTTTATCATATAATTGGAATGCCTCAACATATCGACCAGAATTAATTAAATTATTACCAAGATTAGTCAAGACTTGAATGGAGTAATGGTTTGGTTTTCTTATATCAAGAGCTTTAAAACTTCTGAAATAGTATTGCTTAGCTTCAAATAAGGTTTCAATATTCTCTGGGATAGGAAAAAAATCACTTACATCTTCGGTATCTATCTTGTAAAGTGATTGATATGCATTACCTATACAATAATTTAAGGAATCTTCAGTGGCGTAGTTTTTTATTTTATCCTTATTATCTAATAGAATTTGTAGACCTTTCTCAACTTTTTTCCTGTCATAAGATTCATTTCCAAGATCAATAAAAAATCCTGCAATTGCTTTCAGCATTAAATAATCATTTACATTGCGATTCATTAATGCTTTTTCTAAAGCATCATTAGCTTCTCCATATTGACAAGTGTCTAATAAGTAGCTAATTTCTTTATTTAAGTTTAAAATGTGATGCACAGTTAGATAGTTATGTTAGCGGATGTTCATTCCATTAATATTATAATCTTTCAAGTATTGCTTGAGTTCCGGATGTAATGGTATCACTTTTTCATCTATATATTCTTGTATAAACGGTGCAATTTCGTATTGAATATTTTCAGGAGGAACCATGTCATTTTCGAGATAATCCATTATATCATCTGACCGAACTAAGGTTGAATCAATCATTAGTATGAGTAAGAGAAAAAATGTCAGTATATAAGATATTCTAATGTTAATGTTGTTGAGAAAGACCTCTAAATTCTTATTGGGTAGATTAACTAAATTATGAGAAGTAAATTTGATTCCGTTATTGTGGACATAATCATTTAGTTTTACTGTTAAATTGAACCAGTAATTTTCTAAGCTATAATCTTTCAAAATTTGTTTTATTCTTTCATCTTTTTGAAAATAAATCATATAGTTTTCAAAGCTAAGTTTTCTTTTATTTCTTGATGATAATTGATCCACTGAATTTTCGAGCCAAGCAGCGACCGCGATTTCATCTCCGGACAGTGTCGTATCTATCGTCATAGATGAAAATGAAGCGGTGAACTTTTCAACATCGCTTAGATCTAGTTTGTCCAGTTCTTCTGATTTAAATACGTTTCTTTTTGTTGAATTATCCAGTATAAAAACATGTAGTAGCAAATCGTCCCTAAGTTTTCGAATTAATGTATTTGCATCCGAAAAACTTCCGTTGGAACAGCAGCTCTTTATATTTTTTAGCGTTTTACAACAGCTTTGCAGCAAAATAGTAGTGAAGAAATTGACCTTTTTATCAGAAATAAATGTTATCATTTTACCACTGTAAGTAATAAGGCTAGAAAATGATTCTAAAAAGGATACGTTTTTTTCAAATTCATTAGAGAAAGAGTTAAACTCTTCGGATTGCTTTATGTCGTTAAATTTATTCATTCAGTATTTTAGTTATTACTACAATTTACTACTTCATTTTTTTCTGATGATAATCGGACTTTTACCTTATAGGGAATTGTAAGAATCATAATTTCTCCTCCACGGATGAAAGCTTTCCTGATTTTTTTAAAAAATCTAACAACGACATTAATGCACTGTTTAGTTGTGCAAAACTTTCTTCTTGTTCAGATATTTTAGCAATATTTTTTGAGCCATGAAAAAGGTTATTTCTGAATCTACTAGTTATTATCAATAAAGCAGATAGTTTATCGTAGTCGACAGTAGTTTCACCTTCTAAACAATTTTTTAAAGACTCCTTAAAAGTTTCCTCGGTTTTAGTATCACGGAAATCCAGCTTTTCAAAAATCAAATTCGTTTGTTTATTAGTAATATAGCGCTCACGAAAATAGTTATAAGGAACATCGAATGATTGTGGAGGTAATATGTAGCCCCTTTGCTTTAGGTCAGTTAGTTTTAGTTGTATTTTGCTTAAACTACCTTCTTTATCACAAAAGAATCTTTCAAAAAGATTCCAAAGTATTGTGAAATTTTTTACATTTTCTATTTTATTGAAGTCAGGTTTAACACTTTCCTCTGTCAAGAAATTTTGTAACCAAGTGTTTTGATCCATATTGAGTTATATTTAAAAGGTTGGAGAATCTTTATTTATGCTTTGTAATTTATAAATCTTCCTCGAAATTTTAAAATAAACTTTAAGGTATTCCGGGTTTGTTTCTGAAAATATCATTAAAGTTTGTAACTTAATAGAAGTTAATATTATAATTGAACTGCCTAAAATAACAGTCATACTTTTGACTATTTTATTTTCAGTTGCAAAGTATATGTGTTCTCTATGTGCAAGTATGCCTCCATGTACATACGAAGATAATTTTGAGTACTGTACTATTATTTCTTTTAAAAGTCCCTCTGAATCAAACTCTTTATTTTCTATATGCTTTTCAGTAAAACTAATGATATTCTTGATGCTGAGATCTCTGGCTATAGCATCTAGTTCTTGGAGATTGTATTTTGCATAATCGCTATTGCTCTTATGTAGTTCATCTTTTATATCTTGAGCATTTTTTTTAATTTTTAGATTTGTCTCTATCGAATTCTTTGATTTTAGTATTAAAAATTTATCGTTGAATTCTAATGCTGTTCTGAATTTGTGAGAATAAGAATCGGATTTTCCATTAAGGGCAAAGTTGAAAAAATAGAAATTAAATCTCAAAAAATGTTCAGTCAAAGAACGATATAAGATATTGATAGAATAGTAGTTTTCAGAATTTATCGAATTTAAAATGGCATCGAAGATTAAATGTGTACTGTTTATATACATAAAACAGACTTCGCTTGTATATCCGTAAGAACTCCTTAATAACATAGGCAAATCACTAATAATATCCTCAAAATCATTTACAATGTCTTTATGTATATTTTTTAATTCGTCTATTGTTTGCACATCCATTTTTATTGTATTTGTAAAGTATTAAAAGTACTATTTTTAAATTGCTTGTTTTTCATTTCTTAATTCTCTATATTGTTGTCAATAAAAACTATATAACTTTGAATGATATTTTTAAAAATAGTTTATTAGACGGTGATTTAGGTGATTTTTCACCAGTTGAAGAGAATTTGATAACAGTTCAAGAAGATGAAGATATCTCTGAATGCTTTGTTAGTAATGAAAAACAAAATCTAAAACATCTAATTATCAAGATTGATAGAATAAATTCAATTACTTTTTTGAGGCCTATAAATACAATTCTACACTCAAATCATTATTTTGAAGCAAAATATGACATTAGCGAATTTATATTTGAAGGCTTCAATATTGAATTAGACGATATGTATAATGATGGGTATGGTATAGAAGGTTTACCTAAAGGATTTACGAAATCGGTTTCATTTGGTCTTGGATTAGAAAAAAAATATAAAATACTTGTAAGTACAATTCTAAAACACTTCTCCAACTGTCAAAAGCTAATTATTTCAAAATTTAGAAATACTGAAATTAATTCAAGCGAGATTGTTATTAATTATCAAGATTTTGAAAAAATACGTAAAGGAATTGACCGTAACCAAGATCTATTTTGGCGCGAAGGTCAAATAGCAAAAGAAGCGTTTATTTATGATAATATTTTCAATTTTTGTGATCCTTTAATATATCCTATTATAAAGTTACCACCAAGGAAGGATGTGATCTACAAGGTTCTGAGGAACACTGAATATAGTAAGACAAATCAATCTGATAAAAGTGCGTTGTCTATTTTAAAAGACAATACTGATTTAAGTTATCTTACAATTTTGATGAATGAGTTTCAAGAAAAGATACAAGGAAGTCATAAGGAGGCTACCTATCAATCTTTTTTTGAGCAAAATCCAATTTTGTTAACTTTTTTCTCGGGTTCCCCATTTGTAAAATTTAAAAATTAGGCTTACGTCGGGGTAAATCATTTGATAACTCAAACGGACAATATCCGGATTTTCTTCAAAAACATAAACTGACGAACAATACCTTTATCATCGAAATCAAAACACCTGAAACAGGATTGCTTGACAAAACAGCTTATAGAGATACAGGAGTCTATAATCCATCAAAACACCTTTCAGGATCTATAACTCAGATTTTGACACAGAAATATAATCTTGAGACAGAAATTTCAACTTTAATGAAAAATTCTTTTGATAGAAATGTTGAAGCTTATAATGTGCAAGGATTATTAATTATAGGTAATTTAACAAGTTTGTTGGATAGCCGAGAGATGATCAGATCATTTGAGTTATTCAGAAACAATCAAAAAAATATTAGAATTGTCACTTATGATGAGTGCCTCGAACAATTGAAAACTTTTATAGGTTTACTAAGTCATAGTGTTAAAGAAGAGGAAGGTCAAATTATTGATTAAACAATATTATTGAGACAATAGTATATTTTCTTAATTGTTGAAATTAAGCATATAAAAGAATCATTTATTAATCCAATATTTATCCACTTCAAATTACGGCTATCGTCAAAAGATATAGTTTTATATTGTTTTAATATTTTAATTTTGCTGATAAAGATATATAGGAGTTATTTAAATTTATATACTTGGTTTAAAAAAATAACATATTATACTCTATTTTTGATTATAGATGATTGTCGAAAGTTCTGCAAGTTTATCCAAATCTTCTACAAAAGTGTTCGGAAAATGCACCGCTGAGGTCACAAGGCTCCTTTTTTAAGGGGCTTTTTTATTTATCTGAATTTAATGGAAAGATACCATAAGTAACACATAAAATACTTTGATTAAGTTATAGAAAAGCCCTGTTTGATTCAGTTTCAATCAGGGCTTTGTTTTATTTACCACCTAAAGCCATCAATGAATAAACAGTGTATGAAATATATCTTACTTTAATCAAGCTTCAACACAGTCAGTCAATCCAAACATAATATATTAATTCAAATTATGGGGAAAATCCCTATGTTTTTTTGAACAATTTTATTTATCATTGTATCATAAAAACACAGATCGAATGATAATTTATTATGTCAAGGAAAGACAATCCCTTGTTGAGCTTTGTCGTGAGCTACAGCTTGAAAATCCTGAGTATTTAAAGGAATATCACAATCAAAATTGCTCTTTAACTGAACGTTTTGAGGGTGATCTTACCCGGGGAATGAAACTCTATATTCCATCATCACAGGAAGTTCTTGAGATCAATAAGAAGATCCGGGAAGAGAACAAAAGCTTCTATAATTTTCCAGTTAACGGTAGATTTCCTTTTGAGTTTAAACTTTGGGTGGGAACTTATCAAATTACACAGACCACCTATTCTGATGATATAATCCTTACAAAGTATGATAACAAAATCCGGTTGCATTTTGAAGGTATAAAAAATGGGTATTATCATTTTCTTTTTTCCGCATTTGATTTCAGACGGAATGAAGATACCTCAGATACCAAAGCGGATGCCCTTGCCCAAATGTGCATAGAAACTATTTACCCCATTCGATATGTTATAGATATTGATGGAAAACTTATGGATGTAGTACTGACAAAGAAAACTGAAGATATTATTTCTGAATTAGATGCTATAAAAAACTTTTTTCAGGATCAATATTCCTCTGGTTATATCGAAAAAATAAAAGATGTTGTAGCGAATCCAGAAACGATTTCCAAGAAGTTTAAAAATACATTGCTGAACACTTTTATGTTTGGTGAATTTTATAGAACCAAATTAGAAGGATGGACTGATTCGGAAATTTACTATGATTTTTATCCGTGGATTTTTGAGGCTCAACCCATAAGATTTGAGTTTCAGAATACATTAGTTCCTAAAGATTCTTTAGATGATGAATGGATTAAAATTCTACAAAAAGGTATTTCTGTGGACAATAGGAGCCTGGAAGATTTATACCTGGAGCATTCTCATTATGATGATAATACTGAAATAACCGGGAAGTCTATAGATTGTGAACACTTCGCAGAGTATATTTTCAACAGGGAAAAATGCTCATTGCAGAAGATAGAAGCCAGATTTCAATGTTTCAGAGGTGGTAGCACTATAAGTGAAGATTTTTCATTAGAAAAAATTCCAAATAATTATTATATTTGAGAAACACCAAAAAACACAATACGATGTCAGAAAATACTTCCCCTCACGAAGGTAAATATTTCGTGGTACAAAAAGGAAAAGCCCAATGCAATCAAGGGAATAAGTTTCCTCAGTTTAAAGTAACCTCACACCTAAAACACTATTGGAATCATAAGGAGGGACAATCCGATTATTTAGCCGTTACAGAAGATGATATCCAATTTACTCCGCCTGGTCCCAGCTTTGGACAATGCAAGTTAAAACCAAGCTCAGGAGGCTATTTGCCCTGTGCTTTTGCTCCCGCAGGAAAATGGCAAAATCCCTATGAGAAGACTAAAATACTGAACAAAAGTTGTATTACAGAACTTTCTGAACTCATGTGTGTATCGGGTGGAAAAATTATGATAAAAGAGCATGGCCAAACTGCGGAGATCACTCAGCAGAATGTCAGGAATGCAGATCCAAAACAGCAATATAATATAAACCCGCTGCTTGACTATAAAGAATTTCAGGATGAACAGGAAGAAGATTTAAACATCTGCGAATAAAAAACACACAAACACAAATATGGGAAAATTAACAATCATCGGAAACAATAAACCTCTGATAGGACAAAAAGAAATGTACTCTGTTTCTTTGGTCAACGAGCTGCTGAACCCTTTCAAACTCCTTAAGAATCCTTTACAAGTCCCAAAAACGCATTGGGAAGTCATGGTAGAGACCAAAACAGGCTGGCGAAAAGGGGGGAGTGATAAAGAAGGTCAAATGGTACCCTTTACCTTCGGACAGAAAAGCCTGCTGCATAAAGGGATAAAAATTATCGTACGGCAGGGAGAAGACTATGGGGAGCTTTTTGTGCATCCGCAAAGGGCTAAAGAATCAAAAATAACCAAAGTAGAGCTTTTGGATGCCAACTACAAACCGATTCCTAAAGGCAGGAAGATAAGCTATAAAGACACCATTACAGTAAGAGCGTATTGTGTGGAGATGTTCGGGATGCAGATCGCTTTTACACTTTGGGAAGATGATGCACAGGGAGCAGGACACAATCCCATCATCAACGCCTTCAACAAGATCAATCCTATTCCTGTTTTTGGCAGAGTTAATGAAAAAGGTATTGCAGAAGCTGTTTTCAGGCTACCTTTTTACACAATGGCCGTGCTGATTGCTAATTCACGCACCGCATCAGGCGATAAAGACGAGGGAGCCACCCACGAATATTATGTAACGGCTGATGTCGTCAGCAAAAGTATACTGAAAGCCAGCCCGAACGTAAATGTAATTAACCCTGCCTATGACCCGACACCACCAAGACAAAGGCGGTGGCCAACCGGATATACTCCCCCACCGGAAAAACCAATACCTGAATCTGAGAAGCCCAGGCCAAAGCCTGATTCTCCAAAGTTTCCCGTAACAACAGGCGGAAAAAAAAGTAATGACCTGCAAGGGAAAATCCTTAGTGCCGAATTTGTAGATAACAATGGCAACAGGCTTCATTCTTCCAAAGTAGGAACTACTGTAAGAATAAAGATTGTTGCCAAGGAGATGAAAGGCAAAAAAGTGAAGGTAAAAATATGGGAGGAGGATAATTTTACATGGACCCATGATATGATTTTTGAAAAAGATTGTATTTTAATTGGTGACAACAATTACATCAATAATGTACAGCTTACAAAAAAGATGTTTGATAAGGCTAAAGACGGTGGTAGTGACAGCGCAAGGCAGGATTATTTTATAGAAGTGATCCATCATGATACTTCTGTAAAATCTCCCGTGATGCCTGTTACAATAGACGCCGAACTTACGGAAGTACCCAGTGGGAATAGTCCTGTGATGGTGAAGGAACCGAAGCAAGGGAAAACTCCTTCTAGTTGTATTTGCCAGCAGTATGATCTAGTCTGGGGTAATAACATTGGTTGTAATGAAAGAAAAAAAGTTATTGAGGTCGCCAAAAACCTGAATATCGACCCTAATTGGTTAATGACAGTGATGGCATTGGAAACAATCGAGACCTTTAGACCGTCTATAGATAATGGTGTTGGATATGTAGGTTTAATTCAATTTGGAAAAGATGCCGCTGTAACCATTAATACTACACAAGATAAACTGATTAAAATGTCTTTTGTAGAACAAATGTTTTATGTTGAAAAGCATCTCTCACAAAATAGATTTAAAAATAAATTTAAAACTTTAACTGATTTGTACTTGGCCGTATTATATCCAACCGCAAGTGGGCATGGAAGTGAGCCAAATTATGTAGTTTTGCATGGAGCTGCTTATAGAAGTAATCCATTATTTTTCAAAGAAAAAGGAGAATGGGAATGGGCATATAAAACAAACAAAAAGGGAAAACAAATAAAGTATAAAAAGTATACAGATCCAAATGGAAATACTTATGTTTGGGAAGTCGCTATGGTAGCGCAGGAAGTTTATGATAGAGGAAATGGAAAAAAAGAAGATAAATTTACTTGTGGAGTGAATAAAGAGAAAGCTACTATTAATGATACATGTACAAAAGATGGCTCACAATGTTTTGAGTACAATGATGTAATAGAGAATCCTAAAATTAATGATCAAAGCGGTATCAAAAATCATAACAGATACAGAAACGAACCAAGAAAAAGATCAGATGGGTCAGAATATTATCATACTGGAACAGATATTCTTACAGTAGTTGGAACAAAAGTCCACACAATGATGTGTGGAGAGGTTGTACATACTAGAAAAGATCTTCCGCAAGATGACTATGTTAAAGGCTATGAGAGTAAAACCAGCTATGGGAACTCAATAACAATTAAATCGAAAGATAAAGAAGGAAAAATTGTATATCATTTTTATGCTCATTTATCAAAGGTAAATGTTAAAGTTGGCCAAAAAGTTAAACACGGCGAAGTTATTGGGCTTTCAGGAAGCACTGGAAATGCAATGCATGTAGATATTAAATATCGACATGTACATGTTGAAGCAGGAACTAGTTATTCTACTAAAGGTGGAAGTGATGGGAAGCAAAGATGCAAAATAAAGGCAGATTTAAACCCCGAAAATTATATGAAATCTAAATTTGATAAAAAAGGTAATACATTATGATAAGAACAATAGGTATTTTATTGTTAATATTGAGTTTAAATTCCTGCAAGGAACAGAGTGAAAAGAATAGAGGAAATATCAATGAAATAATTCTTAAAACAGAAAAAAATACTGATTTAAAAATTCCAGATTTCCTTGATAAAAAATATTTTCACGGATACCAACTGAGTCCTACATCAGATTTTCCAATATTAACTCATTCGGATAGAAATATTGGGAGTTTTGTCATAAGTTATATAAACTATAATATTAAAAACCAAAAAGAATGGTTTGATTTTGATATAAATAATAACATAATTGCAGAAGATGATCCTGATGAAAAATATTTTACAGAAATAAATAAAATAATACAAAAAAAATTAGAACCTCAATTAGATAATTATGCGATAATTGCAGAACATATTCCACCAAAATATTTAGATAATAAAACACTTAGCTATATTTACCCATATAAAAAAACATACTACCTATATAATAAGGAGAAAAAAAATTGGGACTTCATCAGTGAAAAAATAATTACTGATGGATCTGATGAAAAAAATATTACCAAACTGGTAGAACTTAATAACATGATCGGCATTAAAGAAAACAATGATATTAATGCCCAAATAAATATGTCAGCCAAATGGAATGGTACTTATAGTTTCACAATAAATGAAAAAAGTGATGATTGGAGGGATATGCAGGATGTAAAACTAACTATTAAATCTGACTCTGTAATCTTTCATGTTGAAGGATATCAAATAGCACAAGATTACAAGCTTAAAATTAATACAGCAAATAATAATCATTTAGCATTATATTATGACAGCTCTATATACGGTGATGAAAGTGCTGTATTACAAAGAACAAAAGATTTTGGCATTGTTACTTTTGATAATAATAAATATTTTAGGAAATGTCCCTATATTGATGAGAGTTTTACAAATGGAAAAAAGAAAACCTATATTTTGAAAAAGGAAGCATATAAGTGATAAAGTTCATAAAAGAGCTTTAATAAATTCAAAAAATGCAAACAAATAAAATCATTTTTTTAAACATCCTTATAGTGCTATTGATAGGATGTAAAAAAGAAACAAATGCACAAAATAAGGATATCCTAGATAAGGTCAAAACTAAAAAAATTGAAGTACCTAAAACGAATTATTTAGAGAGTCTTCAATACAAATCGTTTGTTGTGAGTTGTGGTGGAGGTTGTGCAATGACTTATATAGCAAATAATGTCGAAAAAGAAAATTCTGTTTTTAAAGTGAAATTTACGGTTGAAATGTACACTAATGAACAGTTATCAGACACTTATAATGAAACTTACTTATTTTTCTATGATCAGACAGGTAAAATCAGTAAGATTATATTAGAAGGCACAAAAAATAATGCTTTAGAAACCCTACCTAGTGGAGCTCGGAGATCGTTTATAGAATTTAGTGAAAATTTAATTAAAACTTCTTCATCAGATAATAAAAATAAATCAGATGAAAATAAATTTATTGTGGAGAAGAACCCCAAAAAGTAAATTTACCATTTAGTTTTTATGAATATTTTAATGATGATTATTCTGAAAGCAAATATCCAAATTATGAACTCAAACCTTTTTTAATAGAATTTTTGAAGAACAATAGTTATGATGCTGAAACTTATAAAGGTCTTGTGATACATTCCGATGAAAACTTTTTATACCTACTTATTTCAATACTTCGGGGTGATTCTGAATATTTTGTTTTAGTAACAACCAAAAACAATGTAATTATTGATTACAAAGAGATAGGTTTAATAGGTGATGAAAACCCTATTACTTTCAAAATATTACCTAGTTTTATTATTGAAGAATATCAGGGTAATGGTCCTAATCTCAAAGCTTTTGAAAAACTCAAAATTAATGCAGCTGGTAAAATAGTCAAAGAATAATTGGTTCATTTGAATTGGTAAATAGAGGAAAATGAAAATAAATTTAAAGGTCTATATATTGTTGCACAAAAAAGAAAGCAGTCAAAGACAATTTTGTCTCAACTTTAAAAGATTATAAAAAACGTTAGAATGTAAGCTTTGTAAAATAAAAAAATAGAAATTCAAAAGAAGAGCAAGTAATATGAAAACTGTGAGAAATATTGAAACTAAAATTATTCAATAACATTTAAAATATTATGTATATAAAAATTTTGTTAAGCTTATCAGTTTTATCTTGTACTGATAAAAAGATAGATATTAATAATCACAAAACAGATAAAAAAGAAACCGTTCAGACTCAGATTAAAAAAAATGAGGATCATGATTTTTTAACACTAAATAATACATATAAATCAAAAGATATATTAAAATATACTTCTGATCATTCAAAATGGAAATCTTTTGAAGGAAAATGGATTTTATAAAGTATTAGTTAATGGTGGAAGATGACAATAAAATTTTTTTTTGGATAAAATGGTGTGATGAAAAAGGGAATTTAATTCTAAATTTATTTTATGATGCTTAATAAAATTCTGATTATTAAAAATTAATAAATGAAAGTAAATATTATTCTTATAAGCTATTTGATTTTTATCTTCTCTCGCTAGCGCGAGCATCTTGCTCGTGTCTGGAATAAAACTTTTTTAAGAGATTTTAAAGTGTTTTAAAACCCAAATATTGTGACGATAATTAAAGAAAGTTCTCAATAAAATACAAGGGTAGTTGCTATGGATATTAAAAGCAGATAGGAGAATTTTAAATATTGAAAGTATTAGAACAGAGGTTGATATTCATCAAAATTGGCTTGAGGCAGTTTCGTTATTGATCCATAGCATTGAAGTTTAGTAATGCTAGAAATTATTGTTATGATTAATGGTATTAGAATAGATGTAATTTTATAAATTTGGTTAATTATCGCGAACTGGAAGCTCGTAACAACTGAGGAAAACAGTACAGAAAGAACAATAAATGAACCCCTAATCTAGTTTGATCTATTTTTTCCAAATTAATGAGCTATAAATAATGAAATCTGACGATCAAACCTATCACAATTATAGACTGCCTGTTCCAAAAGAATTTGAGACAGTATTTTCTCATTTCTATTTTGCAGAGAACAATTCAAAGGACCCGGTAACGAAAACCCTGTTGCCATCCTTTCAGACTATTATGGTCTTCAATTTCGGTACTAAAGCCCGGCTGATTTCCAGTGTACAAAACGAAATTGAAATAGATAAGTGTATCGTACTTGGTCCCATAAAGTCTGCCTTTGAATATACCCTTACTCCCGGAGCTCAAATTTTAGTTGCTAATTTTAAAGATGATGCTTTTTATCGCTTTTTTGGTAAAGCATTTCTTTCTGACCATCTACCAACACATCCTGATGAAGCGATGGAAGAAAATTGTTTTACCTGTTTGTGGCATCACTTAAATGGCATCATAGGCATTTCAGATAAAGTAGATTTTATTCTTGATTTTTGCAGACCCTATTTAAAATTGCAGGACTCTACTTCCGCTTTGCTGGCTAATTTTAAAGATGATACCTTAAATCCAATCCAATCTATTGCAGAAGAAACCGGACAGACGGAAAGGAATATACAGTTGATGCACAAAAAACATTTTGGGTATAGTGCTAAAGAAGTCAGCCGGTACAAACGTTTTATAAAAGCAATCGGGAAAATACAACAGGTTCTTTTGTCATCGAAAAATGTGGACTGGTTTGAAATTGTAGATGAATGCGGATATTATGACCAAAGCCAGCTTATCCACGACTTTAAGCATTTCATCAATCTTTCTCCTAAACATTTTGTTAGGTTCCAACAAGATATTTGCCAAGCTTCAGCTGAATAGCCTTTTCGTTTTCTTACAATTTTCCCGTTTGTTAGCATCCTACTTTTGTTTTGTTCAATTACTTAAAAACAAAAAGAATGAAACATCTTATTATTTATGCCCATCCTAATGTGGCAAGTTTAAATCATCTATTTAAACAAACGGTTGAAGAAACGCTATTACAACAAAAACATGAGGTTGTAGTCAGGGATTTATACCAGCTTAATTTTGATCCGGTATTATCCCTTGAAGATATTAACGGGCAACGCAGAGGCATCGTTAACGAAGCAGTAAGAATTGAGCAGGAATACATAGCCTGGGCGGAAATTGTAACGTTTATTTATCCGATATGGTGGATGGGAATGCCGGGCATTATGAAAGGTTATATTGACCGGGTATTTAGCTATGGATTTGCCTATCGGTATGATAATGGTGTACAAAAAGGATTATTGACTGGCAAGGCAGCTTACATTATCAATTCGCATGGAAAATCAAAGACGGAATATCAGCAAATAGGAATGGATAATGCCTTAAAACTAACCTCAGATAAAGGCATATATTCGTATTGCGGCTTCGACATCAAGCAGCATTTCTTCTTTGACCGTGCCGACCGTGCAACAGTAGAGATTATAGAAACATGGAAAGCTGCAATAATTGATGCCTATTCCCTGAGCAAGTCTAATATTTCATTATTTTCGTAGATAAAAGGGGATATCTTATTAGCTTAATTAAACATTCAAATGCTGCATTTTAATAAACAATCAGGTTCTACATTTGCTCCTTTACGGTCGCAAAACTCCTTTTTAGGGCTCTGTTTGTATCCTCAGAATGCCTGCATAATAATGTTCTTATATTTTTGAAGAATTAAAATCTTCGTAGTATTTTGTAGCTAATATTATTTAATTATATTTGGAAATAAGAACGATATGTTCTAAAAAACTAACAAACTAATAAATAACTATGAAAAATTTAAAGAAAATTACAAGAGACAGTATGAAATCAATCAAAGGGGCTGGTCCAACTTATTGCAGAGTAGGATATATCTACAGATGTGATTCTATTTATGAATGTAATCCGGATATGGATATTTGGGATTGTGTTTGCGGGTGTGTTCCTGTTACCAAGATAGTATAATTGACATCTTTTACAGTTTATCTGTTTAAATAATCAAAATTAAGCCTTCTCTTTGAGAGGGCTTTTTTGTTATATTTGCCGGAAAATTAATAACGATGCCCATTCTAAAGATTCCTTAGGCTTATTTTATTTGAAAGATTCTGCCCCGGCATTTCCGCCATTGTCAATATGAAATTTAAAAATAACTATGAAATTAACGCTGAAAATATTGAAGTTTATTGGTAAACTTGTATTAGGAATTCTAATATTATTATTGTTTTCAGGGATATGTTACCGATTATTTAGTTCAAAACCAATTCCACCAGGTAAATTAGTTAATGTTAATGGAACCAACATTCATGTGAGAGTAGAAGGTGAGAAGAAATCGTTGCCTACCATTATTATTGAAGCTGGAGCACATAGCAATACAGATATGCTGCATTGGGTAGCAGAAGGTTTGAAAAACAAAACGAGAGTTATTCGGTATGATAGAGATGGAAAATGGTTTAGTGAATCGAGTAATAGTGATCGTATATCTCCTGAGTTCTATGCACATCAGCTTCACGAATTATTAGAGAAAATTGGCGAAAAACCACCTTACATTCTGGTTGGTCATTCTATGGGAGGGCCTTACAGCAGAATATTTAGGGATCTTTATCCAAATGAAGTCAAAGGAATCGTATTTATAGATTCAAGCCATCCTGAACAATGGAATCGCTTAGCACAAAAAGAATTGGTTCCTAAAGGGCAGGCAAAATTATTAAAAATAGGATCTATACTTGCAGATTTAGGTATTTTGGGTATTTATAACAAAACAATTGGTAAAACACCGTATCAAGGGGATGGTCTACCCAAAGAATTGTATGGCCGTTCACAATCGCTAACTTATAATTCTGGTGATGTTTATCGTATGTTTTTAAGAGAGAATGGTCTTACTAATGATGTACTGAAGCGTGCTGGTAAAGCAAAGGATTTAGATTCATTACCTGCGTTGGTATTTACTGCTACAGAACAGTATAAAGAATCCCAAAAAGAAAAATACAGAAAATCAGGAATTGACCCTGAAAAACAAGTTCAATTATGGTTTGACATGCAAAAAGAACTAAAAGAACTCTCTTCTAATGGAAAACAAATCATTATGAACGCAAGTCATAGTACTATCATTACAAAAAAAGAAAATGCAGATGCAATAAATAAAGAGATTCTTTTGCTATCTGAAAATATTGAAAAAAAATAGCCACTTTCCCCCAAAAGGATGTAAGTTATTGAGGTACAGGATAAGAAAAGTCTGTTTGATAAATAAGCAATCAGCTAAAATCAAAAAGAATTTTATTTTTAAGAATACTTTAACATAATGTTTATTTTTTAGGCACGAACATTGTTTATTTATATACCAATTACTAAATATAATATTATGAATAATTCAGATTACAACAAGGCAGAAAATGCAGTCGATCAAACGGAAAACACTTTAAAAAATGCAGCTGACAATGCGAAATGGAAGATCAGTGATTTAGCGGATAAAGCCAAAGATTATATTAATGAAAAAAGGAATGATGATCAGGAGGCAACCCAGGAAGACTGGTTGGAGAGAGTGAAATCAAACTTTTCAGATGCATGGGAGGATATTAAAGATAAGGCTGATGAAGCCTGGGAAAGTACAAAAGATGCAGCTGAAGATGTAAAGGCAGAATGGAGAAAAAAAACCAATTAATGTTAGTTTAATAAATGACCGGAATAAAATTTCCGGTCATTTTTTTTTGTTAATTATAGTTTATTTGTAATCTATTTTCTTTGGCTTGAGTGTTGAATTCTCAAAAAAGAAATGGTAATAAACAGAGAGCAGGATTTCTACTTTTATTTTGAGATCGTTATGTTTATTAAAAACTTTAATATAAAATTCTGCGGCCTTCAAGTTTTATCATTTCGCTATTTACCATCTTTTTTACAGTTCTGATCACGGTTTCAACCCTCAATCCGGTAAGATCAGCAATTTGCTGGCGGGTAAGTTCTATAGGAAAACAGTGCTGGCAGTCTCCATCATGATAGCTTTTAAGATACTCCAATAATCCTTTAAGCCTTTGAATAGGATCCGATGAAGCCATATTGCTAACCATTAAACTATTATAATATAGCCTTTGTGATAAACACATATTCATTTCAAGAGAAAGGTTAGGGTGAGTCTTAAGCATTTCTATGAAATTATTTTTAGGTGTCCTTATAATTTCTGTAGGCTGTAAACTTATGGCATTGGTAGGATAAAGCTTTTCGATAAATAGGAGGGGATCTCCAAAACTTTGATTTTTGCCTAAGATATTATGAATAAATTCTTTCCCATTTTCAGTAAATGTGTTCAGTTTTACTTTTCCGCTGATAATCTGAAAATAATATTGCGAATGTTCGCCTTCTTTAAAGATAAATTCTTTTGCCTTGTAAGTCATGTTTTCACCTCCGAATGAATAAAGCATTTTCTCATCGATATTCATACAACTTATTGTTTTTTTCATACTTATGATTTTTCTGGAAATTAGAAAAGATTTTTAAAATACGATAAATAATTTCAATCCTTATGCCATTCATGTTTTATTGAGAAAATGTGGTATGAAATCCTTATGCATAAACCTTTAAAGATTACTGTTTTTTCAAATATTGTGAGTATTTTTGAAGTTTAAATATCCGTAACTAATTATTGATTTTAACCTCTATGATTTTAATTGTTGATGACAACCAGAATAATCTTTACTCACTTCAAAAATTACTTGAATCTAAGGGGTTCCAGGTAGAAACAGCCGGTTCCGGTGAAGAAGCTCTTGGTAAGGCACTGAAAAATGATTATGCTTTAATTATTTTGGATGTTCAAATGCCTGATATGGACGGCTTTGAAGTTGCAGAAACACTTGCTGATTACAGCAAAACCAAAGATGTGCCCATTATATTTTTATCCGCTGTCAATACTGATAAAAAATTTATAACACAAGGCTATGCTTCCGGTGCGAAGGACTATGTAACCAAACCATTAGACCCCGAAATTCTTTTGCTTAAAGTAAAAACGTTCTATAACCTTCAGGAACAGAATATTGCTATGAAAAAAACACAGCAGAATCTGGAACTGGAAGTGAAAGGAAGACGGGAATCCCAAGTGACCATGAAATCCCAAATTGATCACTTCCATTTAATGCTGGAATCGCTTCCTCAGATTGCATTCACCCTTAATGAAGATGGGACGGTTGATTTTGTTAATGGTAAATGGTATCAGTATTCTGATGCTGAACCGAATTTCCCTGAAACACATCCCGATGATCATGATATCAAGGAAGAATTGGAACGATGCAGAAAAAAAGGAAAAGCACTGGAATTAGAGGTCAGAATTAAAAATATCGTTTCAGGTAATTACCGTTATCATTTACTGAGGATAACCCCGGTATATGATGAAAATCGTATTAAAAACTGGGTTGGAACATTTACTGATATTGACGATCAGAAAAAAGTAGAAAAGGAAAAAGATGAATTCTTAAGCATTGCAAGCCATGAATTAAAAACTCCTTTAACCAGTATTAAAGCATACGTTCAGTTATTGGAGAGAAAGCTTAAATTAGATAAAGAGAGTCCCGAAGCAGGATTTGTTACAAAAGTTCAGGGCCAGATTGATAAGCTGAATACACTCATTACAGATCTTCTGGATGTTTCGAAAATTGAAAATGGAAAACTGAAAATTAACAGAAAACCGATAAACCTGGAAAGTGTAATCAGTAATGCGGTTGAAACCATACAACAGACTCATGATGACCGCAAAGTAGAGATTTTGCGCCACGGAATAAAACCGGATATTTTAATTCCTTTGGATGAAATCCGTATCGAGCAAGTGCTCATTAACTTCCTGACAAACGCTATCAAATATTCCCCTAATAATAATCAGGTAATCGTTACCACTTTTGTAGATGAAGAAGCGCAGGAAGTAAGAGTTAATGTTACCGATTTTGGGATCGGAATTCCTGATTTTAAACAGGATGCGGTATTCAAAAAATTCTATCGTGTAGAAGAATCTTCACTTCAATTCCAGGGAATGGGAATCGGATTGTTTATATGCTCTGAAATCATCAAACAACATCATGGAAACGTTGGAGTTTCCAGTATCGTAGATGAAGGCTCTACATTTTATTTTACCCTGCCATTAAATTAAACTTCATGCCGAAAAAAATTATACGAAATCTACAATTTGGAATAGGTCTTTCACTTTTGATTTTAATCACCAGCTCAGTGGCTTCATACTGGAGTATCCAAAATCAAATGAATCACCGGGAGAGCCTTTCTAAAAGCAGACGTTCTGTGACAGCCGTTAAAGATATTCTGGTGGCCCTGCTGGATGCAGAAACAGGAAACAGAGGATATCAGCTTACCGGAAGGGAAGATTTTCTGGAGCCTTACAAGCGCGGAGTACGGGAGTATTCAGAATCTTTAGTACATGCCGAGTCATTAGGAGTAGAGGATAAAAATCAACAGGAAAGGCTTGCACGATTAAAAATTGCAGTCAATCAGGTGATGGATAATCTGAAAAATCTGGTAGAAAATAGGCGAAGAGGCATTATAATGACTCAGGAGCAGATCGTCACGGGTAAAGCTTACATGGATGAATGCCGTAAAATTGTAAAGGATTTTATACAGTATGAAGAAAGCCAGGTTGAAATCAAAAATAAAGATTTAACGCGCTCATCAGAAACAACGGTTATTTTTATCGTTTTTTCTGCAATAGCAGCAGTAGTGGTAACTGCATTTTTCTATTTTAAAATGCGGGCAGACCTTATCCGAAGAGATGAACTGGAAAAAATGCTACTTGATAAAGATCAGGAAATGACACGCCGCGTAAGTGCCATTCAAAAAATAGCGAATAGAGTAGCTAACGGTGATTACAGTGAGAAAGCAGTGGATAACTCGGAAGATGATCTGGGAGATCTTGTAGAATCACTCAATCATATGACGGAGTCGCTTAAAACATCTTTTGATAAAATTAATAAAAGTGACTGGCGTCAGAAGGGCCTTGCTTTGCTCAATGAATCCCTTGTCGGAAATAAATCGGTACAGGAAGTTTCCAATAAAGCTTTATATCAATTAATTGAGTATGGAAACTGCATCAATGGTTCATTGTACCTTTTTGATGAAGGCATTTTAAGGCTCAATAAAGCATTTGGTCTGGAAGCCAATATGAAAAGAACTTTTGAGCTGGGTGAAGGAATGGTAGGACAGGCCTTCATGAATGCTAAAACGCAGGTCTACAATAATCTTCATGAAGATGACTTTGTAGTAACCTTTGCCAGCAGTACCATTAAGATCTACGGTATCATTCTAATACCGGTTTTTGCAGATGGACATGCGATAGGAGTCATTGAGTTAGGATCTACTTCTAATTTTGATGAAGACAGAATCAACTATTTTGAAGAATGCTGCATCAATATAGGAATAGCCCTGAATGCCGCGAAAGGAAGAGAAAAAGAACAGCAGTTACTGGAAGAAACCCAGGCGCAGTCTGAAGAATTACAAGTGCAGCATTCTGAACTTGAAAACCTTAATACTGAATTGGAAGCACAGACCCAGAAACTTCAAGCCTCAGAAGAAGAGTTGAAGGTACAACAGGAAGAGCTGATGCAAGCCAACGCAGAACTGGAAGAGCGTTCAAGATTGCTGGAAGAAAAGAATCATTTAATAGCCGAGCGTAATAATGAAATTCAGAAAAAGGTAGAGGAGCTGGCACTCAGCACTAAATATAAGTCTGAATTTTTAGCCAATATGTCTCATGAATTGCGTACACCTCTTAATTCAATCCTTCTTTTATCGCGTTTAATGGCAGAAAATCCGGATGAAAACCTTAATGAAGATCAGGTGGAATCTGCTAAAGTTATTCAAAGTTCAGGAACCAGTTTATTAACATTAATAGATGAAATTCTTGATCTGGCAAAAATAGAATCCGGTAAAATGACCCTTGAATACCAGGAAGTAGTCGTTGAAGAAATTGTGAAAGATCTGAAAAGTCTTTTCAGTCCAGTATTTCAGGAGAAAGACCTTCCATTTCATATCCAGATAGATTCAAACGTACAGAAAGCTATTGAAAGTGATCGTCTTAGAATTGATCAGGTATTAAGAAACCTGTTGTCTAATGCTTTAAAGTTTACAACAAAAGGGAGCATTGATTTACATATCAAAAAGCATTCTGAAAAAGATAATTTTATTATATTTTCAGTAAAAGATACTGGTGTAGGAATAGCCGAGGAGAAACAAAAAATTATCTTTGAAGCTTTCCAGCAGGCTGATGGATCTACAAAAAGAAAATTTGGAGGTACCGGTCTGGGGCTTTCAATAAGCCGTGAAATTGCAAGACTTTTGGGAGGTGAGCTTGTTCTGAAAAGTGAACTGAATAAAGGAAGTGAATTCAGTTTCATTATTCCTGTACATCCGGTAATTGAAATTGTTCACTCTGAAACAGATCAGGATCTGGTAGAAATCATCCGTGAAGATGTTGAAGAAATTCAAAACATTCTTGATGAAGGGGAAGTGGTTCTGTTGAACAACTTGGAAATTCCTGAAGATGTGGAGGATGACAGAGAGAATATTCAGGAAGGAGATAAGATTATTCTTATTATTGAAGATGATACCAATTTTGCAAAAGCATTATTGAAGTATGCCCATTTGCAGAATTATAAGGGCGTGGTGGTTGTAAGGGGAGATTATGGTCTTTCAGCTGCTCAGAAGTATCACCCACATGCGATTTTATTGGATGTTCAACTTCCGGTAAAAGATGGATGGGAAGTAATGGACGAATTGAAAGCCGATCCTCATGTAAGACATATCCCTGTACATATGATGTCTGCTCTGCATGTGAAAAAAGAAAGCCTTATGAAAGGGGCTGTTGACTTTATCAATAAGCCTGTAGCTCTGGATAAAATGACTGATGTATTCAGAAAAATTGAAGAGGCATTACAAAAAGGGCCTCAAAAAGTTTTAATTGTTGAGGAAAATGCCAAACATGCCAGCGCATTATCCTATTTTCTGAGTAATTTTAATATTTCCTTATCGGTTGAAAATAATGTGGAAGACAGCGTAAAAGCACTGACTTCCGATCTTGTTGATTGTGTTATTCTGGACATTGAAAGTGCCAAAGGAAATGATTATCATATCATTGAATCAATTAAAAGTTATGAGGGGCTGGAAAATCTGCCGATCATTATTTTTACTGAGCATCATTTATCCAAAGAAGAAGAGCTTAAAATAAAACAATATGCAGATTCTATTGTTGTAAAAACAGCACATTCTTATCAGAGAATCTTGGATGAAGTAGGTTTATTCTTACATTTGGTGGAAGAAAAAAACAGTTCGGCTGAAAGTAATACAGGCAGGATGTTGGGCTCCTTAACAGAAGTTCTGAGTGGTAAAAAAGTACTCATTACTGATGATGATGTTCGAAATATTTTTTCTTTAACCAAAGCACTGGAAAAATATAAGGTTGAAGTAATTGTTGCCATGGACGGAAAGCATGCTCTTGAGCAAATTGACCACAATCCTGATGTAGACGTTATTTTGATGGATATGATGATGCCTGAAATGGATGGCTATGAAACAATAAAGGAAATACGAAAAATGCCGGCATTTAAAAGACTGCCTATTATAGCTATTACGGCCAAATCAATGATTGGAGAACGTGAAAAATGTATTACAGCAGGAGCTTCGGACTATATCTCAAAGCCTGTAGATATTGATCAGTTATTATCACTCCTTCGTGTTTGGTTGTATGAAAGTTAAACAGATAAAATTCTGATGGATAAGAAAATCTTAATTGTGGATGATGACCCACGCAATATATTTGCATTGAAGCTAACCCTTAAAGCCCGTGGATATGCAGTTGAATCCTGTACAATGGCCCAGGAAGCCCTGGAAATTCTGAAGTCCCACCCTCAGTTTTCTGTTGTTCTTATGGACATGATGATGCCGGGAATAGATGGCTATGAAGCTGTAAGAATGATAAGAAATACCCAGGAAATAAAACATATTCCGGTGATTGCTGTCACTGCACAGGCAATGCCTGAAGACCGACAGAAATGTTTGGAAGCAGGAGCTGATGAGTATGTATCGAAACCAATTGATGTGGATCTTTTAATAATGGGAATAGAAAAACTTTCATAGATGCTGGAACCAAGTATCGTAAAAGATGAAGAAATAGAATATCTCATCAGAGATGTTTATGATATGTATGGCTATGACTTTTCCGGTTATAGCAGGGCTTCATTTAAAAGAAGGGTAAACCGTATATGCCTTTTAGACAGGTTTACCAGTTTTGCGGAGCTCAGGTATACGATTATGAATGATGCTGAGTACTTAAAACGTTTTGTAGAAGAAGTAACCGTGAATGTTACGGAAATGTTCAGAGATCCTTCATTTTTTAAAACACTGCGAGAGAAAATACTGCCTCAGTTAGGTACCTATCCCTTAATCAGAATATGGATTGCGGGGTGCTCAACTGGTGAAGAAGCGTATTCTATAGCCATTCTGCTGAAAGAAGCAGGTCTTTATAATAAATCTCTGATTTATGGTACCGATTTGAATCCTGCTGTTCTTGAAACAGCCAGAGCTGGTGTTTTTCCTTTGCAGCAGATGAAACTGTACTCTGAAAACTATATACTTTCCGGCGGAATAAAAGATTTTTCTGATTATTATACTGCCAATTATGATAGTGTAAGGTTTGATAAAAGCTTACAGGAAAAATTGATTTTATCAACCCACAACCTTGTGTCAGATAGTTCATTTAATAGTTTTCAGTTAATTGTCTGCAGAAATGTGTTGATTTATTTTGATAGAGAACTTCAGGAAAGGGTATTCAGGCTTTTTGATAACAGCTTGGAAAATTTAGGTTTTCTAGCACTTGGAGCAAAAGAAACCCTTAGATTTTCTACTATTGACAAAAATTATCATCAGGTAGAAGACCAGAAAATCTGGAAAAAAATTGATCACCATTAATAATTGCTGCAATGAAATCACAAACCAATACAGAATTAATTGTTATCGGAGGGTCGGCAGGAAGTTTACAGGTCATTATAGAGATGATCAAAAATCTGGACAATAAGATCCCTGCTCCCATCCTGCTTGTGATACACCGTAAGGCTCAATCAGGTGATGTTTTACGCACTTTACTGCAACAGTTTACAAAAATACCTGTGATAGAAGTTGAGGATAAAACTGAAGTTAATGATAATACAATATATATTGTTCCTGCTGATTATCATTTGCTGTTTGAGAATAATAAAAATATGTCACTAGACAGCTCTGAAAAAATGAATTACTCCCGTCCTTCTATAGATGTCACGCTCAGGTCGGCTGCAGAAATTTACAGAGAAAATATGATTGGTATCCTTTTGTCCGGAGCCAATGCTGATGGAGTAGAAGGATTGAAGTATGTTAAAAAGTACAATGGAAAGGTTTGGATTCAGGATCCGGAAACAGCAGAAGTGGATTATATGCCAAAACATGCCATAGAAGAAATTGATTATGATTTAATTATCACGCCTAGAAGTTTAGCGAGTTGGATAAATCAATTATAAATATTCAGAATAAAATAATCTAAATAATATGAGTAAAAAGAAGATTTTAATTTTTGATGATGATACTGCTATTTTAGAAGTAATCACCATCATATTTGAAGAAAACGGATATGAGGTTAAAATATCAGAAACATCACACGATATCCTTGAGAAAGTGACAGACTATCAGCCGGATGTTATTCTGATGGATAACTGGATTCCAAAAATCGGAGGTGTGGAAGCCACAAAACTTCTCAAAAGCACCGAAGCATTTAAGCATATTCCTGTAATTTATGTTACGGCCAATAATGATATTGTTGCTTTAGCATCGGAAGCACAAGCGGATGATTATGTTTCAAAGCCTTTTAACCTTGATGATCTTGAAGAAATGGTTGCAAAACATATTAAAGAAAAGGTATAAAAAATATCAATGATTAATCCATGAAATCTCTCAATGTTTTGAGAGATTTTTTATGTCCTCTATGGCTGCAGTAAGCTGGCTTTTCGTTAAAGAACAAGTGTTGATATCCTGAATTAAAGAAGCTAATAACAGGTAAAGCGATGGATTTTCCAAAACACTATCCGAAAAAGTTTTAGCTAAAATTAATTTTTTTGAGACAATATTTTGTACAACCACATATTCATTGTTGACATTAACATCTATATTCAACTCCTTTTTAATAATTAAATTGAAGTATTCATCAATTATTTTTTTATCGCTGTTTAAATGTAATGGTTCGGTTTCTATTCGGTCCATGACAACTATTTTACTTAATTATTTTTAAACAAGTTTTATGCCGTAGATAACATTTTAGGGATCCTAAATAGGGAAATTATGTTCTTTAAATTACTGCAAAACTTATACTCTTTTGTTCAATAAAGCCAGGTTGTATGTCATTTCTGTATGTCATTTTAAGTGAACTGAAAAAAAGGGCAAAATTCTACGTGTATAGCTGCTCTAAATACTGTAAATAATTATAATCTAGAATTAGGTATATTTGTAAACTATTTTAAAGAAAATGGATTACAGGCTTATTAAAGATTTTATCGACTTACTTCAGGAATTTGAAACAGAAATTCGTGTCTGTCCCGGTTTGTATCCGGAAACTATTCAAGGGGTTAAAGCATGGATTTCTGATAAGGAGAATGCCGGGAAAGAAGATCATTCTGAAGAGCCTTATTGGGAAGGGAAGGAGAATGGAAGAACACCGGAAAGTGCCATAAGTACATTGCTTGTCCATCTTAACCGATATGCGAAAACTTACTCAAAGTCTGCCATATCAGATTCTGAATTTTCTACTCAGGAAGATTTCATTTATCTAATTAATCTGAAGGTTTTTGGAGAGATGTCCAAGATGGCTCTGATCAAGAAAAATATTCAGGATAAACCGGTAGGGATGCTTATTATTGCAAGATTGTTACGTCAGGGGCTTATTGAACAGACAGATTCTGATTTGGACAAACGCAGTAAATTAATCCGTATTTCTGAAAGAGGACTGATTATTTTAGAAAAACAAATGGAGAAAATTCGTCAGGCTACTAACATTGTTGCAGGAAATCTTAACCACAAAGAAAAGATGGATCTTATACGTATTCTTAATAAGCTAGATCGGTTTCATTATCCCATTTTTTCACGAAACATCCATGCTGACCAGCTTATCAATACAGTGTATGATGAGTATACATTTCTACGAAACTAATTCAGTTAGTCATATCAACTTCGGTATTGCAAAATAATCATTAGGTAATTTAGAAAATATGGCTATTATCATGATGAGATGAGAGCTCTCGTACTATAAATGGAATATTATTATAGTTCTTTTCCTTTAAGTGCGAAGAAAAGGTTTTGTATTTGATGTACATATTTTACTTCAAAAGAAATCCCGTTATTTAGACAAGCGATCACTGAAAAATCACCGTTTTTATTCCATAATTGAAACCCTTCTCGCTCAAAAGTATGGAGTGTGTCTTCACTTTCCGATATTGGTTTAAACCCTAAATGATTAATCCATCTTTTAGTTATTGGAATAGGTACATAGCAGTCTGGATCTATATCGTTAATATATATCAGATCTCCTAGGTTGTAAAGCTGATATACATATTCAATATTTTCATCTTTTTATCCATTATAAAATTTCCCAGTCGTAATTCGTTTGTATCCATAATGAGTACAAATATATAATATAGTAAATCTGTCACAGTTTTTTAATGGAAAATAAACGGAAAATGTATTTTCCGCTGTGCTATAGGTTGTTCTTTTATACCTATATAAACAAATAAAGTCTACCCTGAAATTACTCAAGGCAGACTCATATATGAGATAAGTAGATTTCTTATTTTGGATAAACGGTTGCGATAAATTGCTTATCTGTAGGAGATAAAACAGTATTGTTACCAACAGAGAACCCATTTGTGGTCAGTGTTGAGCTGATGCTATAGTGCATAATTGATAGTTTATCGTAAGCACTATATTGTGTTTGTGACGTTGAATATTTTGCAAAAAGGTTATTATCCACCTGAGCTTGAGTCCAGTAGTTTGGAGCCCCTGCATAATAGGCATATACTTTTGGCTTATCCCATGGAATAGCAGCTAAAGGGTGCTGATGCTCATGAATCATTCCCAGAGCATGACCGAATTCATGAATGGTTGTTCTGCTAAACTCTGCATCACTTGTTGAGTCATTAAACCAACCGAAGTTCATTGTTTCTTTATTGGAAGCTATACTAAGAGCATCTTTTCCTATATATGAATAAGACCCTGCATTAGCGGTAAAAGTAACGCGGATCTGTGCTGTTCCACTGGTAATAAAATTGAATTTGATGTTGGCATATTGGGACCATTCATTAGCATATTGCATTACTTTATTACGAACTTTAGTGGTTCCGCCATTAAGACTTACAGTGATTACACTGCCATTCGGCCATTTTTTACTGGTAACAACTGCTCCTTTTGAAGCTGTTCCTGGAGAATATTCCTGTCCGGGAAGATAAACATCTTTACACATGTGTGTGTTTTCGAAGCCTGCGGGGATATCTGCCGGGGATATGGCTTGCAGCATGGAGATTCCTGGTTCTTGTGGGTTTTTTTCTTCTATGTTGTCATTTGTAGTATTACATGATACTATAGCCATTGAAATAAATGATCCTAATAAGATCTTCTTGTGTAATTCCATAATACTGATATTTTTATGTTGGTTTGTTTTTTACAAGTAGAAGAAATAAATAATCCATTTTGTGTGAATTAAAACTATGATAAAAAACAAGATTCTCTCAAATTTTCTTTTGTAAATTAAAATTTTAGGACGTCTACACAGGTACTACATTGAGCTGTGTTGCCTTTCAATAAAGGGATGTAGTTGATGCGAAATTATGCGTTTTAATTTTAAAGGTTCTCGTTTTGACATCATTATTAAGTGAATTAAACCAAATATGGGGTTATTTCGAGTGTGAAATTCTCTAAATTAATTCCGTTTTCTTGTGTTTTTGTCAAGTGAAATTGATATTTGTTAGTTTAAGTGTAATGTTGTTTCGTCGCTGCTCACCGTCTGTTGTTCCAATACAATAAAATTCTTTCAAGGACACATTCCCAACCTACAAAACCAAAGCCTGATTTTCCAAACTGTCCTAAAAAGATCGCCGGAAAGAACAGCGATGATCCGAAAAGGAAATTATAAGTACTGAATTTGTTAATAGAATAGGAGAGAAATGATATTCCTCAAAGTGGACATAATCATATTCTTAAAGATTATTTTTTGAAATAATCCTTCCATATCTCTGATGCTTACAAGAATGAAAGGTATATGCATAAAAAAATCCTCGAATGACTTCGAGGATAAAAACTAATAACCATGAAAACTCAAATTAAACATGAGAATCGGGTGCAAATTTAAAACAAAATAAGTTATTGGGCAATTGGAGTTATCAATAAGTTATATTGTGAATTTCGTTTGCTTTTTAAGAAAATAAGTTGAAGGAGAAAAAAGAGATAGGAGAAGGAGGGAATCAAACCCAAAATGGAATTAGAGAACCAGGACTTGTTCTCATTTTTTGAAAAGTCTCATGAAGAATTATCGAGCATAAATAGGGCCTGGAAGTTTTTAAAAGCTTCCAGGCTTATTGTATCATAGTCTCAAAATGATCTAAGTGGTAAAATTCTGTGAATTCTACAGTGATGTCATCATTGGAAACGTTCGTAAACAGTCCCATGAAGAATATAAATTGATAAGATTGACTCAAACAGATAGAGAGTCAATGAAAAATCAATTGCAAAAATTATTAATTAAGATTATAGTTTGTAATCACCAGGCTCAATATAAAATGTACATAATTCTGATCCGTTTCCTGTCTGTTAATCAGCTTGTTTTTATATTCGTAAGAATTTAATGCCTGTGTTAATTTCTGATAAGTCTCAAAATTGTCATCTTTAATTTTCACTCTTATATTGCCATCTTTCCTGTTAATGAGTTGATTATCTAAGGTTCTTACTTTAAATAAAACGTTAGATAATTTCGGACGGAAATTCATTGCCCCGATATATCTTTCAACAATATTGATTTTGAATGTATCAAATATGATGTTGTGAAAAACAATTTTAGAGTTAGGCTCCTGAGTATTGAGCTCGAGCTTATAATTCATTATAATTTAAATTTTAGTAAAAATTAGGCTTAATTATACCAATAATAAAGCCTTGTTAATAGATCATTCCCATAATCAGAATAACACATAATCCGTTATTGGAATTAATGAGTAAAGATAAAGTATTTTATTGATAAAAAAGTATGAGAAGATTAAATATAATGGATTTATGATGACATGTTGTAGGTAATGAAGTCGCGAAATAGGTTACTGTACGGTCATTTGAAAATTATTTTTAGGATTTAAATATTTCAACTGGAAGAAAATATTTAAATTTATAGGTCTCTACTGCATTTCCAAAACATTCAAAAAACTAATAAAAAAATTGAAGAAAACATTAAGTACAATGCTTGTCATTTTAGCAGGCTTAAAATTATGTGCACAAAATACCTATATATTTTTTGGGTCATTTAATCATGATAAAGAAACCGAAGGAATTTACGTATATGAATTAGATACCCTCAAAGGAAAACTATTAAAAGTAACATCCGCTAAAGGGGTCTTAAATCCATCATTTCTGACATTGTCTACAGATGGGAAATATGTTTTTGCCTGTACAGAGAGTAAAACGAAAAATGCAGGAAGTGTGAGCAGTTTTGAGTTTAATCCAGAGAAAAAATCTCTTATTTTTATCAATAGCCAGAAGAGTGGTGGAGAAAATCCCGTTTATCTTACAGTTCATAAGAGCGGAAAATGGTTGATTAATGGAAATTATACCGAAGGAAGTACTTCTGTTTATCCCATTTCAGAAAATGGATGGATACAACCGAAAGTTCAGAATTTTCAATTTTCAGAAGGAAGTGTAAATCCGGACAGACAGGATCGGGCTCATATTCATTCAACAGTTTTTTCTCCTGATTTTAAGTATGTATTTTTACCGGATCTGGGAGCCGATAAAATCAGAACCTATAAATTTGAAGCCGATAAAAAAGAACCATTGACAGAAGCTGAAAAGTCTTTCACGTCAACCCCTTTAGGGAGTGGACCAAGGCATTTTACTTTTCATCCCAATGGAAAATTTGGCTATTGTATTGAAGAAATGGGTGGTGCCGTAAGTGTTTATCAGTATAATAACGGAAAACTGGAACCTATTCAGAGAATCAATACCCATTCCGATCAGTTTAAAAATGACTTTGAAAGTTCAGATATTCATATTTCTCCGGATGGACGCTATCTGTATGCTTCAAACCGAGGAAAGGAAAATAACATAGCCATATTTTCAATTTTGAATGACGGGACATTGAAAACGGTAGGGTATCAATCTACAAAAGGAAATCATCCAAGAACTTTTACGATTGACAGCACCGGAAAGTTTTTAATTGTAGCTCATCCGGTAAGCGGAACTGCCGTTGTCTTTAAGCGGAATTCAGAAACAGGATTACTGAAAAAAGTAGGCAGGAAAGTGAAATTGAACGGAGTTTCTACCGTTCAGATTAGAAAATATTAATGCCGAATGAATTGAAATTTAAAGTGATGAATTTCAATAATGAGGAATAGATTTTGCTGTTGTAATACTAATTTTATGACGTTTAATTAACTTTTACACCATGTCTGAAATTGCATTAAAAAGAGTATATGAAACTCCTTCTCCTCATGATGGCTATCGGGTTCTTGTAGACCGTTTATGGCCTCGTGGACTGACTAAAGAAGAAGCAGATATTGATGAATGGAACAAAGATCTTGCGCCTTCTTCCGAATTGAGAAAATGGTTTCATCATGATCCTGAACGATGGAAAGAATTTTCAGAAAAATATCTGAAAGAGCTCCATGAAAATAAGCCTGGAAAGGAGTTTCTGGAACAGCATAAAGGCCAGGAAAAGATCACATTGGTATATGCCGCAAAAGACGAAGAACATTGTCATCCCCTTATTTTAAAAAGTTATTTAGAAAGCCTGAAGTAAATTAACGTTGCCTATCCTGAGTGAAACGCCTCTGCCATCCTTTATAATATTTTCAAGAGCATAACTTCGAAATTCCTGTTTGAAAAATAAAATAACAAGCAATAAATAAAAAAAAGCAGAGATCAATTCTCTGCTTTTTCTTTTTTTACGGCCTGATTCATAATAAGAATGATTCCCAATAGAAAAATAGCAATGATAAGGTATCGCCAGGAAAGATCCTTTTGTTCCGTTACTGTTCCACTTACGGAAATAATAAAGCTGGTGACTGAAGTGATAACATAAACCAGTCCGCCCATCAATCCGCCGGCTGTTCCTGCATTTTTAGGAAAATACAGCATACTTGTTGTAAAAAACGAAGTAAATAAAACGCCCGAACAGATATGAATAAAAAAGGCAAAAGGAATCATTATATAAAGACTCTCTGCAAAGTAGCTGGTGGTTATTAATCCTGCAATTAATATCAGTTGAAGGATAATAGGCAATAAAATTCTCGATTTAAAATCCAAACCAAGTCTGCGTTTTCCTATAAAGCCTCCTATCATCCATGAAAATCCTAAAATCAGGGTACAATATCCAATCACTACAGGGGTAAAGTGGAATGTATTTTCAATAATGAAAGGGCCGGTAATATTGAAGAGCATCACAATAGAGTAGCTTAATCCCAGAATAATGATTCCGAGCATGAAGATTTTGTTTTTAAGCATCATGGAATATAGGCTAATATTCTCTGAAAGATCCAGTTTCTTTTTTTGCGGAAGACTTTCACCGCTGAAGAACCATTCGAACAGAAATAAAAATCCTGCATAAAAAGCAAGGAAATAAAAGTTAGCATGCCAGTTGAAAAGCTTTTCAAGATAACCTCCAAGGAAAGGAGCCAGGATAGGACCACAAGACCAGGCAATCGTAAAGTAACTCAGATAATGTTTTACCCGTTCAGCATCATAAATATCTACAAAAATAGCACGTGTAGCTACAACAAGTACGGAAACAGCAATCCCTTGAAGAATACGGAGTAAGCAAATTAATAAAATGCTGTTGGTCATGGTAATGAAAATACTGCTCAGGATTAAAACTAATAAAGCAAGTAATTTAGGACGATAACGACCGATGCTGTCCAGAATTGCCCCTACAAATAATTGAGAAATTCCGTAACTCAGCAGATAAGAAGTTAAAGTGATCTGTATATCTTTTTCTGAAACCATCATTTCCTTGGCCATAGAAGGGAAGGATGGCAGGTAAATATCAGTAACAAACCCCGAAAGCGGGATAGACACAAAGGCCATAATGGTTATTAATCTGATGCGTTTCTCAGATGCTTCTCTCAACATATTCATTCATTTTTTACCATGCAAAAATACTTCAAGAATAGAAAATTGAGTTTTAAAAGACAAAGTAAAAATTACAAAATTCAAATATTTAAAAAGAGTTCTTAAATTTTAATGGCGAAGTCTCGGCATGCTTTTTAAAGAAATTATTAAAATGGGAAGGCTGTTCAAAACCAAGAGTGTAGCCAACCTGGGCAATGTCCCAATTCGTGTATTTCAGAAGATTTTTAGATTCCTCAAATATTTTTTCTTTAATAATTTGAGTGGTCGTGAGGCTTGTAACCGATTTTACAGATGAATTCAAATGGTTGACATGTATATTCAGATGATCTGCAAAATCAGAAGCAGTTTTTAAAGCTAGAGGATAAGCTGGTGAATCCAGAGGAAACTGTTTGTTCAGGAGTTCATCAAACAATCTGTACAGTCGGACATTGGCAGGAAGCTCATTAAGACTTACATCCTCCACACGGTTTTCCAGGGCAAGGTGTAAAACAGAGGCAAGATTGCTTTTAATACCACTGCAGCGAAAAGGGTAGGTAGAATGGTTCAGTTTGTACATCTGCTCAAAATATAGAGTAGCCAACTGAATCTGTTCCTCATTTAAAAATATAAACGGTTTGCTCCATTCCTTAAATAACGAAGTCTTTTTAAACAAGTTAAATTCTGAATTTACATTAAAAAATTCCTGATTGAACAAACAGGAAAACCCTTCCTGAAAATCATCTTCACATTCCCAGGTGTAAGGAATATTGGGAGATGGGAAGAAGAGTGCCGGGCGGTCAACATAGAGAGTATGAGTTCCGTAATGGGCTGTTCCTTTTCCTATGATAAAGCAGATTTTGTAATAATCACGCCGGTTATAAGGGCTTTTAAAACTGCAATATTTTCTCGGAATGATGTTGAAATGGGTTTTTCCGGTCTCAAGATCTGCATCAGATATTTCGAGAATATTTCTGCGGGTACGTTTGTAGTAGTCTTTTATGGTTTCCAGTTGATCGCTCATTGTTCCAGAATTATAAAAATCAAAGATAGGCAAATCTTTGGTTTTTAAGATTTGCCTTCAATAGTTTTTA
This sequence comes from Chryseobacterium sp. Marseille-Q3244, assembly GCF_940807095.1. NCBI lineage: Bacteria > Pseudomonadati > Bacteroidota > Flavobacteriia > Flavobacteriales > Weeksellaceae > Chryseobacterium > Chryseobacterium sp. Marseille-Q3244. The sequence goes on along the minus strand of NZ_CALNWX010000014.1, from coordinate 48,477 downwards.
TGAGTGGTATTGATCGAAGATCTATTAATTCTTACTGATGTTCATTTCTAAAAGATAAGAAGGAAGCTGGAATGGAGCTGTTTTTGCATTTTCTTTAATAATAAAACCAGACTCTTTTAAAAATTCCAATAAAGGATCTTCTGCAAAGATGTTGGTCCAGATGATATCTGTAAAAGAGGCTGCGGCTTTGCATTTCTTCCATAGGGATTCACGAGTCTCAGTACTGTTATACTCCTGAAGAATTACAAAATGAAGCTCTGTAAGTCTTTTATCTTCAGGTGAGCCGGGATATCCTGAACCACTTTTTAGAATACCATATCCTACAGGTTGCTCATCTGCATATGTGATAATAAGCTGATTAGACAGGTTGTTGAGTTCATTAATCATTTTCCTTGGGTCCCAATTTTCTATATAGTACCTGATCTCTTCTTCTGAAATAAGGTCTTTATAAGTAGTGCTTACATAAGATTTGATAATTATAAAAAGATCATCAACACCCTCGTCTGAACCTATGGTAAATTTTGATATGATTTTCATTCTTTTTTCTTCAAAATTATGAGATTAATCAATTCAGAAAGGATACAGATGGCTAAAATGTTACCGGTACAGATCTTAATTTTGTAAATTTGTTCGGTACAGATTGCGATAAAATAATGAAAACCTATAAATACGAAGCTTTTACAAGAATTATTGAAGAACAGATCCGTGATGGAATTTTACAGAGTGGTGATAAGCTGCCATCTATCCGTGAAATAAAAGAAAGATACCATCAGAGTATAAGCTCAGTGCAAAGCGGTTTCGAATATTTAATGATTAAAGGTTTGATTGAAAGCCGCCCACGCTCAGGCTATTTTGTAGCTGAGAAAAGAGATGAGAATATTCCTGAGGCCAGAATGAAGCTTTCTCCTGTTATTCGTGATGAGGAATTTATGAAGAATATACTGCTGACTTCCAAAAGAATTTCAGAATCGAGTTCTTTCAATACAGCAATACCTGATGATCTTTTGATTCCACAAAAACTGATTCTAAGAACCATGCAGGAAGTGATCCGGGAAAAAGGAGCTTCTCTGCTGAGATATTACCCTTCTAATGGGCTTGAAGGACTGAGAAAACAGATCGCTAAGCAAATGGCAATATATGGCTGCAGTTTCAATTCTGATGAACTGATTATTACAGACGGTGCTTTGCAGGCGCTCACAATTGCATTAAGTTCTGTAACCAAGGCAGGTGATGTTGTTGCAGTAGATAGTCCGTGTGTATTTTCCATTTTGGAGGTTATTGCCAATCTGGATTTGAAGGTTATTGAGATCCCTGTTCATTACCGAAGTGGCTTTGATACAGAATATTTCAGGAAAGTTTGTGCCGAAAATGAAATTCGGGCTCTTATCGTTACCCCGAATTTTCATAATCCAACCGGAATCAGGATGAGTGATGAAACCAAAAAGGATTTATTGGAAATCGCAGAAGATTATCAGGTGTGTATTATCGAAAACGATATGTATTCTGACCTTTATTTTGAGGAAAAGAGACCATCCAGTATTAAAAGTTTTGATGAAAAAGGATGGGTAATGACCTATTCTTCATTTTCAAAGACATTGGCTCCCGGGATTCGGTTAGGCTGGCTGTGTGCCGGGCAATTTTATGCAAGAGCAGAAAGAGCAAAATTTGCCCTGGGTCGGTCAGTATCTCCTATTTATCAGGAATTGATACTGAGGCTTTTACAGGAGAATAGCTATGAAAGACATTTGCGGTCATTTCGTAAAAAGCTCAATCAACAGGCTATTCAGTTACTTGAAGTCCTGAGAAAATCATTTCCGGAAGGAGCCTATTTCCATAGACCTCAAGGTGGGTACAGTATTTGGGCACAAATGCCGGAAAACATGGATATGAAGAAATTTTATAAGTATTGTGAATCAAAGAATATTTTATTTACACCTGGAAGCATATTTTCCCTTAGCGATAGATACGATCATCACTTCAGAGTGGTTTTTGCAGAAAGAATAACTCCTGAAAGTCTTCATCTATTAAATAGAACGGGAATGAAAGCTTGTGAATTTATTCTAAGTGGAAACTAAGGCGGAGACGATTTATTAAAAGAGAAAACTATTTTTCGGGGAGATTGAGATCCATATTTTATTTAGTCAGATATTTGATATTCTTGTTCTTATCAACTTCTAATTGAGGAATTGTATCCGTTGTAGGAAAAGAAAAGCCATCGATCCATTTTTCTTTCTTAAGATCAATATCTTCACCGCCTATCATATGTTTCTGAAAGAAATAAGAGATATCCTGCTCCAGATATTTCTGAACAAGGTCAAGGAAAAGCTCATCCGTAAACTTTACACTTTTCTCAGTACAGGTTTTCAGAAGCTCCCGCATCAGGTCGTCTAGAGATTTTTGGTAATTGGTTTTCAACATAATTTGATTATCCAGCCAGAAGGCAAAAATAGCCCCTCGTCTATAGGGAACCTTTTCTATATTTCTACTTTTCCAGAAGTCATCTTTTATTTTGTAATTAGGAATGTTTTTTTCAGGATTCTTCCAATGGCTTTTAATGATTTCGGTGTTAAAAAGCTTTTGCCATTCCTCCATTGAGATATCTTTTATTCTCAATCTGTTTTTGTAGGTATAATAATCAGTAAAACCCTCACTGAACCAATAATTGAGCTCTTCGTGCTTATTTTGAATTTTATTTCCAATCCATTCATGCATTAATTCATGATGAAAAAGGTACAGGTATGAATTCTTGTTATTGAAAGGATTATTGGTTCCCTGGATCATAAATGCATTTTTAATAGCAGAACCTGTAGTACTGTATCCTTTATACAGGCTGTCTTTTTGGGAAACAGTGGGTGTCATGGTAATGGTAAAGTAATCCTGATCGTAGTCTTGCCAGAAATCCCTTTGAGATTGTACGGCTTTCTTAAGATTGGAAAATAAAAAATCATCTGTAAAACCGTTGTTCCATTCGCCCCTCAAGGCAAAATAAATAGGTTTATCATGTACTTTAAAATTGTAAAACCTGTAATCACCACCTATAAAAAGAGAGTTATAAAAGCCGTCCCAAAGAGTTGTTTTGATTTTCTGTTTGTGAATTTGAGAGGCAAAATTATTATGAAGTTTAAACTTTTCCGGAAAATTGATCCATTCAACAGAGAATTCAAATTCTACCTCATCAGGCGTTTTCGTGAAAGAGAATGGAACCATGAAAAGATTCTTTCCTAAAACATGAAAGAACGTGTTATTGATTCTTGGGCGGTTGAATATCTTATAATTAGGATCTGTAAAATCTTGCTTGATGTGATAAATTAGGGAAAATTCAGTTCCTTTTTTCTTTTGGATCTTAATCTTATTGCTTTCAGGGGTAATTTCAAAGGTAATATCAGGGTTTTCTTCCTTTACTATTGCCAGGTTTTTAAAAAGGTCTTTCTCGCCCCAGCTTTCATTAGCATAATAAAAGGATAAAGTATCAGACGCTTTTTTCAACTTATAATCTACCCGTACTTTTAAACCATTCTTTGCAAGGTTTCCATCATAATAAACTTTATAGCTAATCTTGTTTTGTGAAAAGGCAAATAATGGCAATATAAGCGTTAGGAAAAATATTTTTCTGAACATGGATTAAGTCGTTTTTTCCAAATTTAATATAAATATCCAAAACAGAAGACAATCCATGATGTGTTTTGAAAAAATAAGGCAAGTGCTAAACCTTTTAAATTTTGTTGTCATTATAATTAAGATTTTGAAGAAAAACGAAGGAAAGAATTGTGGGAGATATTTGACTTACCAAGGATTTCAAGAGGTTTTTTATGAGAATTGAAGGTCAAAAATCGATAAAAATCGGTTCAAGGGTAGAAATATGTTAAAAATTCAGTGATTTTGCCCAAACTTTTTTCTTTGCTACTAGGCTGGAATCACCATAAAACCTATATTTGCAGCCTAAATTTTTAAATATAATGAAAGAACTAATTGAAAAAATCAACGCAGAATTTGAAGCGTTCACAACTGAGGCAAACCAACAAGCGGAAAAAGGAAACAAAGCAGCTGGTACAAGAGCTCGTAAATCAGCTTTAGAACTAAGCAAATTGTTCAAGGATTTCAGAAAAGTTTCTGTAGAAGAATCTAAGAAGTAATTCAACCTTTAGCCGGCTTTTGTAGCCGGTTTTTTTTTACCCATAGCGCAATCAGTTTCTCAGGATTGCCATGATTTCTCAAAGCGTCAAAAGTTCCGATCTTAAATGAATTTGAAAAGCCGAAAATAAATTCATGTCTATTGATTTCGTTTTTAGCCTCAAATATTAAATTTTTCATTGTAGAATGGTTATCATCTGTATAATTTGTATTTTAGAAATATAAATTACACAAAATATGATGAAACATTCTTATTTACTGTTTATTCTGTTTTTTAATCTTTTTTCAGCCCAAAAGCTTCAGGTTGTAGATTCTGAAAATGGAAAATCGATTCCTAATGCAAGAATTCTTTTGCATAATCAGATTGTTTATACTAATGAAGAGGGGCTGGCACCCGTGGATCAAAGTTCAGTAAACTTTGAAATTTCAGCATCGGGATTTCAAAAGGTGACTATTCAGGAATTTTATTCTCCGGTAAAGCTGAAAAGAGGCTATAAAAAAATTGATGAAGTAAAACTCATAAAAGCAGATCTGAAGCAGATCTTTGAAGACGTTGCCAGCCATTACAAAAAAAGATATTATAATGAACCCTCCCTTTATGATGTTACTTATAAAGAAAAAAGGATTGATAATAACCAAATCCATTTTTTAGTTATTGCAGAAACAAAATTATGGAGTAAAACTAATTTTTACAATCGTAATAAATCTTTTGATAACAACCTCCAGATGCAGCTGAATAATGTAAAATACTTTAAAGATCTAAAATCAGACAGCATGTTTGTAAAGGGAATCAAGAAATTCTCTGATGAATATATGGGAAATTATTTCTTTAATTTTGAGTTAAACAGGGCTTTGGCCCATGTAAAAAATAAGGCATCTAAATATTCCGGATGGATATTTTTCGAACAAGGGGATGAGCAATTCATCACATTTAACATTAAGTCAGGATTAGGAATTGAGATGGAAGGAGAATTGAAATATAATAAAGCGGATAAAGTGATTACTTATTTTGAAATTCGTTATTTACAGGATCAATATCCAATTGTTAAAAGAAGAACTGGTGAAGGGGAAGAGTTTGATTATCAATTGGGAAATGCAATACTTGTTTTTGATTTTTACAAAAATGCAGGCGTGTATGTTCCTGCTATGAGCAAGATTGAAGGCAACAAATATGTTGCTTATTATAAAGGAGTTAAACATGAACGGAAAATCAGCAGAGAACTTATTTACAATACCTTTAAGAAATCAGATGAGGGATTAACCCCTAGAGTAGATTTTAAAAAAGATATCTGGGAGAATACTTCGGTAAAGGAAAATAAAAATAATACCATTTTATTGACCACGGAAGAACAAGCTTTTGTGAACAGAAAGCTCCCTGACTTCAGATCAAAATAAACAGGAACTGTCATGCTATTAAATTAATACATTAGGGTAATATTTTCATTTTTCTTCAAAAATGGAGCTGAATGCTGATGTCTAAAGACTTTTTTACTGTAATTCCTTTATCATCTCCACAATTTCCTTTATCTTTAATGCAATCAATATACATTATGAGGATAAATAGATTTTTTGCAGTACCGGCTGTCATGTTGGCTGCCCAATTTTCATGGGCTCAGGTAAAGGTAGACCCAAAAGAAAACCTTAACCCAATCATAAAAAGCATTGTAGATGAAGTGAATAACAATTCCCAGCTTGAAGGGATGGCGTATGAGCTTCTGGATGGGATAGGACCACGTCTTGTGGGAACTCCGGAAATGCTTGCTGCGAATGAGTGGAGTGCTGAAAAGCTACGCTCATGGGGAATTGATGCCAACCTTCAGCAGTTTGGAACCTGGAAAGGATGGCAGAGAGGAACTACCCATGTTGATATGGTGTTTCCAAGGACTAAATCTTTGACAGCTACTCAGCTGGCGTGGAGCCCTGCTACTAAAAAAGCAGTTGAAGCGGAGGTAATTATTCTTCCAAGAGTGTCTTCTAAGGCAGAATTTGATAAATGGCTTCCCGCTGTAAAAGGAAAGATAGTGCTGATGGCCCAATATCAGAAGATAGGACGTTCTGATGAGCAGATCAAGGAGTTTGCAACCCCTGAACTTTATGAAAAACTTAAGGCAGAAAAAGATCAGGCAACCAAGGACTTTGCAGCTTATGTAAAGAACATTGGATATGATAATAATACTCTTCCTCAAGCATTAGAAAATGCAGGTGCGGCTGGAATTGCCATTTCAAACTGGACCGGGATTATGGGTGCAAACAGGATCTTCGGAGCCAAAACATCCAAAATTCCAATGATTGATATTGATGTGGAAGACTATGGGATGCTTTACAGAATGGCAGAGAAAGGAGCTCAGCCTAAAATTAAAATCGATGCTCAGTCGAAAGTCCTTCCCGATGCGAAAAGCTTTAATACCATCGGTATGATTAAAGGGAAAGAAAAACCGGATGAGTATGTCATTCTATCTGCTCACCTTGATTCTTGGGATGGAGCTCAGGGAGCCACAGACAATGGAACAGGAACACTGACGATGCTTGAAACCATGAGAATTCTTAAAAAATACTATCCTAATAACAAAAGGACAATTGTGATCGGACTTTGGGGAAGTGAAGAACAAGGATTGAATGGTTCAAGAGGCTTTGTAGTAGATAATCCTCAGATTATAAAAGGAACACAGGCAGCATTTAATCAGGATAATGGTACCGGACGTGTCATCAATATCAGTGGCCAGGGATTTGTGAAAGCTTATGATTATATCGGAAAGTGGCTTGATGGAGTTCCAAAAGCAGTAAGAACCCACATTAAGACTGATTTTCCCGGAATGCCTGGTGGTGGCGGATCAGACCATGCTTCATTCGTAGCAGCTGGAGTACCCGGATTTTCGCTAAGTTCCTTGAATTGGGGCTATTTTGGATATACATGGCATACGACAAAAGATACCTATGACAAAATCGTTTTTGATGAGGTGAAAAATAATGTGATCTTAACAGCAGCATTAGCTTATATGGCTTCTGAAGATCCTGAATTCACCAATAGAGAAAAAAGAGTAATGCCTAAAGATGATAAAGGAAACCTGGTACAATGGCCGGAAGTAAAAGAACCTAAAAGAAGCTCTAAAGATTATAAATAATAAAAGATTCTATATACATAGAATTACTTGAATGAAAGAGGTTGCCTGCAAAGGTGACCTTTTTTATTGTTTCACTTCGTTCATTTTTGAAATACAATAGATATTGCCATTTTAGAGTAGATGATTTCTTTGTTTTGTACAATATTTTTGTTTTTTGTACATATTTTACGTGAAAATATACAATAAAAAAACATGTAAATACAAGAAGATGTAAAGTGTGGATTTTTAATTTTAAAAACTTTTTAGAATTAAAAACACACAACATTATGAAAAAAAAAATTTCAGATCGGAAAGATCCGATTCATACGACTGACCCTATAAACAAGCAAAATTTTTATGTTGTAAAGTCTGGAGAGACGCTGGAAAGCATTGCTTTGGATCTTATGCTTGAAAATCCCCGGTATCTTCTGGAATATCATAATCAGCACTGTAGTTTTCTGGATATGATTCCTGAGAACGGAAGATTAAGATGGATGCAAAAACTTTATATTCCAAGTCCGGAAGACATTTTGGAAATAAATACAATTATACAGGAACGGGGAGAAAGTGTATATAAGTTATTTTCTAAAGGAAAAATTCCCTTCAATGCTGAGGCGGTTTCCGGAGTATATAAGGTCAGGCAAACCGAAAGTGATGATGGAATACTGAAGAGTGAATATGCTTATTCAATCTATTGTAATTATATAAAAGAAGAGGAAAAGGGATATCGTATTCATTTTTCAATGAGTGATTTTACTAAAGATGGTGAAGAGCTGGAACAGAAGATCAACAGTCTGGCTTCAGCGTTTGTGAAAATTATTTATCCGGTAACATTCATTATAGATCGTTCTGGAAAATTGGTGGCTGCAGAAACTCATAAAGAGATCCGGCATATAATAAATGAAATTGAAGCATTAAAAAAATATCATCAAGGCTCTTATGCATCGCGGCATATCAATCAGATGAAAGATAAAATGGCTCATCCAAAGGTTATTTATAGCAGTTTGAAAACTATATTACCCGTACAGTTCATTTTCAGTTCTTTTTATCAGACTCATTATAATATACAAGGCTTTTCAGTTCCATATACAGATGAATTTTCATGGCTGGCTCCAGCTTCTCCTATCAGGATGGAAATAATCAATCAAACCTTATCAGAAGAAAAATCCGGATGTATAGAAGTAGTACAGACAGGGAAATCTGTGGATTACCGGACGGTTGAAGAATTGTACGATACGGATTGGGAATATGATGAGTTGGAAAAACCTCATTCAAAATCACTGATCGCCAGCCATTCGGCAATGTATACATTAAAGGCTGCTGATTTTTCTATACAGAAAATAAAAGCGGGGTTTCATATTCAGATGGCCGATTATGAGAAGTCCATGACTTTTGAGCTAGAAAAATTAGCAGGATAATAAAAAAACACAATTAAACCCACATAACACAAAAAAATGTCAGAAAATTTATCAACACACAACGGAAAGCATTTTGTCATCCAAAAAGGCAAAGCCAGCTGCAATCAGGGAGATGTGTTCCCCCAGTTTAAGGTAAATTCCCATCAAAAGCATTACTGGAACCAACAAGACATTACAGCAGATTATCTTGCGGTAACAGAAGAAGATATACAGTTCAATCCTGCTGCGTCAAGCTTCGGAAAATGCAGATTAAAACCCACATCTGGCGGATATTTACCCTGTGCGTATGTCCCTGCCGGAAAATGGCAAAAGACTTATGAAAAGGTAAAGATTATGGGGAAAAGCTGCCTTTCTGAAATCTCAGAACTGATGTGCAGCACTGGAGGAATGATTACCGTGAAGGAACATGGCCAGACTTCTACTATGAACAGGCAAGGTATAACACTGGCTAATCCCCAAAGTTACCATCTTATTAATCCGTTTATGGATTTAAAGGAATCTCAGGCAGAACTGGAAGAACCCGATCCGATTTATGAATAAAACATTTCAAAACTAACAAGTATGGCAAAATTGACTATTACAGGCAATACCCAACCTATTGTTGGAAATACGGAGGCTTATTCACTTTCAGTCTTTGATAATCTGATGTCTTCCAATTCTTTTTCTTTTCCACCCTCCAAAGTACAGTGGAATATTCATGTAAAGGATCAGAAAGGATGGCGGATCACTCATGGGAATGCCAAAGATGGAGAACATATAACCTATAAATTCACCCATAAAAGTTTAAAATATAAAGCTTTAAAAATTGAAGTGACAAGAGGAAAGGACAAAGGTGAATTGTATATACAACCACAGCCGGCTGAAGAACCCAAAATACTCCGTGTAGATCTATTAGATATTAATTCTCAGCGGCTGCAAAAAGGAAAACTACTTCATTATACAGATACTTTAATTGCTAAAGCCCATTGTGTGGGAATGTTCGGACATAAAGTATCTTTTACTTTATGGGAAGACGATTCAATAGGTGAGGGGCATGATCCGGTTATTAATATGATGAACAGGATCAATCCGGTGCCTCTTGTTGGGGAAGTGGATCATGAAGGGATTGCTAAAGTCATTTTCAGGTTACCCAGCTATACCATGGCTGTACAGATCGCTAATGCCCAGGTGGCCAGGGGAGATCAGAATGAAGGGAAAACCCATGAGTATTATGTGACGGCAGAAATAGCTTCTAAACATATTCTGAAGGCCAGTCCCAATGTAAATGTGGCTAATCCCACTCATGTTCCTGAACCTCCTAAAAAGCAAAAGCCCACAGAAACACCTCACGCTCACAGAAAACCTCCCGTTGCTCCTGAAAAGAAAGACACAAAGCCTGCTAAACCCAAACCTAAAGAGGATACTCCAAAGTTTCCACAAACTCCGGCGGCCAGGAAACAGGCCGATCCTGAAGGAAAGATCATAAGTGTGGAATTTACAGATGCTACAGGAAAGCCTTTGAAAAATGCTAAAACTGGAGATATTGTATCTATTAAGATCAGCACCCGGAATATGAGCGGGAAAAATGTAAAGGTAAGGATCTGGGAAGAAGATTTCTCACGCTATTGCAATGATTTGGTATATGAAGTATCCGCAAAGCTGGCTTACAATACGACAAACTTTATCAATGGGGTTGTCTTAACAAAAGATATGTATACCAAAAGCTACGAATGGGGTGAAGGGAACGAACGGGAATATTTTATAGAGGTTGAGCACTTGAATACCTCTGTAACCTCTCAGGTGATTCCGGTAAGCCCGGATGCTGAACCGGTGAAAGTGGAGGCTAATGATTCTCCCTCGATTATTAAGGAACCGAAACAGGAGAAAAAAGAGGAAAAGACATGTGAATGTGAAGCCAAAGTAAGGGCCTTTATGAGGATGCTGAGAGTGAAAGAAGATACTGTTGGAGATTCCGGATATGAGAAAATTGTTGGAGGTAAATCATTCATTAAAGATTATGGAAGAGATTGGAGTACGCATCCAGATATTAGTATTTCAATAAAAAGAATAAATAGTTCATCAGATGCGGCAGGAGCTTATCAAATGATGGGAACTACTTATAGCGAAAAAAGAATGGTTAAATACCGTAAACAATATAATATTACAAGTTTTGACCCCGAATCGCAAGATAAAATGTGTTTGGTAATTTTAAAATATTTTTATCAGAATGATAGACCTTCAAGCTTTTATAATACAGGGAATTCTACGAAAGATGAATGGAGAAAAAGATTTAAAGAACAGCAGGGAGATATTATACAGTTTATAATAGATGATAACTTTAAAAGGGCTGTTTTATTAGCAAGCTTATGCTGGGCAAGTTTACCGGACTCTCCCTATGGTCAACAAAGCTCTACTTATACTAATGAAGATGTAAAGAAAATATATGAAATTTATTTAAAAGAAGAACTTACAGGGAAAAGTGACCTTCATCTTAAAAAAGGATTTTTAAAAGAATTTGATTATAGTTGTTGTGAAGAAACTGTTAAGAAAGAGCTTATTCAAAAAAATAGTAGTAAGTGGAGAAATCCAATTGATAATCCAATGCTTTGTCTCTACTCACAAGGAGGAGGTTTTAAACCATGGCATGGTTCTTTTGGAGAAAAAATCAGAGATAATTCAGCTAATCATTCTGGAAATGATTTATTAGCTACTCCAGGTACAAAAGTATATGCTTGTGTAAAAAGTATTGTGCATAAAATATATACTTCTGGCTCAATGGCAGGGAATGTAGTTGTTTTAAAAGTATTAGATACAGAAACATTTAAAAGCTTAAAACGGAAAGGTTATACCCCTAAATATAAATCTAAAGGAGAAATATTAGGAAGAGGATTTAATGAAAATGAAACAATATATCTTACATTTTGGCATTTGAGTAAAAATAATTTCTTTAAAGAGGGCGATGAAGTGAAATATAATGATGTCATTGGCTTAACAGGAATATCTGGTGGAGGAGGAAAAAACTTTACAACTAGAAATCCTCATTTACATTTTGAAGTATCTAATGTTGGCTCTGCATCAGGTCTAAATGGAAAATGTAATCCATCTATTTATTTTAAATTTAAAACTGAGGATGAATTATCTAAAACAGAAATGGACTTTCAAAATAAACTAAAAGAAAAAGAATGGAAGTAAAAAAAATAAATAAAAGTGTTCTATTCTTAATATTAATATTATTCTGTTATAGCTGTAAAGGACAAAAAGAGGGAAAAAACAGTATCTCTATAATACAAAATATTAAAGCAAATAATTCATATTTTCAGCTACAGAAAACAATAAAAAATAATGAAACAGTTTTTCAATATAGAGATATTGAATTTGAATTAAAATCAAAGGAAGGAGAATCTATTTTATTAATAAACAATGAAGAGTTTTTTATAAAATTAACTTTGGATAGCCCAAATTTTAATATATGGTATTATAAATATAAAGTTGATAAAATAATTTTATTAGAAGGTAATGATTATTATAGTTCTATTTTTTATGCTTATCACTTAGCTAATAATGAACTTTTTTATCTAGGTAATTTTACAATAGAGCAGCCTAACATTGAAAATGAAAAGCCTTATAAAAAAGAGTTCAAAATTAATATTGATAAAGATAAAGTAATTATTCAAACTTTATTAAATGGAAGTCCTTCAATAAAAAAAACATTTAATGATCAAATAAATCAAGTTCAAAAAAAAAATAGAGATATTTTAATTTCTTCAATTTATCAAAGAAATGTCCAATGGAGTAATCACTGCGAAAAAGTGTCGGAAAAAGATAATATAATGTTCTACTCACCAGATGAAATAAGTTTCAACATAGCCTCAATAAATTTTATTTGTGGAGCAACTCCTAAGCAAATAAACAATAATACCATAGAAATATATTTAAAGGATTCTGGAACCGATTACGCTCCTAATGGAGAAGTGTATTCAAATAATAATATGCCTAAGGGAATTAATTTTGATGATTGTTCTTTAGATATGCCAATTGCACGTGTAAAAATAATAAGTGAAGATTCTATTGAATTTCAATGGTTAGGATTTTATAATAGAAAAGCTAACAAGAGGGAATATATGAAGAACCCTTTCGGTAATAATAAAAATATAGTGGTTCTGACTCGTTGCTCAGAAAACTAAAAATCGGAGCATATATAGATAATATAGCAAATAATATCGCTCTAATAAAGATATATATTGAAAACTCTGGAGGTACCGGAACATTAGGGTGGATAAAAGTTGATTTTTTGAGTGATAAGGCCTATGATATTACTATCAATCCGGAAAATCCTAAAGGATTAACATTCAATAAAGAAAAGTATTTAGCTTTTAAGAATGAAATTCTTGATAATGAACCTGCAAATAAGGTTATAAATGATACCATAAAAGCTCATAAGCTTCCAATTGAGTGGTCCCCAGAAAACAATTTATTATCTATGAAATTATCAGATACATTTTTCAATATAGAAATGAACAATCCAAACAATGATCATTTCATCACCTATTTATCTAAAACAAAAAGCTTTATACCGATTATTTTGTCGAATTGTTATGAATCAGGATATTGTGAGGAATATTTAATTACCATAAAAGATTAATAAGGAATGTTCTAAATTAAAAATTTATTATAATACAGCTCCTGATGGAAATTTGAAAAATTATGAAACAAGAGTTTATAAAATTAATGAAGATTTTGTTATTGAGCTAAAAACAGAAAAATATATTAATGATGAGCTCATTTCTGAAAAAGAAGAAAAGTATAAAATCGATTCTGAGGGAAAAATAATTCTACATTAAAAAAGAGGGAACTTTCGGGATAGGTGATAATAGAGATATTTAGGTGAGAATAGCTTTTGTATTAACTATTGTTGCAAAATAATTGCTTCAAAAAATAAATATATCTAAAGATATTAAAGAGGTAAAAAGTGGGAATACTGGTAATGCTTCTAAACAAAATGTGAAGGCAAGGCATTTACACTTTGAAATTACTGATGCAAAGACTGCGGGTGAAGGTCTAAATAATAGAGAAAATCCTGCATTTTATGTAAGGCTTAAGACTCCTAATAAAAACAGGCAAGAAAATAATAAGAAATGATAAAGTACCTATATATATTGATGGCTTTAGGAATGCTTTCATGTGTAAAAGATAGAACAGTAAAAAATAGAAAACGGAAGGATTCTATACTCTTAATAGCCTCCCAAATTAATAATATTAAGTCAGAAAACAGAGATACTCTGAAGTTGGAAAATGAACTGGAAGGAGAAGATGAATTTATATCTGAAAAATTATTTCAAAAATGGAAAGGCATATATATTATGGAAAATAATGATGTAATTGATGGTTGGGGTAGAGAATCTATTTCTTATGCAGGATTAAATATGATAAAGCCAGATAGTTGTATCTTTAAAAGTTGGTTGGCAGATAATAAAGGTAAAAGGTATAATAAGGATGATAATTATCAAGAATATATTGGAGGAATTTTTGCTACAGCCAATAAAGATTCTATAGAGTTTTTTATAAAAAGAATAATAGAAGGAGGGAATGAGAATCTGTCACCTCTATTAACCTTGATTAAACGAAAGAATAAGTACTTCATATCTAGTTTTCTTACCTCTCCACCTCATAACGGAATTATTGAAATGCCAATGCAAAAAATCAAATAAAAATAAAGCCATCTCACAGTTTTGCGGGATGGCATTTATTTAAATATAATTCTTTAAATCAGACAATGTTGAAACCTGGGCTTCATGCGGTTTGGGAAGTTTTCCAAAACCATAGTCACAAAAAATAAAAGGCAATTCGTTAGAAGCAGCAGAATCATAATCCGTCTGCGTATCCCCAATGTATATAGAATCTTCGATGGATAGACCATTTCTTTCCATAAGGAGATGTATGTTTTCTGACTTTGTCTTTTGTGTGCGTCCATGAGATTCAAAGTCTACAAATAGAGTATTAAACTGGTAATATTCTAAAAAAGACTCAATATATCCATCCTGGCAATTGCTTACAATAAAAAGATTGTGGGTATTGGCCAGACTTTTCAATGTATCCTCAACACCTGGATAAAGAATGCCGCCTTGTATACGCAGTATTTTATTTTCCTGGGCTACTACTTCAGAAAGGAGTTCCTCAATCTGAAGGTCTGAAATTCCCGGAAGCATATCCTTCAGAATATCATGAGCCAGTAAACCCATATATTGATTCATATCATCAGGTTTCAGTTCCTGTTGTATCAGTTGATGCTTACTTAAAACATCATTCCATATTTTGATAATCGTTGCTCTGGAATCCCATAAAGTTCCGTCCAGATCGAAAATTAAGTTTTTATAATTCAAAGTGTTTCTTTTTTAATTACGATTTTTTTAAATTTTATTAAGCAATTATTTAACCATTAAAACAGGTACAGAGAGTAAAAACTTTAAAGCGAAGCCATGCTCAACATCTTAAAAGAATTTAATGGTTGAAATAATAGATATTGCTTATAAAATCATGCTTAATTGCACTCTTTTCCTTGCCTCATCCACTTCCGTTACTTTTACTCTTACATGCTGATGCAGTTTTACGACCTCATTTACATCAGAAACAAATCCGTCTTTAAGCTGAGAAATATGAACCAAACCACTTTCTTTAATTCCAAGATCCACAAAACATCCAAAAGCGGTAATATTGTTCACGATTCCCGGTAAAATCATACCTGCTTTCAAGTCTCTGATGCTTTTTACATGAGGATCAAATTCAAATACTTTGGCAGCTTTCCTCGGATCTAAGCCTGGTTTTTCAAGTTCCTTTAAAATATCTTTGATTCCCAGGATTCCGATGTCCCCGGTAATGTAATTTTCAGGTTGTATCAGGGCCACTTTTTCCTTATTGCCAATCAGTTCATCAGCTTTAATTCCCAGATCTTTAGCCATTTTTTCAACAATTCCATACGATTCAGGGTGTACCGCAGAGTTGTCCAATGGATTTTTTGAATTGGTAATTCGTACAAACGCAGCAGCCTGCTGGAAAGCTTTTTCTCCAAGTCTTGGAACTTTCTTAAGCTGTTTTCTATCTTCAAAGGCTCCGTTTTCAGCTCTGTAGTTCACAATATTTTCAGCCATTTTTTCTCCAATTCCGGAAACATAACTTAATAAAGATTTACTAGCTGTATTTAAGTTAATTCCTACAGAATTTACACATTTCATCACGGTAGAATCCAGTTCATTTTTCAATTGAGTCTGATCTACATCATGCTGATACTGACCAACTCCAATAGATTTTGGATCAATTTTCACCAACTCAGCCAATGGATCAGAAAGTCTTCTTCCAATAGAAACCGCCCCACGAACGGTTACATCATAGGTTGGAAACTCTTCCCTTGCAATTTTGCTGGCAGAATACACCGAGGCACCCGCTTCCGAAACTACAAAAACCTGTAAAGGCTTATCAAAAGCAATTTTCTTAATAAAAAATTCAGTTTCACGGCTTGCCGTTCCGTTTCCGATAGAAATGGCTTCAATATTATAGGCATTCACCATAGAACGGATCTTTTTCATAGCCATTCCGGATTCATTCTGAGGAGCGTGAGGGTAGAGGGTTTCATTATGAAGAAGATCTCCCTTTTCATCGATACAAACCACTTTACAGCCACTTCTGTAACCAGGATCAATCGCCAGAATTCTTTTTTCTCCCAATGGCGGAGCCAGCAGTAACTGACTCAGATTTTCAGAGAAGATCTCAATTGCTTTTTTATCCGCTTTTTCTTTAGCTTCCTGTAATGCTTCATTGGAAATAGCAGGTTCCAGAAGTCTTTTATAGCTGTCTTTAATCGCTAGAGCAATCTGTTCAGAACTTTCATTATTAGACTTGATAATCGCTTTTTCAATAAAATCGATGGCTTCTTCTTTATCAATCCCAACGTTGGTTTTCACAAAGCCTTCGGTCTCCGCTCTTAGCATTGCTAAAAGCCTGTGAGAAGGGATTCTGCTGAGGTTTTCTTCCCATTCGAAATATTGGGAGAACTTCTGAGCATCTTCTTCCTCTTTTTTAGCCTTCACCACTTTAGAGGTAACAATAGCCTTACGTTGGAATAAACGACGCAGGTTCTTACGAACATACATGTTTTCATTGATCCATTCTGCCATGATATCTCTGGCTCCCTGGAGCGCGTCTTCCTCAGAAGGAACTTCATTATTCAAATATTTGGAAGCCAGAAACAATACCTCATTGTTCTTCTGGCTCATAATGATTTTAGCTAAAGGTTCCAGTCCTTTTTCCTTGGCGGCATCAGCCTTGGTCTTTTTACGCTTTTTGAAAGGAAGGTATAAATCCTCCAGTTCTTGAATATCAAAGCTTTCTTCAATTCTTTGTTTCAGTTCAGGAGTTAAAGCACCCTGTTCTTCTATAGATTTTAAAATAGATTCCTTTCTCTTCATGATCTCCTCAAATTGTTTGCTGATCTTGGCGATCTGCTCAATTTGCGTTTCATCCAGGTTTCCGGTTTTATCTTTCCGGTAACGGGAAATAAAAGGAATGGTACAGTCTTCTGCTAATAATTGTAATGTATTGTTGATGCTCTTCTCAGAAATATCGAGCTGCTTCTGTATAAATTCTACGGTCGTCATTGTTCTGTTTTCGGAAGGCTAAAATAACGTTTTAAAACGAAAAAAGGCGAGTTACCCCGCCTTGAATAGTTTTTCCTTTGAATTAAAATTTGATGGATAAAATTTAATTGACAATTGCTATTGCCATTCCATCATATTCTTTTGCTCCTACGGTTTGCATAATAGTGGCGGTAACCTTTGGGTTGCCAGCCAGCATTTGATTAAAACGCTGTACCCCTCTCACTTTTTCATCATTGCTATTTTCATTCAAAATCTGGCCTTCCCGGATGACATTATCACAAATAATTATTGTTCCCGGATGTGACAGTTGTAATGCCAGTTCAAAATATTCGGAATAAGGGGGCTTATCTGCATCAATAAAAATAAAGTCGAAAGCTTCTTCACCTGTAGCAATGAGTTCATTCAATACATCCATTGCTTTACCGATTCGTAAATCAATCTGGTCAGAAAGTCCTGCTTTTGCAATGTTTTGACTGGCAATATGAGCGTGATGAGGATTAAATTCTACTGTAATCACTCTACCGTCTGCAGGAAGTGCTCTGGTCATCCAAATAGTACTGTAAGCACCTAAAGTCCCCAACTCTAATACACGTTTAGCCTTGCAGGTAAGAAGCATCAGTTGAAGAAACTTCCCCTGTGTAGGAGAGATACTGATTTGAGGCATGGAAGCATCATCGAGAGATTGAATGGTTTCCTGAAGTACAATATCTTCGGGAGCCACCAGATTGCTGATATATTGATCTACCTTTTCAAATAATTGCTGATTCATATTTTTGATTTGATTGAAACGAAGGTAGTGAATTTAAAAATCAGCAATACATTATTTTACCATTAAAAATAAAAAAGGCAAATTGCCTAGCCTTGAATGTTTTCACAACTGCTTTAAGCCACAAAGAGTATCCAATAGAGCTATGATTAATCACAAAGACAATAATTTTTGAAATCAATTCACATGAAAACAATCCTATTGAAGTAATAAAAAATAGAATAACGTGATCATTAAAAAAATATAAACAGTTATTAGCTTTGATTGCTCAAAATTCATATTTCAAACAAATATTTTTTTGCCTTCAATGTCTTGGGAGGTTTTTCATACCACAAAAAGAACGATTTCATTAAACAGTGACGTAATTGGCACACGCATTGTTAATGTTAAAGCAAGTTTTGAAGAAAAGCTTTGTTTAACACCACATCATTTACTAATAATTCATTTTGAACTTTTGCCTCCCTATTGACACGGGAGGTTTTTCTTTTTATTTATGCATGATTTATGGAAATAATTTAGTGGTTTATTTGATTATTGCAAGAAATCAAACTGAAAGAACGACCTTGTAAGTAACTGGATCAGGTATGCATTTTCCATTAAAGAGTTGTGATTGATCACGAAGAAAGTAACTCAGAAAATAAATATAAACAAAAAAATCCCTCTAATCGAGGGAGCTTTTTTATACAATTGGAATACATCTGCATGAGCAAGGTACCCCAAGCATTGGATCACATACTCCTAAGTCTTCGCAAACATACATATAACCAGCTTTGCAAAACTCAATTCCACCTTTAATTGATTTTAGATTTTCTCTTGTGACTTTTTTGAAATTTTTCATGGTATAATTTTAATTTGTAAGTGCTAAATATATAAATTATTCTTAGTTGAGGGATTTAACATAAAAATATTTTTGGAAATATCTGGATGTATCTTTAAAACCAACAGATTTTCCTATGGACAACATAAAAATCAAAAATAGGATGATGAAATAAATATTTTCAATTTTCGTTTATTTCTTACCATGTTACAATTCCTAACGTTGGTAGCGAAATTTACATTTCTTGATGTATGATAAGAGAAGACCCACAAGGTTTGTCTATTTTTGTACCCGAAAACAATAAACTTTTTTAAACAGTTCAATAATATGAAAAAAATTAGCGTAATTGCATTAGTAGCAGTAGGATTGATGGCTGCATCATGTACCAATAAAGAAAAAACAGATACATCCGTAGCTACCGAGCAGGCAGTTGCTGAAAGTAAAGGTGAAGTATTAGCAGTAGACGCTGCCACTTCTGTAGTAAACTGGAAAGCTTTCCACAAAGGAGGTTTTGCTCCTCGTTGGGGAACTCTTAACGTAAAATCAGGAGATCTGAGCATTGAAGGAGGACAGGTGGTAGCTGGAAACTTCAATATTGATATGACTTCTATTAAAGTTGATCCTGCATCAGTAACTGAAAAAGATAAAAAACCTGCGGACCTTGAAGCTCACCTTAAGAACCCTGATTTCTTTGATGTAGAGAAAAACCCAACTTCAGACTTTAAGATTACAAGTGTAGCAGACCTGAAAGAAGCACCAAAAGATGCAGTAGCAGGAGCTAACAAAACAGTAAGCGGAAACCTAACATTAATGGGTAAAACAATGAATGTTACTTTCCCTGCTAAAGTAGATGTAGCAGATAATACTGCGGCTATCCAGGCTAAATTTACTGTGAACAGAACAGACTGGGGTATCAAATTCGGAACTACTGAAACCGATCCTGCAGAATGGATGATCAGCAAAGACATCGAAATTGCAATTGATGTAAAAGCAAAAAAATAAGTTAATAAACTTTCTATAAATAAAGAGCTGCCTTGATCAAGGCAGCTCTTTTTCTTTTCCCTAATGAAATGGGTTGTGTAATGGATTTTATACCCTATTCAAATGATAAAAGTGGCCTATTACCCTTTTTTAATAGGCGATCTTTAATTTTTTTAAGATTTGATAACACCTGGACGGCATTATTTTTTCTTTCTATATAAAGATAACATCCAAAATCATAATATCATGTCAAAAAAAATTGCAATTCTCGCTACTAACGGTTTTGAAGAAAGCGAACTCCAATCGCCTAAAGAGTATTTGGAACAACAGGGGTGGACTGCTCATGTGGTAAGCCCTGAAGGAGGAACAATCCGATCATGGGCTGAAAAAGATTGGGGAAAAGAATACCAGGTTGACAAAACACTGGCTGAAGTGAATGCTTCTGAATACGATGCTTTGGTTTTGCCCGGTGGCGTTATCAATCCGGATCAGTTAAGAACAAATGGACAGGCATTGGCATTTGTAAGAGATTTTTTTATACAAAATAAACCTGTTGCAGCAATTTGTCACGGACCGCAGATTCTCATCAATGCAAAAGTCGTGAATGGAAGGAATATGACTTCTGTGAAATCAATCAGTAGAGATTTAATCAATGCCGGAGCCCATTGGGAAGATCGTGAAGTTGTGGTGGATAATGGTCTGGTAACCAGTAGAACTCCAAAAGACCTTCCGGCCTTTAATGCTAAGATGGTAGAAGAGTTTAAAGAAGGAAAACATGTAGGGCAAGGTTTATAATGTCCCCAAAAAATATATGATTATAGAAGGCCCGGAATTTAAAATTCCGGGCCTTGATTATGGATGATCTTATAAAATTTTAGATTTTTTTAGAAGATATACAGTATCTAATTAACTATGCGAGATAAAATTAATTAAAAATCCATGAGTTTTGAGTACGTACACAATATTCACTTCCCAGGTAAAGAGGGTTGCCATGTTTTTCAGACCAGAATCCATCCAATATGTCCTGGCTCAGACAACGGTACACCGCTACACCTTTATAGATTTTGGAGTCATCACCTTCATAATTAAAGTTAAGAACTAAAATCCGGTCTTTATAAAATCCTGTTCCGTTCTGTATATGATCGCCAATGATCCATTGGGCAATGATGCGGGCATTTTCATCAACAGATAAAGTTAATGTACCCTGATAAGAAACCTGGTCAGATGATTCCTGATTGCTTCCTTTGATAGAATAGGTGCCTGCCAAATCATGTACTGTCATTGATTCATTTTTTATGGGTGGCAAATTTAAAGAAACTTATTCTGATAAACCGTACAAATATTACGTAGGAAAAAAGACATTAACCAGATGGCTTTCTCTATGTATAAATTAAACTTATTTTTGCAGGAAATTAATTTTATAATGATTCCTTTTCTGTTAATCACTAACCTTATTACCTTTGGCGTTTTCGGATTTGATAAACTGCAGGCCAAAAGACATCAGTGGCGGATTTCTGAGAATGTCCTTTTAGGTCTTTCATTGATAGGGATTGTAGGTGCTGCTGCAGGAATGATTATTTTCAACCATAAAGTTTCCAAAAAATCTTTTCTTGTAAAATTTTTTATAGTGCTTTTAATTGATGTTGTATTATTGTACAGGCTAATAAGACATTGATAAATAAAAAACAGCCTTAATGGCTGTTTTTTTATTAATTGTTAATAATACCAAATGGCTTCCATGTATTCGTTCCATCAGTTGTATTGACCCACCCGATTGGCATATTAACAGAAGGACCGGTATTCAGAATAATATCACCTCGCTTCCAGTCAGGAGAAGAAACCGAAGGAAAAGTATCTGCATAAGTTATTTTTACTTTTCCCAAATGAAGAGAATCATTCAAGTTTTGATAGTAAACCGTTCCCAGGTTGTCATTGGTAATAAAATTACCTGTAATATTGGGACTAATGTCAGATAAGCATTTATTGTGGGTAATGGTTGTCTTTAATCCGGAATCTGCTCTGATATCATATACTTTGAAATTTTTAATTGAATTTCCTCTTACATCATCATAAAGAGATTCTTTTCCCCTAATATTAACGCCAATGGAGGTGTCATCCGGTATTGCATTGTCGTAAATTAATATATCATTGTCAATAATTTTATTTCCTCTTGTAAATGAAGAATTCTTGACGCTATTGGCTAAATAGATTCCGTATCCGGGATGGGAAAGTGCAATGTAATTACTGTTAATATTCCAGTTATGGCTCTCCGCTCCAATCACAATCCCAATATGTCTGCAGAAATCAATCATACTGTTGAGTACATTAACGTGAGAAGTTTTTTCAGCGTAAATTCCCTGATAAACATTAAAGATAAAAGTATCAATAATTCTCCAGCCTTCTTGTGAAGTGTTTCCTTCAAAAAAGATACCTTTACTGTCAGGTATATCTATAAGTTCTTCCTCTCCTGTTTGCTGGTTTATTACCTTGACATCTATCGAAATGCTGGTATTGTTGGAAATTTCATTGTTCACGGAATTGTTTTTGATATGCATTCCTGTCTTGCAATTACCAATTTTTACAGTCTGAATTTGGGAAGACCAAAGATAATTTGCTTCCAGTCCTGTTTGATAACCATTGATGGCAAGATCTTTTAAAATAATATCATAAGCATGAACCTCAGGTGTTCCGATTATTTTAATACCTGTAAAACTATTAGGGGCTGTTGTGTAAAGAGTTGCATTATAAATTCCGAATCCTTCCAAAACAGTACCAGAAGCATTGATTGTAATCTCTTGCCCATTAATAACAGTCTTGTATGCGTTAATGATAATACCATGATTATTATTGGTTATAAGAAAAGGAGGTAAATCTAATTGACTTTTAGTAGAGGAACCTGTAATTTTAATGGCTTTATTGATCTGCAAAGGCTGATAAAGCATATATCTCCTGTTATCAAGCTTCAGAACCTGTCCGGCTTCCATTTCATCAATCAGCTTTTGGATTTCAACGGAATCATCGGTCATACCATCTCCACGAACATCTGCAATTGTAATAGAAATATCATCAGTAATAATTCTTTTATAGTATGAAACCGGACCATTGCCGTTTTTTTTAATACGGTATAGGTATTTCCCGTCAGGAACAGGAAGATCTTGTTTTTTAAAATTGGCAACTTCACCACTGAAAGGATCAATCAAACTTACAATGTTAAGATCCGAAGCAGGATCTGAAGATGAAAAAAAAGCATCAATGGTTAAGAGATTTAAATTGTTTGTCATTTTTTTTGTTTTTGGTGATTAATAAATAGGAAATACTCTTGCTAGAATGTATTGAGACAAAGATAAAATGAAATAGCGACAGAACTTGACGTGTAATATTTTATTATAGAATAGTGTAAAGAGCTAGATTTTAAGTGAGTTATGATTAAAAAATATTTTTTGAATTCAGTTTTTTCTTACATTTATCATTCAACAACAAAAACAATATAACTATGAAAAATGTAAGAAAAATTACCAGAAGTGAAATGAAAACACTGACAGGAGGAATTGCAAAAGGAATGGTGAGATGTAAGGATCCCGATACTTGTACATTGAGATGGGGATGGCCTACAGGATCTTCAAGTAATTGTGATGAAATGTCCATTATTTGTGGAGATGCACCGGCAGTTGATCCATGTGATTCGTCTTTATGTCCATAACCGTTTAAGAGTGTTTTTTCAACACTCTTTTTTTATACCTCTGTAAACGTGTATTTTAAACAGAATGTTAATTATTTATCCAATAAAATTGTTTTTCATTAAAAATCACTATTTTTGCACTCGTAAAAATCCTATATGCAAAACATTAGAAATATTGCGATTATCGCACACGTTGACCACGGGAAAACGACTTTGGTTGACAAAATCATCCACGCAACCAACATTTTCAGAGAAAATCAGGAGAGTGGAGAATTAATTATGGATAACAATGATCTTGAAAGAGAAAGAGGGATCACCATCTTATCCAAGAATATTTCTGTTACTTATAAAGACACTAAAATTAACGTAATTGATACTCCTGGTCACGCGGATTTCGGTGGAGAAGTAGAGAGAGTATTAAAAATGGCTGACGGAGTTATCCTGTTGGTGGATGCGTTCGAAGGACCAATGCCACAAACAAGATTCGTACTTCAGAAAGCTTTAGAATTAGGATTGAGACCATTAGTGGTTATCAATAAAGTAGATAAACCAAACTGCCGTCCGGACGAAGTTCACGACCAGGTATTTGATTTATTCTTCAACCTTGAAGCTACTGAAGAGCAATTAGATTTCCCAACATTCTACGGTTCTTCTAAGCAAGGTTGGTTCAACACTTCATTAGAACAAACTGAAGATATTTTACCATTATTAGATGGTATCTTAGAACATGTACCAGCTCCAAAAGTAACTGAAGGTAACCTTCAGATGCAGATTACTTCTCTTGATTTCTCTTCTTTCTTAGGAAGAATTGCAATCGGAAAAGTAACAAGAGGAGAGATCAAAGAATCTCAATGGATTGGTCTTGCACAGGCAGATGGAAAAGTGTTGAAAGGTAAAGTAAAAGAACTTTACGTTTTCGAAGGATTAGGAAAGAAAAAAGTAACTGAAGTTCAAGCTGGAGATATCTGTGCTGTAGTAGGTTTCGATGCATTCCAGATCGGTGATTCTTTCGTAGATCTTGAAAATCCTGAACCATTGGAAAGAACAGCAATTGATGAGCCTACATTGAACATGACGTTCTCTATCAACAATTCACCTTTCTTCGGTAAAGACGGTAAATATGTTACTTCTAACCACCTTAAAGAAAGATTAACTAAAGAATTAGAGAAAAACTTAGCATTAAGAGTTCAACAAACTGATGATGCTAACACGTTCTTGGTATTCGGTAGAGGTATTCTTCACTTATCTGTTTTGATCGAAACAATGAGAAGAGAAGGATATGAAATGACAATCGGTCAGCCACAGGTTATCCTAAGAGAAATTGACGGAGTAAGCTGTGAGCCTTACGAATCTTTAGTAGTTGACGTTCCTGAAGAATACGCATCAAGAGTTATCGACTTGGCAACTCAGAGAAAAGGTGACCTTCACATTATGGAAACAAAAGGAGAAATGCAGCACATGGAATTCGAGATTCCTTCAAGAGGTTTGATCGGACTTCGTTCTCAAATGCTGACTGCTACTGCTGGGGAAGCTATCATGGCTCACCGTTTCACAGAATATAAGCCTTTCAAAGGAGCTATTCCAGGAAGAAACAATGGGGTATTGATCAGCAAAACTACAGGTCCTGCTACAGAATATTCTATCGCTAAATTACAAGACAGAGGTAAGTTCTTTGTTGATCCGGGTGAGGAAATCTACACAGGGATGATCATTGGAGAGCAAAATAAACCTGGAGATCTTGTAGTAAACATCGTAGAAGCAAAACAGTTGAACAACATGAGAGCTTCTGGAAAAGATAAAGATACAGGGGTTGCACCAAAAATCTTATTCTCTCTTGAAGAGTGTATGGAATATATCCAGGCTGACGAAGCGATCGAGGTAACTCCAAACTTCATCAGAATGAGAAAGAAAATCCTTTCTGAAGAAGAAAGAAAAAGAGTTGAAAGATCAGCGAAAGCGTAATCATTTCGATTTACAATCAATATCATATAGAAAAGCCTCGAATTTTTCGAGGCTTTTTTTCTAAAGAATAGGAAAAAATGTTTATTTTTTCACAACAATATCCAAAGTATTAAAATTTAATTTAAAGTAGTTTTGCGGCTATGAAAATGAGTAAACTAAAACTTATCGTTTTAATGGGAGTTCTAGCGTCTTACAGCATCTCATGTTCTACTCAGAACAATGTAACAAAGACCCCTCCTGTTAAAAATACAACAAAACCTAATACCAATAATACTACCAATCAACCAAAACCTCCTGTAGCAGTAAAGCCTACACCGGGAACTTCAACGGAAGAAACATTCAGAACCAACCTTCCTGAAATTAACAGAGAATTCCGTGGTGCTTGGATTGCCAGTGTTGCCAATATCAACTGGCCATCTAAAAACAATCTTACGGTAGAGCAGCAGAAAGCAGAAGCCATCAGTATGCTGGATATGCTGAAAGATAATAACTTTAATGCTGCTATTTTTCAGATCAGACCTTCTGCAGATGCTTTATATACAAGTAATATAGAACCCTGGTCTTACTTTTTAACCGGAGAAACAGGGGCAGCACCTTATCCAAACTATGATCCGTTATTATTCTGGATCGAAGAAGCTCACAAAAGAGGATTAGAATTACACGTTTGGTTAAATCCTTATCGCGCTCATCATACCAATGGAGGTAACGTCAATAAAATGTCAATGGCCAACAGAATGTCTGACATTGTGGTAAGATTAAAAAATGGGATGTACTGGTTTGATCCGGCTAACCCAAAAACACAGGACCATGTATCCAATGTAGTAAAGGATATCGTAAAAAGATATGACATTGATGCCATTCATTTTGATGATTATTTTTATCCGTATGCTACTTACAACAAAGGAGCTGATTTTCCAGACTATGCTTCATGGAATGTTTATCAAAGCAATGGCGGAACTTTATCAAGAGCAGACTGGAGAAGGGATAACGTAAATAAATTTGTAGAACGTATCTACAAAGAAATTCATGCAGAAAAAAATAATGTAAGATTTGGAATCAGCCCATTTGGAATCTGGAAGCCGGGATATCCGGTGGGAATTGTAGGATCTTCTCAGTTTGATGAGCTGTATGCGGATGCCAAATTATGGTTAAATAAAGGCTGGGTAGACTATTTTTCTCCACAATTGTACTGGCCGATTGATTCAAAAGGGCAGGGCTTCGAAGCATTGCTAAACTGGTGGCAATCAGAAAATACAATGAAACGTCACCTATGGCCAGGTTTGAATACTGTGGAGATTAAAACGTATGATCGTCCAACAGAAATCAAAAACCAAATTGAGATCTCCAGAAAGATCCTCAAAAATGATGCAGGTGAAATCCACTGGAGTATTGCAGGATTGACTAAAAATCCGGGAATGCTGCCGACTCTGAAAAACGGACCTTACAGTGAAAAAGCATTAATTCCGAAATCGCCATGGATCAAAACCGTTCCATTGCAGACACCAACCTTATTTATTAGTGATAACGGAAGTTTTGCACAGACAAGATGGAGTACAAAAAATGCTTCAGAAGTTTTTCAGTGGGTACTTTTCAGCCAGTATGACGGAGTATGGCAAACAGAAATTTTACCATTGGATACCCTTTTTAAAGATGTTCCTAAGTTCAAAAATGGTAAAAAGTTGAATGGAGTAGCGATCAAAGCTATTGATAGATTAGGAAACGAAAGTGATTATATGGCAAAAAAAGTCAAATAAAGAAAAACTAAAGACCATATTGTAAAGGTCATTAAAGTTTTAATAAATATAAAAGGGTTTAACTTAAAGTTGAACCCTTTTTTTATCTTTTTATTTGAACCTTTGCACAGAGAAGGTGAATCAGTTTCAAAGCCTGGAACCAAAACAAAAAGAGATTATTTAAAGCCTTTGTGAAGGTTGCGTTTAAATAAAAATATTCTTATCTCCAGCTTTTGGAATTGATCCGAGAGAATCTAACATATAATTTATCTATAGCTTTTGTCATTCTGAAAGAAGCTAAACGCAACTTGTTAAAATCAATCGATGGAAATCAAAGATTTTAAACACTTAAGTGAACATTCTGGGCGTAGGACCTTCTACTTCCAATAACTAAAGTGTTAAAAATCTTTTGGTTAAGAAAATTGCAAAAATTTTATGCCGTTTTATTTTAGAATAACTATAAATTATTAGCTTAAAATAAAGAAAATCAGTATGATATATCTTGGTTTGAATTGGTTTTAAGTAAATTAAAAACCTTAGCGGAATCATTTTTGCATGATTAGTTTCATAATCACCAAAATATAACATTTATGAATACTAACAGACTTTCCGCAAAAGTGGAAAAAGCACTTAGTGACCAGATGAACAAAGAAATTCATGCATCACACGTTTTTCTATCGTATGGAATTTGGGCCGATGACAAAGGCTATCAGGGTATTGCTAATTTTCTTTACCGTCATTCTCAGGAAGAAAGAAACCATTCGATCAAATTCATGGAGTACATTTTAAACAGAGGCGGAAAGCCAAAAGTAGCAGCGATTCCTGCTCCTCCAGCTGATCCCAAAAGCCTTACTGCGTGTTTTGACGGGGTTTTCAAACATGAGGTGGACAATACCACCGCCATTTATAAAATCGTAGACCTTGCCATGGAAGAAAAAGACTGGGCAACATGGAATTTTATGCAGTGGTTCGTACAAGAACAGATCGAAGAAGAAACACTGGCCCAAAACTTAATTGATAAATTAAAAATTGCAGGCGGAGACCGTGCTACAGACGAATCATTATTCACTCTGGATATGGCAATGCAGTCAGCACCGAATGACGTTCCTCTGGCTCAGGAAGCTACCGGAAATAATCCATAAAAATCATCGGTGAAGTAAAAACTGTTTGAAAATCTGTCAGAATGCTGACAGATTTTTTTATTATGAAACTCTCTTAAAATTCACTATCTTTGCACGCTGAAAGTTCATAAATCAACAACTAAGGTGAAAAACATTGAACCTTAAACCTTGAACTTTCAACCTTAAACCTTAAACTTTGAATTTTACAATATGAAATGTGGAATTGTAGGCCTTCCGAATGTAGGTAAATCAACACTTTTTAACTGTCTGAGCAATGCAAAAGCTCAATCAGCGAACTATCCTTTCTGTACCATTGAACCAAACCTGGGAACAGTTTCAGTACCGGACCAGAGATTGTTTGAACTGGAGAAAATCGTAAAGCCTGAAAGAGTTTTACCAGCTGTAGTTGAAATCGTTGATATTGCAGGTCTTGTAAAAGGTGCCAGCAAAGGAGAAGGATTGGGGAACCAGTTCCTGGCAAACATCCGTGAGTGTGAGGCAATCATCCACGTCTTAAGATGTTTTGATAACGGAAATATCGTTCACGTAGAAGGTTCAGTAGATCCTTTAAGAGATAAAGAAATTATTGATATTGAGCTTCAGTTGAAAGACCTTGAAACAGTAGGAAAAGCAGTTGAAAAAGCTAAAAAATTCATCAAATCCGGTAAGAAAGAAGATATTCTTACTTACGAAACCCTTCAGAATTTACAGAAATTTCTTGAAGATGGGAAAAATGCAAGAGAATTTGCGATGGATGATTTTACAAAATCAATCATTGCTGAAGTTCAGCTTTTAACCAATAAACCGGTACTTTACGTTTGTAATGTAGATGAAAATTCTATCAAAAACGGGAACGAATGGATTGGAAAGATCGAAGAAATGGCTAAAAATGAAGGAGCAGAAGTAGTAGTATTAGCTGCCCAGATCGAAGCTGACATCAACGAGCTTGAAACTTTCGAAGAAAGAGAAATTTTCCTTGATGAGCTAGGTCTTACAGAACCGGGAGTAAACCGTTTGATCAGAAAAGCTTATGATCTTTTAAAACTTCAAACGTATTTTACAGCTGGAGTAAAAGAAGTAAGAGCTTGGACTATCGGACAAGGATGGACAGCTCCTCAGGCAGCTGGGGTAATCCACACAGACTTTGAAAAAGGATTCATTCGTGCAGAAGTTATTAAGTATAATGACTATATGACATATGGTTCAGAAGTAAAAGTAAAAGAAGCCGGAAAACTTTCTGTAGAAGGTAAAGAATATATCGTTCAGGATGGTGATATCATGCACTTTAGATTCAACGTATAAGAAAAAATATTAAAGTTAGTTTATAAAAAAGCGCTTCCATAATATAATTTGGGAGCGTTTTTTGCTTTTGTGAGAAAAACTGTACTATGAAAATTATTTATTTTACGATCATTGTCTTCTTTTTTTCATGTTCAAAGCCTATTGAAGATAAGTGCTTCATAGATAAGATGAATACTGAAGATGTTGTGATACAGGTTGGAGATCCCCAATCTTATACGCTAAAACAAATTCTTGCAGAAAAACCTAATTATCTAGAAATTACCAATCTTACTACATACCGGGACTTTAAAACAGACAGAGCCGAATTTCGTCTTCCAATAGCGGAGTCTGGAGAAAAGGGTGAAACAATTGAAACTAGCAATACAGTATTTGATGAAAAGTTTTCTGATCAGTTTGTATGTTTTGCAAAACAAAAGTCTGGAAATACCTTATATGGACTTGGTATGAACGGACTTGGATACTGGTTGCTAAAAATTGAAAATAATAAACCTTCTGTCTATTTTTTAGGGCTCAGTCCAAACCTGTATTATTTCAATAAAATTCAGTGGAATCCAATTGTTGAGGGAGATTACCTCCATATTGAAGGAAGTCTGGTGAAAATCGATAATCCTATTGATCGTGGTGGGTACAAAAACTATTCAGTGATTGAAGATGGCAAATTGTTTAAAATTAAACTGAAAGATCTGATACAGGATTCCGATCAGGATGGTTACAATGATATTTTTGAGAATAGTTTTGGGCTCAATCCTCATGAAAAAGATACAGATGGTGATGGAATCAATGATTTTGAGGATAAGAACCCTATGTTCAGATCATCAGATAACAAATTCACCCGTCTTTATAATCAACTGGTTTCTGATACTTTTGTAGGGGCTGAAAAGTTGGATTATGAATTTCAGGTCTATCAAACAGACTGTGAATATTTTCATCAAATCAATCCTCCTCAAAAGGTATTATTTGTACCTGAAGACAAAAAGAAGCAAACATATTATACCAAAGTCGCTGACATTATTGAAGAAACAATTTCTCCAATACAGAAAAATAAAAAGAACCCGAACAGTTTTTATATTTATAAAGCAGGAGCTTTCTATAAAAATGATTATTCTGCAGATTATGAAAACGGAAAGTGGGTGCTTAAAGTGGTTGGTGGATATGTTATTTAAAATAATCTGATATTTCATGTACAAAAAACAAAAGCACTTTCAAACAAGTGAAAGTGCTCAAATTATAAAAATAACAAAAGGTTGATGTTTAGTCAAATGGTGGTTCAGGTACATACCAGCACTCCCTTTCGGTGCATCCTGTTCCTGTTATCATACAACGGCCGGTTTTATAATCTATACAAGAGTATGATCCGCCGATAATTGTTTTTAACGCTTTCTTATCTAATTTCTTTCCTTTATTCATAGTCATTGAATTGTGTGAATCGTTAACGAAACTAAGGAACAATTGGATCAAGTCTGCATTCTCTTTCTCCACAGCTTTTACTTACTGCTTTGCATTGGCCGGTAAATGGGTCAATACATCTCATTAATCCTCCCATGATCACTCGTAATTCCCTTTTACTTAACTTTTTTGGATTGTTTGAGGTTGGGTTTTCCATAGTTTTCTTAAGGATATATGGTCTTATGGTTCTAATATAGGTCTGCATTGTGGCTCTGCGCATCCCAGACCGAAAGCTCTGCATTGGCCAGTCATAGGGTCTATACATTGCCTTAATCCTCCTGTAATACTTCTTAATTCTCTTTTGTCGAGTTTTTTCCCGTTGTTTAAGTTTTGACTTTTCATGATTTTGATTTTTAAATGTTAGATTATTATCTTTTAAAAAGGAAAAGGAGGTTCAGGTGCATATCTGCACTCTCTTTCTGCGCATCGTATTCCGGTAGCAATGCAGCGTCCCGTATCAGGATCAAGACACATCTGTAATCCACCTTTGATGGATTTTAATTCTTTTTTGTTCAGTTTTTTACCTTTATTCATAGTATTAATGTTAAGAAGTTTGATGATTACTCTATAGTGATGGGTGCTGGTCTGCATTCTTTTTGTCCGCAGACAGGTGAAATAATGGTACAGCCGTTGGGGTATGGTGACTCACAGGGTTCATAGGGAGTTGGACAAAGTACTGGTTCCATACAATTAAGAAGTCCTCCTCTAATCGTGGTAAGCTCTTTCTTATTCAGCTTTTTCCCGAATTGTGAAATTTTTTTCTCCATGGTTCTGATTTTTAGTAGGTTAGTTTCATACGAATGTAGTAAAAATATTTATTCGTAAATCACTTTCTGTAGAAAAAATGTAATAAATATTTTGTTTTTATTAAAAATCAACTTTGTATATTTGAATTTTACAACTTGTTGATTATGGAGACAATAGCTCACTCTTCATTAGAGGATTTTTATAGGGAAATGACTGCCAAACTGGGGAAAAGCCTTGAGGATATTTTTCCTAAAGGTCTCCACAAAGATATTGGACATTTTAATGTATTCGATATCGCTCAAACCCTTGAAAAAGTAAGAAGTACTTCCGAAATGCCTTATAACAGGCGGAAATATTACAAAATCAGTTTGATTAGAGGAAAAAACAGAGCCGAATACGCCGATAAGACCATTACCATAGAAAAAAATGCGCTGCTGTTTGCTACTCCTAAAGTCCCTTACCATTGGATTCCTGAAGATGGGCAGCAATCTGGAAGTTTTTGTGTATTTACTGAAGATTTTTTCATGAAAGAAGCTTCTTATAATTCCTTGGAAACTCTGCCTATTTTTCAACCGGGAGCGGTACCTATATTTGAAATTGAGGATGAATTGGCTGATGAAATAGAACTTCTTTTTAAAAAAGTAAAAAAGGAAATAGATTCAGATTATCTATTTAAGTATGATTTGATCCGGAATTACGTATGGGAGCTGATTCATTATGGTCAAAAGCTGCAGCCTGCTACAAAAATTTCAGTTTCAAAAGATGCTTCTATGAGGGTGGTGTCTTTATTTATAGAATTACTGGAAAGGCAGTTTCCTATTGAATCAAGAGAACAGCGGTTACAATTGAGAGCAGCTAATGACTATGCTGAAAGATTGTCTGTGCATGTTAATTATCTCAATAAAAGACTAAAAGAAAGCACCGGAAAAACGACTACGGAATTTATCGGTGACCGTATCATTCAGGAGGCAAAAATCCTTTTAAGACAAACCCAATGGAATGTATCTGAAATTTCTTACACGCTTGGTTTTGAAGAAATAGCCCATTTTTCAAACTTTTTTAAAAGAAAAACGTCATATACTCCTTTAGAATTTCGTTCATGATTTGAATTTTGCAAATTTCGGATTGATTCAGGTAAACTCTTTCTGATGTAAATATTCCAACTTTGTATCACTAAAACAACCAAAAATATGGAAGCAAAAACAAAAATAGCATTGGTAACCGGGGGAAGTCGTGGCTTAGGTAAAAATTCAGCCCTTAAAATTGCCCAAAAAGGACTGGATGTTATCATTACGTATAGAAGCAATAAAGAAGAAGCAGAAGCTGTAGTTAATGAAATAAAAGCTTTGGGTAGAAAGGGAGCCGCATTTCAGCTGGATACAAAAGACCGTAAAAGCTTTGATGCATTTGTGAAAGAAGTTACTGATCACTTAAAAGAGGCTACGGGAAATTCCCATATTGATTATCTTGTCAATAACGCAGGAACAGCTTTATATGCTCCGATTACAGAGGTTACGGAAGAGCAGATGGAGGATATGCTGGATATTCATTTCAAAGGAGTATTTTTCTTAACTCAAAAATTATTGCCATTCATCAATGATGGTGGCGGGATTATTAATATCTCTTCAGGACTGGCAAGATTTGCAACACCCGGCTCATCAGTCTATGGTTCTATAAAAGCAGGAGTGGAAATGCTGACTAAATATATGGCCAAAGAATTGGGATCCAGAAAAATAAAGGCTAATGTAATTGCTCCGGGAGCTATTGAAACCGATTTCGGTGGCGGAAGAGTAAGAGACAATAAAGAAATCAATGATATGGTAGCTGGTTCTACTGCTTTAGGCAGAGTAGGACTTCCTGATGATATTGGTGGAGTAGTGGCTTTTCTTTGTACCGATGATGCTGGCTGGATCAATGGACAGAGAATTGAAGCTTCAGGAGGAATGTTTCTTTAATAAAGAAAAAAATGATTACCTATTCACTTCTCTGAATTTTTCAAACAAGACAAATAAAAAACCGGCCATGCATACCGGTTTTTTTATTTTTTTTAGACTACTAGTCAATCGGATCAACAGGAATGGGAAGTTGACATTCTTGTTCCTTGCATCCTGGCCCATGATAATAACAATAGTCTCCGTAGATTTTACATCTTACTTCTCCTCCTCCTGTTATCATTTTCAGTTCTTTCTTGGCTAATTTCTTTCCTCTGTTTAAATTTTGATTGTTCATGGTTTGATATTTAGAGAGTTACATATTAACGAATATACGGAAAACATTAATTGTAAATCCCATTTTAGAGAAAAAAATAAGTTTTATGACTTTCTCAAATTAATACAGATGTTGTGGTCTTATCTGGAAATAGTAATGAAAAAAAATAAAAGTCTATCTCAAACCAGGGATAGACTTTCTAAATATAATTAAGAACTTTATAAATGTAGATTAAAAAGGAATTTTACATTCAGGTTCAGCACAGAACTTTCCATATTGTTTACATTCTGTAAAGCCTTCCGGTCTGCAGATTCTTAATCCGCCTTTGATGGTACTCAATTGCTTTTTGTTTAATTTTCTTCCGTTCAGTTGAATGTTGTTTTTCATAATATAGATTTTAATAAATTGGAGATTCTTAAGGTCTGCATATTTTTTGTCCACAATAAGGAGAAATCATGGCGCAGCCATTCTCGTCAACATTGGAATGGCAGGGC
This sequence comes from Chryseobacterium sp. Marseille-Q3244, assembly GCF_940807095.1. Lineage (NCBI taxonomy): Bacteria > Pseudomonadati > Bacteroidota > Flavobacteriia > Flavobacteriales > Weeksellaceae > Chryseobacterium > Chryseobacterium sp. Marseille-Q3244. The sequence continues at coordinate 13,944 of NZ_CALNWX010000014.1, read as the reverse complement.
TCCATATGAGGAAGGCATATTTCCTGAGCAGGCATACAGTCCAATAGGCCTCCTGCAATGGTTTTTAATTCCTTTTTAGAAAGCTTTTTGGCTTGTAGAGAAGTTTGTTTTTTCATAATTCTGATTTTTAATGAGTTAGTTATACGAATATATGAAAAGTTTCAACAGTAAATCACCTGTTGAAGAAAAATGTTAATAGGGTTATGTCTTGTTTAGAGTTGAAAACTGGTTCTCTATGGATAAATAAAAAATTCAAATGGATTTTGAAAATGATTATACTCTTGAAAGGTTTTCAAGTGCTTTCTCTAATGTTTCCTGCTTCTTGGCAAAACATAAACGGATCACATTTTCATTGAGTTTGTTTTTGTAAAATGATGAAAACGGAACACTTGCCACCTTATGGTTGATGGTCAGTTCACTGGCGAAATCAAAATCATTTTTATCTGAGATTTTAGAATATTTTACTGCCTGGAAATAAGTTCCTTCACAATCTAGCAACTCGAAGGATGTTCCAGAAAGTCCTTGTCTTAGGAAATCTCTTTTCTCCTGAAAGAATTGATTAAGATAAAGGTAATGTTCATCGTTTTTCATATACTCAGCTAAAGCAAGTTGAATAGGAGTGTTTACACAAAAAACATTGAACTGATGTACTTTTCTGAACTCATCTGTTAAGGCTTTGGGAGCGGCACAATATCCTACTTTCCAGCCTGTAACATGGAAAAGCTTTCCAAATGAGGCTACAAGAAGACTTCTTTCTTTAAGTTCAGGATATTTACAGATACTTAAATGCTGTTTCCCGTCAAAAACAATATTCTCATAGACTTCATCACTTAAAATAAGGATCGAAGTCCCTTTGACCAATTGGATCAGCGCATTGATATCTTCTTCTTTTAAGATTTTTCCTGATGGATTATTCGGATTGTTGAGAATAATCATTTTGGTTTTATCACTTACCAGACTCTTTACAGCAGTCCAGTCGATTTGATAATCAGGAGCTTTCATTTCAAATCGTTTTACAATACCTCCAAAAAGCTCTACAGTAGGTTCATAACAGTCGTAAGCAGGCTCAAAAATAATCACTTCATCATCTTTCTTGATAAAAGCAGCAATAGCGGTAAAAATAGCTTGAGTTCCCCCTGCGGTCACCGTAATTTCTGAATCCGGATGATAGGTGCTTTGATGACTGTTTTCTATTTTTCTGGCTATTTCTTCCTTTAAACCAATCATTCCTCCCAATGGAGCATATTGATTGAACCCTTTTTTTACAAAGTGATCTACATGGTTTAATAACTCGGAATCCGGCATGAAATCAGGAAATCCCTGAGAAAGATTAATTGCCTCGTTTTCATTGGCAAGCTGCGTCATTTGGCTGAAAATAGTAGTTCCTACATTGGAAAGCTTCGATAAAGGAAGTTGTATCATAAAAACAGATTTTGTTGATCCCGAATTTAATGAATTATTTAAAGCGCTGTTCATTTAAATACTTCTATTCTTATCAATGTTTCTAATACAGTAAAAGTTACTTTTTTAGGTTATGTACTCATAGATGTATGCATCAATGACGTTATTTGTGGCATTTAAATATCTGCGTAATCAGCAAAATCTGCGAGAGTTTTTAGGTTGGAAAATGCAATGGCGCAAAGAATTAATAATACAGATTATTTTTAAGGCGCAAGAGGATCCAAGATTCTCAGTAAGGAAAGCTTTCAAAATATTTTCATCATCATATTTTATGCATTAATAAAAATCATTCGTGAATTCGTGGCCATTACGGAAGTATATTTTAACAGTACAGCATTTTTTCGGAGATAAAAATCTTGCACCCTACAACTGCATGAATTTAAAAGAACTTGGCGTTTTCGAGGTTTTTCAACAAATCACTGTCTATTTTTATCAGAAAAAAATAATTTAAACAATTGTTTGAAAAAATAGAACTTTTACTTTTAAATATGTTCAGTGATGCTTATATTTGTTATGCTAAAAATAATATAAAACCAATGATCATGAAAATTAAGAAGATTGAGTTTCCTGCAAGATCTATTTTGTCTCAAGGAAGAGAAAAGTTTGATTATGTGGATAGTTTTGAAGGTGGACTGGTAGGAAACGGGCAGAATTTCAATATTACACAAATAGGGAAAGCTTTTTTTACAAGTGGACCAAAATGGGGGAAGAAAATGTTTGCTATCAGAAATAAGATGGTAGGATTATTTGGTTTGAAAACAGGTGCAGAGACTGATCCGGAGAAAGATGCCGACAGCTTTACCTGTGAGGTAGGAGAGCGTCTAGGTATTTTTAAGGTTCTTGATAAAACCAGCAATGAAATTATTCTTGGTGAAGATGATAAACATCTGGATTTCAGAATTTCTCTTTTGTTTGATAAGAACCAGGGTGGACAGGATGAAAATTCTTTAACAATCTCCACTACAGTAAAGTTCCATAACTGGCTGGGAGTATTGTACTTTTTACCAGTACGGCCGTTTCATAAGCTCATTGTTCCGGCTATGCTTAAAAATATAATAGGCAAGCTGGAAAGTGCGGCATAATAATTTCAGAGGGTAAGTGTCGGAACACAGACATTTACCCTTTTATATTTCATTTAATTAAGTCTACTTTTTTGTGATGATAATCTTGATTTCAGGAAGAATGTTGATAAAAAATGAAGATTAAAATTCGGATAATTTTGGACAATTTCGTACTTTTGTATGTTTGCTGAAATCATATATGTCACAAGAAATAAATCCAACCTACTCGGAAGATAATATCAGAACCCTCGATTGGCAGGAACATATCCGTCTGCGTCCCGGAATGTACATCGGGAAGCTCGGTGACGGGTCCTCTGCTGATGATGGTATTTACATTTTACTTAAAGAAATCCTGGATAACTCCATTGATGAGTTCAGGATGAGATCCGGTAAAAGAATTGAAATAAAGCTGGATGACGGAAAGGTCACTATTCGTGACTTTGGCCGTGGAATTCCGTTGGGGAAGGTAGTAGATGCCGTTTCCAAAATGAATACCGGAGGTAAATACGACAGTAAAGCATTTAAAAAATCTGTCGGACTGAACGGGGTGGGTACAAAAGCTGTAAATGCCCTTTCAGACTATTTCAGAGTACGCTCTTTCCGTGATGGGAAAATGAAGGTGGCGGAATTCTCCCGTGGGATGATCAAAGAGAACTTTGATGAAAAAGAAACCTCGGACAGAAACGGAACCGAAATTTCATTTATTCCGGATGGAGACATCTTCCTGCATTTCAAATACAGAAAAGAGTATATCGAAAGAATGCTCCGTAATTATGCCTATCTGAATCCGGGATTGAAAATAGTATTCAACGGGGAAACCTATTTTTCTGAAAATGGTCTGAAAGACCTTTTAGAGGAAGAACTGGAAAGTGATATTCTTTATCCGATTGTTCATTTAAAAGGGGAGGATATTGAATTGGCAATTACCCATTCTGATAAATCACAAACGGAAACTTATTTTTCATTCGTTAACGGACAGAATACAACACAGGGGGGTACGCACCTTAATGCTTTCCGTGAAGCCTATGTGAAAACGATCCGTGAGTTTTTCAATAAGAATTTTGATGCTTCCGATATTAGGAAATCAATCATTGCAGCCATTTCCATCAATGTAGAAGAACCGGTTTTCGAATCCCAGACCAAAACAAAGCTGGGATCTAATGATATGGGACCTAACGGACCTACCGTAAGGACTTTTATTATTGATTTTCTTAAAAGTAAGCTTGATAATTTCCTACATAAAAACCCTGAAATAGCTGAGGCCATCCAAAGAAAAATTCTGATTTCTGAGAGAGAGAGAAAAGAACTTTCCGGAATCCAGAAGCTGGCAAGAGAAAGAGCTAAAAAAGTATCTCTGCATAATAAGAAACTTCGTGACTGCAGACAGCATTATAACGATCAGAAAGCTGAGAGAAAAGGAGATTCACAGATTTTTATTACCGAGGGAGATTCTGCATCAGGATCTATCACCAAATCAAGAGATGTAGAAACACAGGCGGTATTCTCATTAAAAGGAAAGCCCCTGAACTGCTATGGATTGACGAAGAAAGTGGTGTATGAAAATGAAGAGTTTAACCTTCTTCAGGCTGCTTTGAATATTGAAGAAAGTTTGGAAGACCTGAGATACAATCAAGTAATTATTGCAACGGATGCCGATGTTGATGGAATGCACATCCGTCTATTAATGATCACATTCTTCCTGCAATTTTTCCCGGATCTGATTAAAAATAATCACCTTTATATCCTTCAGACCCCATTATTCAGGGTTAGAAATAAAAAAGAGACAAGATATTGTTATTCAGAAGCAGAACGGGTAAAAGCCTTGAATGAACTTGGGAAAAATCCTGAAATTACACGATTTAAAGGATTAGGGGAAATTTCTCCGGATGAATTTAAGCATTTCATCGGAAAAGATATCCGTTTAGAACCGGTAGTAATTGGAAAAGATCAGACTATAGATCAACTACTGGAGTTTTATATGGGAAAAAATACACCAGACAGACAAACTTTTATCCTTGAGAACTTAGTGGTGGAAGATGATTCTGATATTGATAAAAAACACATTCTTGATGAAGTAAGCAGCTAATACCTGATGAGCACCATATAAGAATCACAATGAGATTAAGTAACCGTAGTAAAGCATCATTTTATAACTTTATAAGCACGCTGTTGATGATGATGGTCGTGTTTGGAATTGCAGGATTTTTAGTTAATAAATATAGATTTCATACGCTAGGCAATGAAAGCTATATGATGATAATTGTTCCCATATTGCTGTTGATTACCTTTCATCTTAACGGACGACAGATTTTTGAATATGACAGTGACGGTGAAGCACTGCATTTTAAGAACAGGAATATCATTCCTTTTTTAAGCAAACCTCTTCACGATGAGTTTCCGAAATATAAACTTATAAAATATGACGTAGTTCGTATTTTCTTTATCAAAAGATTATACATTACCGTCTCAAGTAAGAATAATGGTTCCACTATGTTAAAGTACCAGATTTCTTACCTGACCAGAAAAGAAGTAAACGATTTAAAACTCTCTCTGAATAAAGTAGTAAAAGCTAATAAAGAGAAAAAAGATTAATATAACAGATGACGACAGAAGAATATTCGCATGAGGGTGAAAGCTTAAAGAAAGTTTCCGGCCTATATAAAGACTGGTTTCTGGATTATGCTTCCTATGTAATTTTGGATAGGGCAATTCCTTCGGTGTTTGACGGGTTAAAACCGGTTCAGCGAAGAATTATGCACTCTATGCGGGAACTGGAAGATGGCCGTTACAATAAAGTGGCCAATATCGTGGGAAATACCATGAAGTATCACCCTCACGGGGATGCATCTATTACAGATGCCATGGTGCAGGTAGGACAGAAAGAATTACTGATTGATACTCAGGGAAACTGGGGAAATATCTACACAGGAGATTCTGCTGCGGCAGCGAGGTATATTGAAGCCAGGCTGACTCCTTTTGCCCTGGAAGTAGTCTTTAATCCTAAAACTACGGAATGGACAAAATCCTATGACGGTAGAAATAATGAACCCGTTGATCTTCCTGTAAAATTTCCATTACTTCTTGCTCAAGGGGTGGAAGGAATTGGAGTAGGACTTTCCACAAAGATTCTTCCGCATAACTTCAATGAGCTTATCAATGCATCTGTAGCTTATTTAAAAGGAAAGAAATTTGAGATTTATCCGGACTTTTTAACAGCGGGTTACCTGGATGTATCAGAATACAATGATGGTCACAGAGGCGGAAAGGTAAGAGCCAGAGCTAAAATCACCCAAACAGACAAACACCTGTTGGTAATCTCTGAACTTCCTTATTCCAAAACAACGAGTGACCTGATCGATTCTATCCTAAAAGCCAATGAGAAAGGAAAGATCAAGATCAAGAAAATTGAAGATAACACTTCCGATAAGGTTGAGATCCTGATTCATATTCACAACGACGTATCTCCGGATAAAACGATTGATGCCCTGTATGCCTTTACAGACTGCCAGGTAACAATCTCGCCGAATGCCTGTGTGATTGTTGGTGATAAACCAATGTTTATGAATGTTTCTGATATTCTGAAAATGAATACGGATCATACGGTATCATTGCTGAAAAAAGAACTTGAAATAGAACTTCATGAGCTTCAGGAAAGCTGGCATTTTTCTTCACTGGAAAGGATTTTCATCGAAAACAGGATCTATCACGATATTGAAGAAGTGAAAACCTGGGAAGATGTTTTGAAAACCATCGACAAAGGATTGAAGCCTCATACCAAGCATCTTTTAAGAGCAGTGACAGAAGAAGATCTTTTAAGATTAACCGAGATCAGGATCAAGAGAATTTCGAGATTTGATTTAGATAAATTTAAAGAAAATATAGCCTCTCTTGAAGGTAAAATAGAGCAGGTAAAACATCATCTTGCCAATCTGATAGCCTATGCTATTGAGTATTATCTGAATATTCAGAAGAAATACGGAAAAGATAGACAGAGAAAAACAGAACTTAGAATCTTTGATACCATTGATGCAACCAAAGTAGCTGTTGCCAATGAGAAGTTCTATGCTAATTTTGAAGAAGGCTTTATCGGAACATCATTGAAGAAAGATCAGTATATGTTTGATTGTTCAGATATTGATGATATTATTACTTTCAGAAAAGACGGCAGCATGAAGGTGGTAAAAGTGGAAGCTAAAACATTTATCGGAAAAGATATTCTCCACGTTGCCATATGGAAGAAAAATGACAAGCGAACTGTGTACAACATGATCTACCGTGAAGGCAGGGAAGGTCCTTATTACATGAAACGTTTCTCTGTAACCGGGGTTACCAGAAATACAGACTATCCGTTAGCTTCAGATAAAAAAGGTTCAGAAACATTATACTTTTCAGCCAACCCGAATGGAGAAGCAGAAACCGTTACAGTTCTTTTAAAGCCAAATCCTAGAATCAGAAAGAATAAAATGGAGATCAATTTCTCTGATCTTGCGATTAAAGGACGTGATTCTAAAGGAAACCTGGTGACCAAATATGCAGTGAAGAAGGTAGACCTTAAAGAAGAAGGCGTTTCTACACTGGCTCCAAGAAGAATCTGGTTTGATGATACGGTAAGAAGACTGAATGCTGATGTAAGGGGTACCTTATTGGGTAGTTTCAAAGGAGATGATAAGATATTAACAATCAATACCAATGGAGAAGTAAAGCTAGTTTCTTTTGATTTAGGAAACCGTTTTGATGATGATTACCTGGTATTGGAAAAATGGAAGCCTGAGCAGCCCATTACTTGTATTTATTATGATGGTGAAAAGCAGATCTATTTTATCAAAAGATTCCTGCTGGAAAATACAGTGAATGTACAGACCTTTATGCCATCTGAACATCCGAATTCATTCATAGAGAATGTCATCGTTGCCAATGATGTAACGGCAGAAATTATTTTTGCAAAAGATAAAGGGAAAGAAAGGGATCCGGAAACCATTAATATCGACGAATTTATTACCATAAAAGGAATAAAAGCGATAGGAAATCAGTTTACGAAATTTAAGGTAAAAGCCATTAATATTACAATTCCCGAACCTGTAGAAGAAGAGCCGGAAGTATATGAAGATCCGGAACCAGCCGGGGATATGGACGAAGATGGAGGAATCATCGGAGATCTTTTCCAGGGTGAAGAAGAAAATGAAGCCGAGTAGGAGATACCAGCTTCTATTTAACAGTAAATAAAAACATCAGATGGATATATTTGTTTTGATTATTATTGCCGTTACTTGTGTATTCAGTTACATGGGGTTCAATAATACCGTTTTATTTGAAAAATATAAATTCAATGTTGGAGCAATTGCCAACCGTAAAGAATATATAAGGCTGATAAGTTCTGCATTTTTGCATGCAGATTTTATGCACCTGTTTTTTAATATGCTTTCCCTATACTTCTTTCAGGGAGTGGTGGTTCACTTTTTTGGAGAAGTTGGATTCTTGATGATCTATTTCGGATCAATGATCCTTGGAAACCTATTTAGCTTACAGATTTACCAGAAACAGCCTTGGTATTCCGCTATCGGAGCTTCAGGAGCTGTTTCAGGGATTATTTTTGCGTCCATTGCGATGGCTCCCAATGAGATCAGTGTAAACTTTTTACCGGGATGGTTATTTGGGACATTGTATTTCGGATATTCTGTTTACATGATGCTGAACCCTAAACAATGGGACAACCTGGGACATGCTGCCCATCTTGGAGGTGCCTTTTTCGGGCTTGTATATTCTATTGTATTACACCCGCAGCTGGCCATGAGTAATATTTTATATCTTGGAGTCATGTCACTACCATTGATTTACCTGGGATATCAGATTTTTATCAGGAAGCGAATAAGATAAAAAGCTCTTTTTAATCTAAAATATCAAAACCAATGAACACATCAGAATTCAATAGTTTCATCGTGATACTTATCTATGGTTCATTGGTTTTGCTTTCTCTGCTGAACATTGCCAATCCTTTAAAGGTTAACCGGAAAGCCAATTTCTGGTTCGGAATTTTTCTCTTTCTTTGGTCTACATTCTGGCTGGATGAAGTTCTTTTCCTCATAACTGCCTCAGTTATAGAGTTCCACTCCTTATTCCCGATACGGATTGTACAATATCTGACACCTGTCTTTTTTTATTTCAGCGTATTATTTCATACTAATCCTTCTTTTAGATTTAAAATAACAGATGTAAAATTTCTGGTATTGCCCGCGGTATTTGTTGTATTTCTTGTATTGGTTAAACTGGGGTATACTCATCCTTTTGAGTTTCTAAGTATCCTCCTGATCTTGGTTCAGGCATTGTTTTATACTGTTCTTTCTTATATCACCATCAGAAAACATCAGCGAAACATCCAGCAGTTTTCTTCCAATACCGAAGGAATCAATCTGAATTGGCTGGAATATATTATCCTCGTCATTCTTGCAGTGAATATTATTTATGTAGTATACAATCTGTTTTATGATCCTAAATCCTTAAATTTCTTTATCAATGCAGTATTCCTTGTGGTTATTTATTGCGTTGGTTATTATTCATTAAAACAGAAAGAGATTTATCCATTAGAAGAAAAACAACGTGAAGAATTAATCTCTATTCAGGATGATGTTGACTCTGAAGAGGTAAAAAGGAAACTGATGCCGGATGAAGAACTCTTAAGAATTAAAACACAGCTTGAACATATGATGGAAACTAAGAAGCCTTATCTGGATAGTGACTTGAATCTCATCAAACTGGCAGATATGCTTACTGTTACTACTCATCATTTATCTTATGTTATCAATACTGGTTTTCAAAAGAATTTTTTCCAATATGTGAATGAATTCAGGGTTGAATATGCCAAACAGCTTCTTAAAGATTCCGGAAGTAAATTATCCATTCTGGGAATCGCTTATGAGTCAGGTTTCAATTCCAAGACTTCCTTCAATACTACTTTCAAAAAAGTGACCGGGCAAACTCCTTCCGAATTCAAAAAATAAGTTCCGAATTATAAACTTTTACTTTGTAAACATATTTAATTTATTGATTATCAGATGCTTGATTTTGATTTGTTTTTAGGTTGAAAATAGGTTCGTTCAGATAATCCGGAACATTCAAAGGAGGTTTCCATGATAGCTTTGTACCGTAAAATTTAATCTTATGGATACCAAAGAATCATACGCTGTGGTGACGGGAGCAAGTCAGGGACTGGGAAAGGCCTTCGCTGAAAACCTGGCCAGAAAAAATATCAATCTTATTCTGGTAAGTCTTCCCGGTCAGAATTTAAAAGAACTTTCCCGGAATCTTGAAGAAAAGCACCCTATAAAAGCTTATTGCTATGAAGTTGACCTTTCCATTAATGAAAACGTAATGAAGCTTACAGAATGGCTTAATTCGTCTTTTAATATCCATATCCTGATTAATAATGCAGGTCTTGGAGGAACAAAGAAGTTCACTGAAGCTACATCCGATTATATCAACACCATTTTGCAGGTCAACGTAACTGCAACCTCTCTTATTACCCATCAGCTGTTACCTAATCTTTTGAAACAGCCTAAAGCATATATTTTAAATGTTTCAAGTATGGCTGCATTCTCTCCTATAGGCTTTAAGACGGTATATCCGGCCTCCAAAAGCTTTATTCATTCCTTTTCAAGAGGGCTGCATGAAGAATTAAAAGATACAAATGTTTTTGTAAGCGTAGTGAACCCTGGAGCTATGAAAACCAATGCTGATGTCTGTAAAAGAATCGAAAAACAAGGCTTCTTTGGAAGACTGACGCTTTTAAATCCTGATAAAGTAGCGGCTCGGTGCATTCGGCAGTTATTTAAAAAAGATTCCGTAATTATGGTCAACCCAATAAGCTGGGTGATGATGAAGATTCTTCCCATATGGATTAAGCTTCCCCTGATGACTCAAGCGATAAAAAGAGAGATCGAGGCATGAAAAAAGTTTTTGTAACCGGAGCTACAGGGCTTCTGGGAACCAATATTATCATTAAATTATTACAAAATGGTTATTCTGTTATTGCTCTGGTGCGCCAGAAAAGCAAATATCTGGGTGAAGAAAATGAAAACCTGAAACTGATTGAAGGTTGTATAAGCTCTGATCTGTCATCATATCTTGCCAATGTTGACTGTATCATTCATATAGCTGCAGAAACGAATCAGAACCTGATCCGTTATGAAGAGTATAAAAAAGTAAATTATGATATTACGGTGAATTTGTTCTCTCAGGCGGAAGCTTGTGGGGTAGAACGATTTTTGTTTGTGAGTTCGGCCAATACGATTGGATATGGAAGCCAGGAACATCCAGGAAATGAAGAAGAGCTTCAGAAATACCCTTTCACAGATTCTTTTTATGCACAAAGTAAACTGAATGCTGAAACTTACCTTTTGAAGAACTGTAAAAATACAAAAGTGGTCATTTTAAATCCCACCTTCATGATTGGGGCTTACGATACAAAACCAAGTTCCGGAAAGTTGATTTTTTGGGCCTGGAAAAAGAAACTGATCTTTTATCCAAAGGGAGGGAAGAATTTTGTTCATGTAGAAGACGCAGCCAATGGCGTAATGAACGCTATGGAAAATGGAAAGAATGGCGAAAAATATTTATTAGCCAATGAAAATTTAAACTATAGACAGTTTTTTGAAAAGATAAATGAAGCTGCCAATCAAGCCCCAATGATGATTCCTATTCCCAATCTATTATTGAATATTTTAGGATGGCTAGGGGATATTCTGAGAAGATTAGAAATAAAAACCAACCTCTGCACTTCTAATATGAAAGCACTCCAGATTCATAACTATTACACTAACCAAAAGTCGGTAGATGAGCTGAAAATTCAATATCAACCGATCAATAAGGCCATAGAAGATGCAATTAATTATTTTAAATCGAAAGAAATGAAGAGTTGATTTCATGATATTTAAACGGAAAGCCCGTTCTCATGAAATGGATCTTTTACGATGATAATATCCTTTCATACGATTCATCCGGAAATACAAAAAAAACCGACAAAAGTCGGTTTTTAAATTTTAGTATTTTGTTTCCTATGGATTGCTTTGTATTTTTTGAGTGATATTTTTATTCGAAACTATACAGGCTTTACTACAATTATTAGCAGTGGAAATATTAACTTGTATTAATCCCGGCATAGATCGATAGTCTTCATGATTATAAGGACCTTCTGAGCCATCCCTTCCTCCGCCTTTGATGTCATATCTTATTTTGGCTACTCCGGTAAATCCGTTAGCAGGTTTAAAAGCTAATTTTCCGGTGGCTGGATAATAGGTCCATGTTCCTTCGCCATTGGTGTAGACCCCTCCGCTTATATTAGGAATAACGGCACCATTAATATCTAAAAACCGGAATGAGTTAAAATCAATATTATTATAAGAAGCTACAGGTGGATTTTGACCATTTTTTGAGGTATAAGCGGCATCATTCAGAAGGGGAGAGTAAATGGATTTTATTCCCGGACATCCTGCAAACAGATCATCAGTAACTTCAGCGGCATAAGGTCTGGTAACTCCCAGGTTTTTTAGCAGGTGTATATTTTTAGCATCTCCGGTTGAAGCTGCAAATCCAATCCTGAAAGTGGAAGGAGGAGAAGTGTCCAGCGTTCTTACCTGATTATTTTGCATGGCATTCTCTGTATATTTTAAAGAGGTGGGATAATAGTAGCTGTCAATAATCTTTTCTTTAACATTGCCATGCTGAATCTCTACTGTAATATTATAGCCTCCTGCAGGATTAGGAACTAAGGTAATATAAGCCTTACGGAATCTGGCGTCAGACTCATTCTGAGGAATTGAATTTCCTCCGTTTTCCATAGTAAACTTGCTAAAAGTGGAATTTTGAGTAGCAATATGCTTTCCGGTCTGAACATTTAAGTATATTGAACGGTTGTTGCTTGAAGGAGAAGCGTTGGTTGCTGTACTGTAAAGCAACGGATAACCATTGTATCCGGCAGGTTCCGAAGATGAAAGATACTGATTCCCGCGTTTTCCTCTCAAAGTTACATTGTTCCGGCCATCAGCTATAGACACATCAGTAAGCCCGTTTCTTGTTCTGTCCCCTTGGCGAAATCTGGTTTTAAAATTTCCGAATTCATCGAGGCCGATTCCCAGATAAGCTCCCCTCAAACCTTCAAGATTTCCTCCTTGTCTTGAATTTCTCATTACAAAAGTATAGCCTAGTCCTCCTCCAAAGTAACCAAGATTAAGTTGGTCTTTGGGAATAGATCCATCCACTAAAAATATGGAAATTCCATCACCACCGTTGGAGCTTCCACCATAGATGACATATTCAAATTCGAATTTAATTCCCTGATCACTGGTGAATTTTCTGTCCGCAAGTATAACACCTCCGGATATATTATTCACATTTCTGGTTAGCCTTAAACCGTCCGTTGTAAAAGTAGCATCATTCTGAATTCCGCTTGTTGTTACCTTATACGCTTCCTGAGGTTGCAGTCCCTGGGTAAAATTAACAAAATAAGGATAACCTGTACCTTGTTGATTTTGGGCTACAATGTGCTGAGAGAAAACGAAAAAGGAAATAATAAACAGAATTTTTTGAACATATAAGATTGAAATATTTCTGTTCATAATTCCATTATTTTACAACAAAAACAATATTAACAAAAGAACAGTCTGTGGCCGCAGCTCTTACATCATAGGTCATTACTCCCGAATCAGAAATAGAAATATTTCTAAATACGTTAGGATCAGCATCTGTTACATAATAATAAAGATCTTTGCTTGACGGGAAGAAAGGAATAGAAGTCGGGGCACTAGTGCTTTTTGCTTTTGGGGTTCCAAATTGATTTTTATATAAGGTATATAGATCTTTGGTTTGAGCAGTGGCATTTTGAGAAGTATCGAAAGATACGCTGGGCATATAAAACATTTTGACGGCATTCCCACTGATACATAGCCAATCCGGGCTGGAAGGTGTTCCGATATTCTGGCTTAGACACTTTTTATCCGTGTCATAAATGAGAAGTGAATTGGCAGGATTCGGGATAGCATCCCTTTTAGCTGTGGTAAGCCTTGGAATCAGCATTCCTTTGTTTTGGCTGTAAACCTCTAATGCTGCACTCGCATCTGGATTTGGCGTATTTATCCCAACCTGTGCATACGCAAATGAACTCATTGTTAAAAAAACAATTGATAAGAAATAATTTTTCATCCTAAGTGTATTTATTGTACGTTAATTTGTTTGTTTTTAGTGTTAATAACTCTCTGTAAATGTGTTTTTATGGTTGTTTTTTTGGTCAAAGACAATGGTATTAGACCTTCAGGGTTTGGTTCGTAGCTACCACGGGAGCGTTTTTCGCTTTTCGGCCCCATTTTACAATCATGATAATCGCAATAATGAGAGCAATAGCAGCCAATGCTGCCAGAATATAAAACTTGTACAA